>CAYFGW010000134.1:0-13712 GCA_964342365.1 uncultured Candidatus Sericytochromatia bacterium | reverse complement strand
GATTGCCCGCTTCGTCTACCACAGACACGTTCAAAACATCGCCAGAGTCGGCTACCAGACGAGCTTCGAAAGAACCGTCTGCGTTGGTGCGGGTGACGGTAGAATTACCCAGTTTGGGCCCTGAAATCGTAATATTGGCGCGACCACCGTCTTCGATGGCTCCTGGAGAACCGGTAATAATGGTTTCAAAGGACTGTCCGTCGGGATTACGGGCAATAATTTGGTCTACCACAATACGGGGATTCAGGGTGTCGGTGCGCACGTTGACTTCCGTGGGAAGACTGCTCACGCCGCCCACTACCGCACGCACTTTGAGGGTATGATTGGTATTGCGCTTAAGGGGCACCTGAATGCTGTAGCTGGTGCTGCCGCTTTCAAGGGTGGTGGACACAAGTTGGGTGCCGCCCTCTACGGTCACAATACTATTGGCCACGGCCGTTCCTGTGAGGGTCACACTGTCTCTACCGGTAACGGGCACAGTGTTATTCACCACAGGAGAAGGCAGACCGCCCGCGGCACTCAAATTGTTTTGCACCACGCTATCGGACTGAATCACCGGTTCAATCAGTTCAAGGGCTGCGGCCACAGAGCCTGCGGCACTGACAGAAGTGTTGGTGGTGCTGCGCTGAACGGCGTCTAAGATGGCAATAATTTCAGAAGCGCTGTATTCGGTGATGGGGATTTTAGGCTGTGACAGTACCGTACCGTTATTCACTATCAGACGCGTCGTGGCCTCGCTAAGAGGAGAAATATCCAGCTGGGCTGTGCCAATAAGCATGGCACGCATCTGGCTGGGACCACTGCCCACAGAAAGCACGTAATTACTGCCCAGAGCAGCTTCCGAAGGCAACACCATAGAATAGGAGCCGTCCGACTGGGTACGAGTGGTCGCCAGCGGAAGTCCCTGCACATTACCGTTATTGTCGATACGAGACAGGGTGACCACCACGTCTGAGGATACGGGCTGAATACCCGTGATAGCCGCAGCAGCGGGCACAAAAAACTGGTCAATACGAAAAGCAGGTGCCGCTGCAAGGCGTCCGTTGGGCGCCAGCACTTTGCCCGATACCACGCGATTGAGCAACTGGTCTAAACGGGTATTAATCACCGTATTGGCCTTTAAGCCAGAGAGGGTAGTATTCAAAGCAGTAGCCAGATCCACGGTGGCATAGTCCACGGACTGGGTTTCTGTGGCACTCAGATTACGCAATTCCTGCACCACGTTCAGAGGCAACGAGAACAGAGGTTCAGGGCGATCTACCATAAGTTGTACAAAAGCCGTGGTCACGGGGTTAAGATCTAATTCTTCCTGGGTCGCAAAGTTTCGTAAATACTTGCCGGTGGCATAATTGCCCACTTCCACCACCAGATTGGTGGCGGGTAAAGAAATATTGGTGGGGACATTCAGGGTATAGCGACCCTCAGAATCGGTAAACCCGGTGGCTAGCGCTTCGTTAGATATGGGGCGGCCTTCGTCATCAATACGCAGCAGACGTACTTCAACCCCCGCAGAGGCATTGGTAAGACCGGTAGCGGCGTGGGCTGCGGCCATTAAAGAAAAGGGATTGCTAGATACTTTAGGATCTACAGCAGGCTGTAGAGACTGATCTTGTTGGGGGACCATCACCTGGCCCTGTAGACGGAAAACGTCCACGGCCACCTGTTGGGGGGGTTGACAAGCGGTCAAAAGCAGGGATATGGCACCTGCAAAGGCAATCCGAGATCTCATTGCGTACATGGCTCCTCTAAAGCATAAAGTCGGGTGATTATGGGTGATAAAAAGTCCCTCAAAGCATAGCATTAAACCGTCACAGATGCAATGAACGTGCTAAGATCATAAGAAAAGGGATAAGGGGATCAAACCCATGCTACAGGTGGCATCTTCATCGCCTCCGGCTTCTGTGGCCGGAGCCATCGCGGGACTCATTCGAGAAGGAAAGGTGTGTGAGCTTCAGGCCATTGGCGCAGGCGCCATTAATCAAACGGTCAAAGCCATCGCCATTGCCAGAGGGTATCTCATGCCTTCGGGGGTAGAAATTGTGAGCACACCCTCTTTTCAGGATGTGGAAATCAAAGGGCAAGAACGCACAGCCATTCGCTTCAGGGTGCAGCCACGCTAAACGCCGCGATCCCGCATGCGGGGGTCGAGGGCAAAATAGCTTAAATCCACCAGTAAATTCACCAGCACAAAGGTAAAGGCAAAGATCAGTACGCAACCCTGTACCACGGGAAAGTCCCGGGCACTCACCGCATTCACCACGTAAGAACCCAGACCGTTCCAGGAGTAAATGGTCTCAGTGAGTACGGCACCACTCAATAAGAGGCCCAGCTGCAAACCGGCGATGGTGGTAATAGGAATAGACGCATTACGCAGGGCGTGGCGCAAAATCACTTTGGTTTTGCTCAATCCTTTGGCGTGAGCGGTTTTCACATAGTCCTGATCCAGCACGTCCAACATGCTTGCACGGGTCATGCGCGCAATAATGGCCGTGGGCACCGTGGCCAGCGTCACCGCAGGCAAAATCAGGTGTTTGAGTGCATCTACAAAGGAAAACATGTCTCCGGCAATCAGACTGTCCAGCACGTAAAAATTGGTAACGGGCTCCAATTCTGAAATCATGCTTAAGCGCCCGGACAACGGCAGCCAGCCCAGATAGGCCGAAAAGATCATCATCAGAATCAGACCCAGCCAGAAAATGGGCATAGATACGCCGGTGAGGGCGGTTACCATACTGAGGTTATCAATCCAGGAGTTGCGGTACATGGCGGCCAGAATGCCCGTACTCACCCCCACCAGCAGGGCGATAATCATGGAGGCAAAGGCCAGTTCTGCAGTGGCGGGAAACTTTTGCTTAATTTCTAGAATGACCGGGTTATTGGTGACAATGGAATCGCCGAGATCGCCCTGAGTCACAATACGGCTCACGTAGTTGCCGTATTGGGTAATAAAGGGTTGATCCAGGCCCAGCTGCTGGCGCAGACGGGTGAGCGCTTCTTCTGTGGCTCGTTCTCCCAACATGAGTTGAGCGGGGTCGCCGGGAATCATTCGCACTGAGGAAAAAACAATAAACGATACACTCAGTAAAACGATAGCCATCAGTCCCAGACGGCGAATCAGAAAGCGAAGAATCATATGAGGGCTCCCGGAAAATAGGTAACAAAAAATGCTGACGAGGAGAATCGAACTCCTGACCTATGGTTTACGAAACCATTGCTCTACCATCTGAGCTACGTCAGCAAATGCAGTGGTCATGGTAACATAGCTGCTCTCAGGGGGCAAGCAATTAAAGGTTGGAGAATACGTATGACCGCCGTTTACATCGAGTCTGACGACACCCAGAAACACATCTGGAAAATAGAACGTATCTGGGCGTTGGCTGAGCACCTGGACATTATTGAAATTCCCATTGAATCCATTGTGGGAATTGATGCCGTCACCTGGTTTTCCGAAGAACACCCTCCCACAGTGCGCTCCGTTGCGGATCACGCACGGCGAATCCAGGAAGCTGATCTGAGTTTTCCACCTATTTTAACGGCGAGAAACCGCGTCTTTGACGGTATGCATCGCATTGCCAAACATTTGATGTTGGGAAAAAAAACCATTCGCGTGAAGCGTTTTGACAAAGATCCCGTTCCCGATCAAAAGATCAAATTATAACAGGCGTATGTTTAGTGGAAGCGGCGCGAACCTCTGAAATGACTGCGATAATACCCCGTGTCCAAACTGTCATAGGACACCGTACGACCGGTGCGCGGCGCGTGAATAAACAATTGATCGCCCGCATAAATGCCCACGTGATCCACAAATTTACCCGAATGACTAAAAAACACGAGATCTCCGGGCTGCATCTCTTCTTTACTTACTTCCTGGCCCTGTAAAAACTGTTTGTCAGCGGTGCGATGAATGGATTTACCATTTTCTTTGAACACGTGAAACACCAGCCCGGAGCAGTCAAAGCCTTTTGCGGGACTGGCACCCCCATAGACATAAGGCACGCCCAGGTGTTTTTCAGCACTGGCCAGAATAGCTGCCGCCGTGGCAGATACGGGACGCTCTTGTGCGTCTTCCCGGGTGAAGCCGTTATCTTCTTCAGAAAGTTCGGGCACGGGCACAAGCCCACCGGATTTTGTGGACCTGCGGGCGGGCTTTACTTTGGAGCGGGGTGCCGTGGGCTTTGACGCTTTTGGGGTTTTGTGGGTCTGTCTCCAGCTTTTGCTTTTCCTGGCCACGGTGGTTTTATGGGGTACATCGTCCCACGGTCGAGAAGCCTGCTGCATCTGCAAACTGCAGGAGGCCAGAAAGGGCAATAAAAGAAGCATCTGTTTCATAAGCTTATCATGGCATAAAATTCGTATAAAATGTGGTGATCTTCACACTTTTTATTTTGACATTAAAATAATTCAACTTGTACTATAGGTCATAATGCATATGCTATTAAAAAATACAAGGAAGCTAAACCATGGGATTTAAAGAAGACGCAAAAAACTTACAAGATATGGTGTTCTCAGGACAACTGATGGAAGCCTTTGAAAAATACTACGCCGAAGATGTGGTTATGACCGACGTGGGAGAAGGCACCCGAACGGGGAAACAGGCCTGCCGTGAACACGAAGAAAATTTTCTCGGCAACATCGAAACCTTTCATGGAGGGGCCGCAGACCACATTGCTTATGATGAAAACCATCAGGTGGCCATGATTGAATCCTGGATGGACGTAACCTTTAAAGGCCAGGAGCGCACCAAAATGTCGCAGGTTTCTGTACAGGAATGGAAAGACGGAAAAGTGGTAAAAGAACGCTTTTATCACAAGTAAACTCTCGATATAAAAAAGCTATCGAAACCCCATAGAAAAGCCGCTGAAAAAGCGGCTTTTTGCTTGAGTAAAAGCCTTTAATAGGTGCATGCTAAAAATAAAAAGGGGAAAATAATGAACACATTTTTTAATTATCTAATTGCGGGCACGTTTTGTTTGACACTGAGCATGAGTGGTTGCCAACAGGCACCCAACGCACCTCTAAACGTGGTGCCCATGTCCGAAGTAGAGTCGGCTGAGAATCCCGAACAACAACCGTCCAGAGCACAGCCTACGGGATTTGAAGTAAATCAATTTGCCGGTGGTTTTGGCGGCGGGTTCGGTGGAGGCTTTGCTGGCGGCTTCGGCGGTGGCTTTTCAGCACCGGCGGTTTCGGGTGGCGTTGTTTCTGCCCCCACCATTTCAGCACCTACGATATCTGGACCTACTTTAGGCACCACACTTCCAGTGAATACGGTTACCCCCGTGGTAAGTACACCGGCCATAACGGCACCCACAGCCCTGGTAACAGCACCGGTACTACCTACAGGAGCAGCCACTATTCCTGCAGCACCCTTGCCGGGAGGAGGTTTGGTCGGCGGTAATGTAAACGGGCCTACCGTTGATTTAACCCAGGTGGGTACACAAGTCCCCACAGCAGCAGCCGTCGGAGATACTTCTAATGATGTTCCCGCTCCGCCACCACCGGTAGAGCCCCCCGTGGGCTTCGGTAGCGATATTCCCGCACCGGGCACGGGCTTTGGCTATACCAACACCTATACCTCTCAATTAGAAGACGGAGATAACTAGGGTCTTTCAAGTACGGCACGGGCCACGTCCACGCGACCGTGGCCCGCGTATTTGTCTTTGCCCTTCATAATCACATCTTTGGCGGTGCGTTCTAATTGCGCCCTCACCTGTGCCACATTCCAATCAGGATACTGACTGCGCACCAGCGCAGCAGCGGCACTCACGTGAGGAGCCGCCATGGAGGTGCCCTCCATAATCTTATAACCATTGCCCTTCTGCACTGGGAAAGTGGAAAGCACGGCCTTGCCGGGAGCCGCAAGATCCACCCATTCGCCAAAGGTGGAAAAACTGGCCCAGCGATCGTCAGCATTGGTGGCAGAAACCCCAATGGCTGTATCGAGGGCACCGGGATACTTGGGGTCATCATTACCGGAATTGCCTACTGCAGCCACAAACACCACGTCTTTTGAAAGCGCATAGTCAATAGCTTCTCGGGTACTTTGACTGTCGGACGGGCTGCCCCAGGAGGCGTTAATCACTTTTGCGCCATGATCCACGGCCCAGATCACCGCCGCTGCAGAACGCCCTGACTCAGAATGTCCCCAGTTATTAAAAATACGCACGGGCAAAATTTTGCAACCGGGCGCCAGTCCCGCCACTCCCTGACCATTGTTTGCACGCGCTCCGATCACCCCCGCCACGTGGGTTCCGTGACCGTAACCATCCACCTGCCCACCGGGCACAGGTGGTTTTTGCGTAAAATCAAAGCCTTCTAACAGTTGCCCCTGAAATTCCGGGTGCTGACCGTCCACACCGGAGTCAATGACAGCCACCACGATCTCAGAACGTCCCGGCTGCTGTTGCCAGATTTGTGAAGTGCCCATGATGTCAAAGCCATACTGCGCAGGCAATAGCGGATCGTTGGGCAAACCCGCTCGATTAATTTGCGGCAGGTTCTCAGGAGCAGGTTGTGTGCGCAAAGGAGGCAGCTTTACCTCCATATTGGGCTCTACCCAACGGGTGGCCGCGTCAGCCTTCAGTTGAGACAGACCCTCTTCGCCTTTGAAAATATACATATTGAGGCCAATGGGCATGACTAATTGCAAGCCATGACGCCGGGCATACGCCTGTGCGGAGACCCCATTATTGAGTTTGACAATATGCTCACCCGCTTTGGCGCTGATGGTCGCCGTGTTTTGACGGAAGCGTACGGGTTGAAGCAACGGTGTTTGCACGGCGCGGGGGGCCTGACAGGATAAACCCAACAAGGTAAGGACAGCAGTTAAAGCAAGGCGTTGGCGCATAGAATCTCTCCACAAAATAGGCTACAGGTATTTTAGCAGGCTTATCCGAGCGGGACGCCAGCTTCCCATTTGGTGATCACAAAATCGTCGAGGGCAATGGTAGAATGAGACGCTAAAAAATGATCCAGCACCCGCTTTTTTTCTGGTATCAGTGCAGGTGCGGTCTGAGACTGTAAGTACAGCGTACCGCTGGTTTCCGGCACGGCAAACTGTGCTTTTAATTGAGCAGAGTCAAGTTCAAAGCTCTCTAAAAGCGGGGCCGCCTGTGCTAAATCCACGGAGCCGTTTATTTCTAACTCTAACTTGAGCGTTAAAATGTCTTCAGCGGTGTACTCTACTTCTAAAAAAGCGCTGGCAAACACCATTTTGTGGTCTCTCCATGTAAAAGGGTACACCGCCAGCTCTTTGCTTTCGTAATGGGTTTTATTCACCAGATCATAGGCATAGGTCATGGATTGACAACCGCTTCATCCGCACGGCTGTAGTTCGTATTTTGCCATTCCTGCTCCCATTGACTCAGGGTTTTGCCCTGCACCGGGCGATTGCCCACTTTGGCTTTGAGGTTTTCATAATCGCCGGGCTGCTCAAAATAAAGTCCCTGCAAGTAAGTAATGTCCGTGCGGCCCACCACCAGATCTGCCAGATTGGTACGTTCCACACCCACTTCAAGCTCACCATACGCCACGCCCAGGTCCAATTCTCCGCTAAAAGAGACAGAGCTAGTGGTACCCATGCGGAAATACTGTAAGCGATCTTCCTGGGTTTCATCGGGCCTGCCTGTGGGGGTACCATCTTCGGTTTGTACTTCCCACTGGGCCTGCGCAGCCACACCGAAGGTGATATCTCCAGCGCTGGCAATGCCCGCATTGCGAATATCGCGACCGCCAGCACTGATAGCCTCTAGCACCTGGCTCTCGCCATTGGCTACATAGTCGTTAAGTAAGTCTCCCGTCAGACCCAGCGCTTCTCCAGAAGCAATCAGGGCCATAGAGAGTTTGGCCGTATCGCCCCCGGTAAATTTAGCGGCATCTGAAGCGGAAAAGGTGAGTTCAACGCTGCCGTCGATTTTCACATATCGTCCGTTGTTTTCGGGGATGGGATTGTTATTCACTACATAGGTCTCGTGATTGCCGGAAAACTGTACGCCAAAGCCTCTTTCCCTGGTGAGTGAAACGGAACCTGACCAGCTGCGAGACCAGTCATCAGTGCTGTGGTTGCCGTTGGGGTAACTTACCAGTCGGCGCTCGGCGGTAAATTCACCGTTGCCTTCCAGCTTGACGCCTCCCAGCTTCACTTCGCCCTCAATTTCTGCCTGGAACTGGCCTGTGGCCGTACGAATGGTTCCCGCTTCGCTCATGTCCCTGCCGGCTTCTAAATTGGGGAAAAAGGTGTCAGAGCCGGGCATGTTGCGAGCCAGATCCACCAGATAGCTGTTAATTTCTTCGGGGTCTCGGGAACGGAACGCACTCTGATACTGCCCCGCTACACCCACTTCTCCCTGAACGGGCAAGTCCGGGTTAGACGCCGCAAAAACGCCCAGTCTGCCGGTACGGGCTACGGTGTACAAGCCGTCGTCGTCTTTACTGATAGTCAAATCCAGACCGCCCTCAAACTCTACAGCTCCGAATCCCCAGCGCACGCCGGCTTCGCCTTCGGCATAAATACGCAGGCTGTCACCACCAGAATTGAGCCCCGCAATATTTTCTCTGAAATCGGTCGTTTCTCTGCCCACGTGCACAATACCGTTTTCCACGCGCGTCGTCGGAAAGTTCACATCAGCTTCAGAATCACTGACGGACTGCGTCACGGGTGCACGCCCCAGATCCTCACCGGAGTAACCTCTGGGGGTCACACTAAAGCTCACCACACGAGGGTCCGCCTGATGGATGGGGTAATTTCCCGTTTCGTTGGCACTGGGATCCAATGTGCCCACCTCATTGGTGGAATACACGTGATAGCGACCGTTTTCTTCGGTCACTACCGCGTCTTCAGTGGGTGATTCGGCCACTGCACGAGCCTGTAATTCAGCGTTTTCGCGGGTGGGATAAGACCCTCTGTGTTCTTTGACCTTGATATTTTCATCCCAGGTCTGATTGACCTGGCCAACGGTTCTGTTTCTACCAATGGATCCCATGAGATACCTCTTGCTGTACGTTCTGATGTGTTAATTTTTAATATACCCTGTCCAGTGGGTTTCAAAACACCTGCAAATAGAAGTTTTTCACCACGCGCTTTCCATTCTACACGCGCTTTCCATTCTAAATATGTCGAAGCCTCGGTAAAACAGCAATCGCACGGTGTACCCAGTCATCATTCTCGAGTTACCATGCATATCCCCACCTTTCCATAGTTTTTCCTGCAACCGCTTTGAATTCTGGCAGCAGTTCTTCGGGAAATTCCGTTTTCCATCGGGATGGGATGGCTTTGTTCAAACGCTGCAGTTCTTTTTCTTGATCCTTTTCCAGATTTTCCTTCAGGATTTCTTCGCTAACAGATAGACCATAAAAGTCAAGCACACGTTCAAACAGGGTTATTTTATTTGTATGAAGCTCTTCGTATTTAATCACAAGGTGCTCCACGCGCGATCTGTTTTCGTACCACTTATTACACCAATCTACAATGCCCGGTAAGATAAACTTGATCAGATGACGAAGACGCTCCAGTCGATCTTTTTCAAACCAGTTTTCATCTTTCATACTTTGAACACTTCCTATGGGAGACAAAAGCCCCTCTTTGCGCGTATAAAAGTGATCATGATTGCTCAATAACTGGTCTCTGAGATCTCTCATTAGTATCACCGGCTTAATGTGATACCTTCTCATCAGTTCGGTATTGAATAGACTGCCGGATGTGTGAGACTGGCAAACAAACTTATTTTGGCTGAGCATAGCAATATACATAATATCCAGGTCCTGAGGCCTATCCATGGAATAGCCAAAAGGGAACCCGTGAATATAACCCTGCTGAGCAAGTAAAGAAGTTAGTTTTTTTGCAATGAATGTTGATCCTGATTTTGGTAAAGCGGCAAGATAAAGCCAGTCAAGGGTTTTCAGCTTATTTTGCAATATATAGTCCAGTTGCTTGATCGTGTCATTTTGGAACTGATACTGCAGATACATGCTGAAATCGTCCTGATGAACTTTCAAATTGAGTTTTTTTTGTTCTTCGTAGCGCATAGCGTTCCTTTAAAATTATGTGTAGTAGAAAACGAGGGACGTTTACCAAGTACAAATTGTACGCGAAAAATTGAACCTGATGCAAAGTCATTCTCAAGATTTTGCAGAGCAGGCGCTGGTATAATACACAAACGCCCCCGTTGAAAGGATTGCCCCCGATGAAATTACGCACCTCAAAACTTTTTCACGGCGTTGCCCGCGCCCTCTGTGCCACCCTGCTACTGAGCACCACTTTTTCCTGCCAACCCGAACAAGACAGCAACCGGACGGTGTACCGTTCGGCTTTTGAAAGCGATTTGCCCTCGCTGGATCCCATTAAAGTGGGTGACACCACCTCTCATGATGTGGCCCACAATATCTACAACGGACTCGTGCAATACCGCCCGGAAATCACGGGGGAAGGCCAGGCCCTTTCAGATCTTGTGCCCGCACTGGCAGAATCCTGGACAGTGTCTGAAGACGGACGCACCTATACTTTTAAACTGCGTCAGGGCGTGAAGTTTCACCACGGACGAGAAGTGAACGCCAGCGATGTAAAATACTCTTTTGAGCGTTTAGCAGACCCCCGCAATGCCTCCACCGGCGCCTGGACTCTCAATGCTTTTGCTCTGGAAGGTATTGACGAATACCGCGAAGCCTGCAAAGCCGCCGGGCGCAACGGGGAAAAAATCAATCTGGACAGCATTCAGGTCATTGACGATCATACGGTATCACTGACCCTGTCGCGGGTAGTGCCCTTTGCCCTGCACGTGCTCGCCATGGCCTATTACTATATCGTGCCACAGGATGAGGCCGAAAAATGGGGAGACCAGTTTACCTTTCACCCCGTGGGAACGGGCCCCTTTAAGTTTGAGTCCTGGAAGCCTAACCAGAAGGTCACACTGGTCAAAAACGAGGACTACTTTGTAGAAGGAGAACCCCACATCGACGAACTGCGCTTTTACATTGTGCCCGACGAAAATATTCGTCTGATGTGGTTCGAAAACGGTGAACTGGAGCATTTAGAGCCCCCCATTCCCGCCGCCAGTTTTGACCGCATTTTGTCTGATCCCAAATGGAACGCTATGGGCAATAACGAAATCCGTGCCATTGAAAACATCAACGATCAAAGTCAGTCTCTGGTAATCAAAGACAAGGAATGGACCATTCAATATTTGGGCATGGATACCCAGTCAGACATTTTTAAAGACGTGCGCGTGCGCCGGGCCTTTAACTATGCCATTAACAAACGTAAAATTATTGACGTGGTGCGTAACGGTCGCGGCATTGTGGCCAAAGGCGTTTTGCCTCACGGTTTCCCGGGCTTTAAAGCGGATCGAGAGGTGCCCTACCCTTATAATCTGGAAAAAGCAAAGGCCCTGATGGCCGAAGCGGGCTGGAGTGACACCGACGGTGATGGCGTGCTCGACAAAAACGGCAAGCCCTTTAAAATGAGCTTCTGGCACAATCAGAGCATGATATACGCCATGTTGGGAGCCTCTGTACAGGCGGATCTGCGGGAGCTGGGCATCGAAATTGATCTTCAGTCTCTGGAATGGGCCTCCTATCTTAAAAAAGTAAAACCCACCAAAGACGATGAGGGCAACGTCAAAGGCGGAGAGGCCAAACTGTTCCGCTTTGGCTGGGCAGCCGACTATCCCGACCCGGACAACTACCTCTGGACCCTGTTTCACAGCGACAATATTGGTCAAGACAACGCCGTACGCTTTGATAACAAAGAAGTAGACAACCTCTTAGATCGGGCCCGTACCACCACCGATTGGGAAACCCGCAAGGCTCTTTATCAGCAGGCGGAGTCCAAAATTATTGAGGAAGCCCCCTGGATTTTTCTGTACACCAATGTGGAATATAAACTGGTACAGCCCTATGTAAAGGGTCAGCAAATGCATCCTTTGATTCGTAACGAAATGTCGGTGATTCACATGGAGAAAAGTGGTTCAAAACAAGCTTATGCAAAATAAGTCTTTTGATGCAGATGCTCACGCTGAAGGTGCTGAGGAACTGCTACAGAACAAAATCAACTGGTTCCCCGGCCATATTGCCAAGGCCCAGCGACAGCTCAAAGAAAAAATCAGCATGGTGGACTGCGTCATTGAATTGGTAGACGCCCGGCTGCCGCTGTCCTCTCATTTTCCCTTTGTGGACGACATTGCCCACCATAAGGATCGCATTGTGGTGCTCAACAAAATCGATCTGGCTCCTCCAGAAGCAGTGGACGCTGCGGTGGCCCACTGGAAAGGTCTGGGCTATCCCACGGTGGCCCTGGACGTGCCCCGACGCAAGGGCTTAAACGATCTCAAGCAGGCGCTGAACGTGTTTTACGACCGGCTGGCCACAAAAATGAAAAAACGAGGCCGTCTGCCTCGCAAACTGCGGGTCATGGTGATGGGATTGCCCAACGTGGGTAAATCTTCATTGATTAACGCCCTCATTGGCAAACGCTCTCTGAAAGTGGGCAATAAGCCGGGCGTTACCCGCGGACTTCAGTGGACCGCCATCGCCAAAAATCTGGAATTGCTGGACACCCCCGGCGTGATCCCCCCCAATCTGGACGATCAGACTCTGGCGCTGAAACTGGCGCTGATTGGCTCTATTTCAGAGCATGCAGCAGATATTACGGAACTGGCAGAAGCGGGCTTGCAATTGCTGAGCCGGGATTTTCCCGGCATCTTAGAAGAGATGTATGAAATGGAACCCATGACCCTGCACGATTTTGCTCAGCGGCGCGGTTTTCTGGTGAAAGGTGGCGAAAGCAACCTGCGGCGGGCGGCAGAAGCCTTTTTACTGGAAATTCGCTCGGGCAATAAGGTGCGCTTTAGTTTAGAAACAGCAATTCCTGCCAACAATTCATGACGCCTCGCCGTGAAAAGGTTAACCCCGCCATTCACAAGCTGGGACAACAGGTCTATCACTATCGCGTTAAAAAAGAACTGTCTCAGGGAGAACTGGCCAAACAAATCGGGCGCAGTCGCAATGCCATTGCCCTCTTTGAACAGGGACGACGCATGCCCGGCACCGGGGATCTGGAAAAAATTGCCGAAATTCTGGAAATTCCCCACCAGCACTGGCAGGTGCTCAGCCACCGACGATACGCCCTGGCCCAGCAATTTCAAACTCTGTTAGAAGAACTGCTGGGAAAGGCCCTGAATATGGAGGCGTTGGACGTGGTTTCGCAGCGCATGCTCTTAGAACGCATCCATACTTTTTTAAACAAGCCGGAAGTGACTCTCACTCCCACTCAGGCTCTGGATCATTTTAATACCCTGCTCACCTTTTACGGTGAGCGAGCAGTGACCCCCGCTTTTTACCAGTACTTCTGGCCTGCGGGCAATTTTGAGGGACTAAAACAATTTGAAGAAGCCCTGCGCCAGTTTCAAACAGACGCGATTCGCATTTACGGCTCGTTTCGCAAGGCTTTTAAAACCCTGTCTCGCAGCGAAGACCTCGCGCCTCACTTAGAACCTCTCAAATCTCGTTCTCTGGACACCTTCACCCGGCGGCGCCCCTTTGACAGTATTCAGTACATTGAACGAGAACGCCTGGACGATCTGGGGTATATTTCCGTGGAGCGGGTGCGTCGTCAGAACCGGGAACGGAACGAACTCAGTGACCGACTCAAGGAACTGGCCAGCTGGGTAGAAAAAGAAAATTCCGTGCTGGGATTTGATCCCAAAAAGCTGCACCGCATT
>CAYFGW010000133.1:0-13719 GCA_964342365.1 uncultured Candidatus Sericytochromatia bacterium | reverse complement strand
CAAGAGGAGCTTCGGTGTCGTCGTACACTTTACCGTTGAAGGTGGTGCGCTCAACAATAGAGATGTCGTCCTGTGCGCTAGGAAGCGTGGTAGGAGCTACGGTAGGAGCGGTGCTGGGTGAAGGAGCGGTGCTGGGGTCAGCACTAGGAGCTACGGTAGGCTCAGCAGTAGGAGCTACGGTAGGAGCAGCTGTAGGAGCAGCGGTAGGCTCAGCAGAAGGAGCTTCGCTGGGCTCAGCACTGGGCTCAGTGCTAGGTGCAGCACTGGGGCTGGCACTTGCATCAGGTGGTGTAACTGCATCGGGTGTAGGGCCGCAAGCTGCGAGCATAGACAAAGTCGCTGCTGCTGCTAAGCTGCCGCTAAGAATTTTTCTAGTTTGCATGTCAGGTTTTTATCTCCTTGAAGATGAATCAATAATATTTTTGTGATGTCTGACTGTTTAGACGCAACCCTTTTCGGAAAGTTCCAAAAGTGTTTTAAAAAAATCGGAGATTCTCTTTCAACGGGTTTAATCTAACGCTTAGTGTACATATTTACATTTAACACCATAAAACGTCAACTCTTTGTAAGATCGCTCACCAATGGGCGCAAATAAACGAGGTTAAAGGGTTTAAGCCTGTTTTTGGTGTGTTTTTCAGGTTAAGAAAAACTTAAAGTTTTGTAAACAGTCTTTAATTATTGCTGTGAAGCTCCGCATTGAGCTCAATGGTTTTGGCATTGGGTTTGCAGATCACCTGGCCCGTGCGAGAGTCCTGAATAAAGAGCAAGTGATTGCGCCCGGACACGGCGCTGGCTTTCACAATGTTTTCTCCGGGTTTCACTTTTTCGCCGCTGAGGTTAATGGGCTGATCCTCAAGATCTACCAGGGCAATTTTCATACCCGCGTACACATAAAGGCCCGCAGCAATGGTGCAGCCGTCTCCTAAAGAAATACCCGCGCCCGCATTGGCGCCGAGCAGACAGTTGTCGCCAATGGAAATGACGTGGTTATTGCCCCCGGACAGCGTACCCATAATAGAGGCCCCTCCGCCCACGTCAGAGTGATCGCCCACAAATACCCCCGCAGAGACCCGGCCTTCAATCATGGCATGGCCCTTTGTGCCCGCGTTAAAGTTCACATAGCCAGCGGGCATAACGGTGGTGCCTTCGCCCAGGTGAGCACCCAGTCGCACCTGAGCACCAGAGGCAATGCGTACCCCCGTGGGAATATGGTAATTCACCAGATAGGGGAATTTGTCCACGTGGCTCACCACTAAGGGCTCACCGGCTAACTGAGCCCGAATGCGCTCCCGGGGCAGATCCGCAGGCAAAATGGGTCCCTTTTGCGTCCAGGCTACATTGTTCAGCACCGCAAAGGCACTGTCCATGCACACATCGTGGGGCTTGACCACTCGGTGGGACAGCAGGTGGAGTTTGAAATAAGCTTCTTCGGGGGTTTTGACGGTCTGGCTGCCGTCGTTGAGCACGATCAGTCCCAGATCCATGTCTCCGTAGTAGCACTGTCCCATGCCGGAGTCGTTCAGTTCGTCCAGTAATGCGTTGCCGCCGTGTTTATCCCAGAGGGTTTTAAGGGGCTCAAACAGCGCAGCTTCCACGCCGTACCATTGATTTATATCCGACTTGAGATCAAAATGCTCGCCCAGTGCTTTGAGCAACTCAGGGTCGTGTTCAATGCTCGGATAGAGTACGTCCAGGGTTTTTCCGTCCTGCTGACGGCGCAGGCCCAGTGCAAAATAGGTAGATGAGAGAGTAGATGTCATGGGGGGTCTCCTTAAACTTGAGAATCGGGGATCAGCACACGGGTGAGCAGGCTCAAATAATGGTCCAGATCCGCAATTAAAATATGTTCGTTATCGGTGTGGGCCTGGGCCGTTAGACCCGGTCCAAAATTAAAGGCGGGAATGCCGTGAGCGGTTAGCTGGGCCACGTCGGTCCACGCTTGTTTGGCCTCTTTGGGTACATCAAGTGCTGCAAAGCGCTCCATCAGGGCCACAAAGGCATCGTTTTCAATGACCCGGCCAGCGGGCACGCTGTCTAAGCAGCTGAGAATATAGTCAGGGTTCTCTGTGGGCCAGTGGCAACTCTTGAGCCATTGCACCAGTTCTTCCCAGGCGTCGCTTTCGCTGCGCACGGGCGCAAAGCGAAAGTTTAAATTGCCCTGCCACCAGCCGGGCAGCGAGGTGCGACCCGGTTCGCTCTGGCTTTCGGTCACTTGCATGACGTCAAAAAAGTCTAGACCAAATACCTGGTGTTTAACGGGTTCGTGGGCTGCCATTTGCTGAAGGATCGGCAGGGCCTTATAAAACGCGTTTTCGCCGTTCCACGGGCGGGCAGAATGACAGGCTTTGCCTTTGACCTTTAAGGTGGCGTGAATACTGCCCACGCAGCCCAGTTGCAGGGTGTTGTCGGTGGGCTCACCAATCAGGGCCACGTCAATGCTTTTTAAAAAATCCGGGTAGGCTTGCAGTAGGTCATAGAGGCCGTTTTCCACCAGCGGGGTTTGTTCTTCGCGGGCGTACACAATCAACGAAATCCGGTAGTGTTTTGCCAGTTCCGCTTCACGGTCTGCTAGCAATTGCACAAAGGCTGCCAGCGCACCTTTCATATCTGAGGCTCCCGAGCCGTGAAGTCGTCCTTCCGCCACATAGGGCTCAAAGTGCGCGGGCACAACGTCTGAATGGCCCACCAGCGCCAGATGGGGGCGAGAGTCTTCGGGTGCTGAAAAAATCAGGGAGTCCTTGTATTCTTTCACTTCCCAGTGGGGGCAAAGGTCTTTCATCAGTGGACGCAACCAGGCGTTAAAGGCCTGTTCTCCCCGGGTGGGCGAGGCAATGGCCAGCATCTTATGGAGAATATCCTGAACCGCTGACATTATATTTGCACCTTCCCAATACGTTCTGCCACCTGCTGGCAAATTTCGTCGGTGACGCAGTAAATCATGCGGGCGTAACCTTCTCCGTCTTCGCCAAAGGCCGTGCCGGGCGTAATCAGCAGACCCGCTTCAATAAAGGCTTCCATAATGTCATCAGAGGTTTTGAGCTGCGGGTGCGAAAACCAGAGATAAAAGCCTGCGTTAGCGCCAAACACCTCAAAGCCTTTGTCTTCCAGGGACCGGGTGAGCAGGTCCCTCCGTTTTTTATACATGGTGGCAAAGGCGCGAGGGTGTTCGTCGTCGTTCCAGGCGGCAATGCCTCCGGGCTCTAAAAAGCGGGGAATGCCCACGCCAATGGGCGTTCTCAATTTGCCCAGTAAGCGAATGAGTTGGGTGTTCTGACTTAATAAAGCACCCATTCTGTAACCGGTGATGTGACTGCGTTTGGACAACGAACGCAGCACCAGGCAATGCTGGCTGTCCAGTTCCAGACAGGAGGTCGGGGGGGCATCGGTGTAATAGAGCTCGTTATAACATTCGTCTGAGCACACCAGAAAATCATAGGTTTTGGCGAGGTCTAGCAATTTTTCTAAATAGGCTTTGCTGGCGATGGCGGTGGTGGGGTTGTGGGGAGAGTTGATCCAGAACACCTGGCATTTTTTCCAGTCCTCGGCGGTAAAGCTTTCCAGATCCGGCATGAAGCCGTGTTCTTCAGACAGCGGTAAAATGCGAATGGGTACTTTTTGGGTGCGGGCGGCGGCTTCGTACACCGGGTAAGACAGGGAAGGAATCCACATTTCTTTGCCGTTGCTCCAGTCAAAGAGC
Source organism: uncultured Candidatus Sericytochromatia bacterium (assembly GCA_964342365.1). Classification (GTDB taxonomy): domain Bacteria; phylum Cyanobacteriota; class Sericytochromatia; order UBA7694; family UBA7694; genus CAXRDE01. The sequence goes on along the minus strand of CAYFGW010000133.1, from coordinate 10,022 downwards.
ATGGGCAAATGAAAAATGGCTTCTTTGGAGCCTTTACAGGAAATAATCTGGCTGTCAGGGTGGTAGGTTTTGCCGTACACCCGCTTGACCCACTGTGCCACCGCTTCCCGGTAGGCGGGCGTGCCCGTGGGCTTGGGATACTGAGACACAGGCTGTTCCTGCAAGCTCTCAATAACGGCTTCTCTGGCCGGAGGGTAGGAAGGGTCCAGCGGATCGCCCATGATCAGTGAAATGACGGATTTCCCCTGGGCTTCTAAATCCTGTAAGCGCGCATTTAAAGCCGCAATAAAATAGGGTTTTGCGTGGAGTAAATAAGCGTTAAATTGCATAATAAACCGCCTTTTTTTCAGCATCATAACACAGTAAAAACTTGATTTCTTTTAAAATTAAGTGTAATATATACACTTAATAGGAGGCGTTATGATTTCAATTCACCAGAAGCCCCCCTCATTTGCTGAGGATGAAGTCTGCTTGCAGGTGATGGCTGCCGGGTTATGTCGCAGTGATCTGGCCATTATTGCCGGTGAATGGGGCACGGGCAAATACATTCCCGGTCATGAGTTTTCGGGGCGTGTTTTGTTGTCAGGTGCACAGGCAAAAGCGGATTTTCCCGAACTCAAGCAGGATCAGGCGGTGTGCGTCAATCCTCTGATCGGTTGCGGCCAGTGCAACTGGTGTCAGGCGGAACAGCCGGAACACTGTGAGCACTCTCAAATGCTGGGGCTGCACCGGGATGGCTGTTTTAGTGCCTATGTCACTGTGCCCGCCCGCGCCTGTGTCATTCCTGAGATGGCTCCCGTGACCCGCACCCAATGGGCGATGCTGGCCTACGCTGAACCCGTGGCAGCGGCTCTGGGGGTGCTACGGGCGATTCCTGAGCAAGGGCTGCAAAATATCGCCATTGTGGGGCATAATCGTATTGCCCGACTGACCCGTATGATTTTAGCGCAGCACCACCTTGAAGCCACTTGCGTAGATTTTAAGCACCTCAACGCCTCTGTTCATCAGCGAGCTTACGATATTATTATTGAAGCGGGACTGCCCTTTCATAAAGATGATCAGGCCATGGCTCGGGTGCTCTCTGCCCTTAAAACCGGTGGGCGCTGCCTGTTGAAAAGTCGTCATGTCAACACCGTATCGGTCAACCTTTCGGCCCTGGTGCGCCGGGACTTGCGTTTGCAGGGACTTTATTACGGCAATTTTGCGCAGGCGGTGCAATTGCTCACACAGCTGGATTTAAATCCCTTAATGGGCGAATTTTACGAGGCCGATCAGTACGATGCTTTTCTCGACTCTTCCAAAACCGGCGAGTCTTATAAAGCCTTTCTTTTTCCGGGTTGGGTCTGATGTGCGGTGTGTGGAGCTGGTTTGAACCCCTGTGTCCTCTGGATCGCAAGCGCTTCGAGGCCGCTTTAGAGACGCTCAAAAGCCGGGGGCCCGATGGTGCTCATGCTCTTTTTTTGAACGCCCATCTGGGCCTCGGGCATACCCGTCTGGGCATTCGCGATCGGCAGGCGGGGATTCAGCCTTTCTGGAGCCCGGACGGTCAGGTGGTGGCGGTGGTCAATGGCGAGCTTTATGATACCGATCCCCTTTACGCGCTGCTACAGGCACGGGGACTGCGCTTAAAAACCTGTTGCGACAGTGAACTGGTACCCGCGCTGTATCAGATGCTGGGGCCTGCCTTTATAGAACAACTCACGGGAGAATTCGCCCTGATTCTGTATGACGTACGTCAAAACAAATTATGGGCCGCGCGGGATCGCTTCGGGGTTAAGCCTTTGTGTTGGGCACGGACTCCCACCGGCGGACTCTGTGTGGCTTCTCAGGCTAAAGCCATTTTTGCGGCCGGGGTACAGGCCTCCTGGAGTCCCGAGGCGTTGCGTCAGACCCTGGCTTTACAATACGTGCTACCTGAACAAACCCTGTTTAAAGGCGTTCACAGTCTGGCTCCCGGTACCCTGCTGTGCTTTGACCTGAGCGACTCGGCTTCTGCACCCGTGACGCACACCTACTGGCAGATTCCCGACGCGCCTCGTGGCAGTATTGAGGAAGGCCTTAAGAAAGACGCTGAGGTGAAGGTGGAGGACTTTCTGGCAACCCTGCAAACCTGTATTCAGCAGCGGGCCAATGTGTCTGAAGCGCGGGCCGGGGGGCATTTGAGTGGAGGCATTGATTCCAGCACCGTGGCCTATTTTTCCCGACGGTCCCACCCGGATTTCACGGGGTTTACCCTGGCTTTTCCATCTCTCGGAGCTGCTGATATAGAAACCCCACACCTCAATGAAACTAACCCTCTTAATGAAGTTGATAAGGCCCTTGCCTTTGCGCACCGGGAAGGCTTTGCGTTAGAAAAAGTGTCCATTACGCCGCAAGCGGTGGCTGAAGTTTACGCTGCTGCGGTAAGGGCCAGTGAAGGGGTGGCCATTAACGGGCATCTGAGTGCCAAATACCTGCTCAATCAGCGCATGCGGGCTTTGGGGTTTCGTGTGGCTTTGACCGGAGAAGGGGCCGACGAATTGCTGTATGGCTATAGCCACTTTCGTGCAGATCTGGGGTTGCCCGATGCGGGAGGGCAGTCTCAGCGTCAGCGGGGCCTGCATTTGCCCGCGGGTGAGGCCCTCTCTCTGGAACTGTTTGAACAGGAAGTGGGTTATGCGCCTTTTTTTCTACGGGCCAAGGCCTGTCAGGGTTGGCGTGTTTTGCAACTCATGGAAGATAACCGGCCAGCAAGCTTTGCTCCGGCGATCTCGGCCATTGTGAAATTGATGTATCAGCGTCGCCATCTGAGTCGTGAGAATCTGTCCGGGCAGGGGAGTCGCTGGCTCTGGTGTCAACTGGCGCTGCAGGGATATATTCTTCGGACCCTGGGGGACGGGTGTGAAATGGCCCACGGCATTGAAGGCCGCCCGCCTTTTCTGGACCACCGTCTCTTTGAGCAACTTCAGCACCTGGCTCCTGCTCACCACTTTTTGCACACAGCAGGTCGCTCCGGGTCCGGTGCTCTGGAAAAGCGTCTTTTGCGCCAGGCCATGACGCAGCGTTTGTCTAAAAGCCTGATTCAGCGACCCAAACAGCCCCTCAACGCGCCGCCGCTGACGCTCTCTTTGTGGTGGCAACGCCATCTGAAAACGGTGTTGCTAAGCCTGCCGCTGCCTCCGGGGGTGAGACGTAAAAAGTTAGAGGAGCTATTGGATCGTTTACCCACCCTGTCTTATGCCGAACACGTGCAGTGGGATGCGGTGCTGCATCTGCTGTTGTCCTTAACCTATTTACAGGAGGCTTATCTATGAGCACTTCGCCGGGCGCCACCCCCTTAGCGCCTGAACAATACGCCCGGTTTTACGGGGGAAAGATCGTGCATCTGACCGCATTTGAAGCCAGCGCAACGCTCTGTGCCTATATGTGGCAGCGGGTGCAACAGCAGGTGGAAAGGCTTCCTCTGCCTGAAGTTTATGCTGCTCTGGCTCCCCTGCGGGAAACCCTGCATCAGGATGCCCACTTACAAGCCCTGTATGGCACATTATTAGCTCAGCTGGGGTTGAAAAAACTGTCTCACTGGCGTGTGGACAGGCCGAGGCTGCGCTCTATTGTGCCCGGTGCTGAACATAACCCACGGGCTCGCGCTGCTTACTATGCCCATCGAGATACCTGGTACGGCAATCCGGTGGAGCAAATCAATCTCTGGTTACCTCTGCAAGAATATACGGCTGAACAGACGTTTCGCTTCTGGCCCGAGTATTTTCAACAGGCAATTCCCAATTCCTCAGAGGATTTTCATGCCCGCCACTGGCGGGGGTTTCAGCAGGCCAATACCCATTATCCCGCTCCCCACAAACCGCAGAATCTGCCTGACCATTCGGGATTTGCGGTGCGCGCCGGAGACGTACTGCTTTTTTGTGGGCAGCACTTACACCAAACCCTCCCCAATCCGGGGCCTGAGGTGCGTTATTCGCTGGATTTACGTTTGCTCTTTATGCCGGATCACACCGCCCGTACTCGCTGTGTGGAACCCGTGGATAATGCTTCCACAGGCTGTGTGTGCCGTCAATATACTTATCTTAATGAGAGTGGTTCCCGTGAGAGGGGGGTACACGAATGATGAACTTCTGGCAGGCGTTTTGTGAGCAGGTGGAGCGCACCCCCGACGCGGTGGCTCTGGAAACGTGGCAATCCTGCGAGCCGATCCGTATTTCTTATCGCAGGCTGCAACAGCAGGCCCTGGTGCTGGGGCAGTGGTTAAAGGCGTCTCTTGAAGCGGAAACACGCCTGGTGGGCATTCGTTTGCCGCGGGGGGCGCAATGGATTCAGGCAGCGTTGGCCTGTTGGAGCCAGGGATTGTGCTGGGTGCCCGTGCATGACGCTACACCTGCTGCCTGCCTCGAACAATTGGAGCTGATCCTCTCTGAAAGCACATGGCCCTCTTCAGAGGCGCTGTCTTTGTGTGGAGGCGGCCTACTGCCCGGTTACAACCCGGTTCACGTGTCCCTCACAGCTCCTGCTTACCTGATTTTTACCTCAGGCAGCAGTGGTCAACCCAAAGGGGCTCTGCTTCCTCATCAGGGACTGGTGCCGCTTTTACGGGCGCAAATTCAGGCTTTTGGTATGACCTCTCCTTGCCGGGTACTGTGGGTCCTGGCTCCCACTTTCGATGCCTCTATTTCTGACTGGGGCACGACACTTTTATCGGGCTCTACGCTCATTATCGCGGGCAACCCTCTGGAACGTCTCACCACCTTTTATAAAGTGGTGCAGCAAACCCGACCCGATGTCATGGATCTGCCGCCGGCCTTTTTAAATCTGGTAGACCCCGCACGACTGACGGGCGTAAAAACGCTGATTGTGGGTGGTGAAAGCCCTCCGCTGGCCTGTGTGCGGCGGTGGTGTGATCGGGTGCGTTTGATCAACGTGTATGGGCCCACAGAGGCCATGATTTGTACCAGCTTAGAGCGCTGTGATGCCCACTGGAAACCCGGCAGCATTGGCCAGCCTCTCCCCGGCGTGAAGTATCGCATTCACGAGGGCGAGCTGTGGATTCACGCACCGGGACTGGCGCTGAGATACTGGCAAGATGAAGCCTTAACACAGGCCCGCTTTCAGAGGTTACAGGGCCAGAGGGGACGGGGCCAGCGCTGGTTTCGCACGGGTGATGCGGTCCGCAAAGCGGAAGCGGGGTATGTTTTTGAAGGCCGCTTGAGTCGTTGTTTTAAGTTTCAGGGGCAGTTTATGGCCCCGGAAGTACAGGAAAAAGCACTTCAGCAGCTCTATGAAGCAGCCACGGGACACCCTCTGCATATTTGCCTGCAGGTGATTTCTCATCCGCACCACGGAAATCGCTTGCACGGTCTGGTTGATGTGCCCGTGGCCAGATTTCAGGCTTTTTTTGAGGCCCTTCCTCCAGAGGTGCTGCAAGATCGTTTGTGGCCCACCCACTGGCATTGCGTCAATCCCTGGCCCCTGACGCCCCATCACAAAACCGACGTTTCTCGCTTAAAAAAAGAGCTTGAGCAGCTTTTGTCATCGGAGCCTGCCCCCTTACGAGCCATTCCACCAGCACCTACTCCACAAAATCTTTCCCAAACTCGACCCGAGCACATTCGACATCTCTTTGCTCAGGTGCTGCAAACCCCCTGCACGCTCGATACGGATTTCTTTAAGGCGGGTGGCACCTCGCTGCACGCACTGCAGCTGGTACAGGCACTGGATATAACCTCCGAGCAGCTTTATGCTGAGCGCACCCCCCGGCGTTTGGCCCACACCTCCGCGGCGCGACAAGATATCGCGGTACAACAAGACATCCCCTTGCGGTGGTCTGAGGCGGTTTCCACCTCTGCGCTTGCCACTACCGCTTCCCGGGCCGACGCTATTTTAATCACCGGGGCCACGGGATTTCTGGGGCGACCTCTTCTTGAAGGAATACTCGCGGAACTGTCCGGGGGAATCCCTGAACGTTCTGAAACAACCGTTTATGCGCTTCTGCGACAGCCCGTGCATCGTTTGGCTGATCTGCAAGCGAGATATCCCCAACTCAGGCTGCTTGCAGGCGACCTTTCGATTCCCTATCTTGGACTGTCTCCGGAAACATACGCCCACTTGCAGCAGCGGGTCCACACCGTGTTCCACTGTGCGGCCACCGTCAACCACCTGCTGTCTTACGAAACTCTGTTTGAAAAAGATGTGCAACATTTGCCCTTTTTGTTTCAGCTGGGCACTTGCTTCCACTATATTTCCAGTCTGAGTGTCTTACTTTCGTCCACACAGGGTTACGCCCGCTGCAAGGCGGTCACGGAACAATTGCTCAAACAATATGTCCGCAACCTCTGGGTTTATCGCACCTGTTTGCTGGGGCCTGACGTTAATTCGTCTCAACGCCTGTCTCAGCGTTGGCCCCAACACTACCCCCTCAGGGCGTTTGTGCAGCATTATGAGCCGGATGACACTTCGGCCTATGCCATGTACCTGATTGCTCTCAATGAAGCGGTGGCCGCCATTTTACAGTTATCCAGGCAAACGCCCGGCGTGTATAGTTTATGCTCAGAACCCTTGCGGGTGCGCTCCACGCCTCGCTTTCTCCCGCTGTTGGTGTCTCACAACGAGACTAAAACCGAAATCGAGCCCTTTGCTTCGCATATGCCTTTCACGGCCACTGCTGAGCTCTTAAAGACTTACAGAAAGCGGTTAAAAACCCATGCCAGAACCTTGTGAACAGTCCAGCAATCATCTCACGGGCATGGTGTTGGGAAAGTTTATGCCTCCCCACCGGGGCCACGAATTTTTAGTGTCCTTTGCCCGGCACTATGTGCATAAACTCTATGTGGTGGTGGGCACCCTGCCCGGAGAGCCCATTCCGGGAACGCTGCGCTGGCAATGGATGAAAGAACTGTTCACAGAATGTGAGGTGCTGCATCTGCATCAGGTGTTGCCCCAGGCCCCGGAAGAAGCTGTGGATTTCTGGGACCAGTGGGAACAGGCCCTTAAAAATCTCTTGCCAGAGCCGGTGCAATGTGTGTTTGCCTCTGAAAGCTACGGCGAACCGCTGGCTCAGGTGCTCAACGCCCGTTTTATACCCCTGGATCTGCCCCGGCAGGTAGTGCCCATCAGTGCCACACAAATTCGGGCTGAGCCCTTTAAACACTGGGAATACCTGCCTGCGGTGGTGCGCCCTTACTTTGCCCGCAGAATTTGCGTGGTTGGCCCTGAATGCAGCGGTAAAACCACCCTGACTCGCGCTCTGGCTAAGTATTACGATACGGTTTATGCGCCTGAGTATGCGGAGCTCTGGTTACGCTATCGGTCAAATTATGGCGTAGAGGCCGGGGCGCTTTTTCCTGAACACTTTGAAACCATTGCCCGGGGCCAGCGCGCACTGGAGCAAAGCCGGGTGAAACACTGTCATCGCCTGCTATTTTGTGACACTGATCCCCTGACCACCCTGGCCTGGGCCACCTATTTGTGTCCACCGGAGCATCATGCCGCGCTGCAGATGACTCTTGAGCCTCTGATCAAAGCCTGTGAGTACGAACTGTATTTTTACTGTACGCCCGATATTCCCTGGCAGGCAGATCAGCATCGTCTGGACCCCGAAGGTCGGGAGCGCTTTGGCGATCATTTACGACATCTTTTGCAAAAATATAACCGTTCTGTGAATGTATTGTCAGGAAATCTTGACTCGCGTTTAGCGGCAGCAAAGCAAGCGATAGACGCTGTTTTGCTTTGATTTTTAATCAACCTTAAGGAATCTTAAGGCACGGTTCAGTTTCCTTTGAAGTGGATCCCTTATTGTAAAAGAAGAACAGGTTGAAAGGGGCCATGAATGAAAGTAGCCATTGTTAGCACACTCCCCCCCGTAAATACATCTCTCAGTGAATATGGTAAATTCCTCGTAGAAGGTCTCTCGCAAGTGAGCGATGGCCAACTGGAGATCGACGTCCTGGCTGATGTTCCCGAAGAGTCATTGGACGCCGATTCTCTCAAAGAAATGCAGCTACCCGGTCTGCGCGTGATGCGCTCCTGGACTTTTAATCAGTGGAAAACCCCACTGAAACTGGCCTTTAAGCTGCTGGCCCTGCGTCCCGATGTGGTGGTGTTTAACTTACAGTTTGCCTCTTTTGGCAATCAAAAAATTCCTGCCATGCTGGGGCTGAGTACTCCCATGCTCCTCAAGAAGCTGGGTTTTAAAGTCATCACTGTGCTTCACAATCTGCCCGAAGCCATGGAGCTGGATCAGCCCTATTTTGCCAAAAACAAACTGGACAAATTTTTAATTCAGGCCGGCAGCAATGTGGCCACACGCCTGATTTTGCAGTCGGATCGCCTGGTGGTAACTCTCGATAAGTACAAAGCCATTTTAAAAGATAAGTACGGTGCAAATAATGTGGATGTGATCGGGCTGGGTTCTTACATTAAACCCGCTGAAAAAGTGCATATCCCCGAAAAAAATTCCTATTTGACCTTTGGTAAATTCGGTACGTATAAGCGTCTTGAATTCTTGCTGGACGCTTTTGCAGAACTGTCTGCGGATCATCCGGACATTGAACTGGTGATCGGAGGAGCAGATCACCCTTCCACACCGGGCTACATGGCTTCTATTGAAGCAAAGTATGGTCATTTGAAAAACGTGCGTTTTATTGGCTGGATTGAAGATGATGATCTGCCCGCGGTGATTCGCGACTGTCGTGCTCTGATTTTAAGCTACGAATCCACGGCCGGTAGCTCAGGTCCTCTGCATCTGGCTGCTTCTCAGGGTAAAGCGGTGGTGGCTCCTGACTTTGGTGATTTTAAACTGGTGGCCCGTCAGGAAGGCGTTAATCTCATGTTTTATAACCACAAAAACGCCTTTGATTTTAAACAGAAGTTAGAAGCCCTGATCACCGGACAGGTGGATCTACAAAAGGTGGGCACTCAGAATCTGCAAATGGCCCGTTTGCATTCTTCTGAAAAAACCGCTCGTCGCTACTATAACCTCATTGAAGAAGTGCACAGCAAAGATTTAGCAGAGATTCGCAAGCCTTACGGCGTGAAGGATGCTCAGGAAAAAGCGCCCATGTTGCTTAGTCAGAGATCTGCCTGATTACAGGTCTGCCTGAAGCAATTTTTGGAGAAGTGAATGTAAAACCGGCTGCAGACGTGCAGCTTTTGCGGGAGCGTAAGCTCCCGTTTCTTCATGCATATAGGTGGCCTGAGAAATTTCCAGTTGTAGGGTGTGAATCCCTTCGCGGGGCTGCCCATAACGACGGGTAATGTAGCCGCCTTTAAAGCGTTCGTTGCTCACCCAGGAATACCCCGAATGTTTTAAAATATCCTCTGCGGCTTGTTGCAAATGGGGGTGGCAGCTCTGGCCGCTGTGGGTGCCCAGATTGAGCTCCGGCAGGCGACCTTCAAAAAAACGGGGCACCACAGACGCAATGGAATGGGCTTCAAACACAATGGCGTATCCATAGGTTGCTTTGAGCCGCTGCGCTTCTGTGTTCAAGGCATCATGATACGGCTGCCAGTAAGTGGCAATACGTTCCGCGATCTCTTCATCGGGCAGGGGTTGAGGGTCGAGATAAATGGGTCGCTTGTCAAAACAGCTTGTGGGGCACAGGCCCGTGGTATCCGCGCCGGGGTAAAGATTACTATCGTCCGGAGCCCGATTGAGATCGATCACATAGCGAGACACGGCCGGCTGAAGCACACCGGCTTCCAGAGCGGGCGCAAAGTCGTACAGCTGGTTTAAAAGCCAGTCCGTATCGGGAGCGGCTTGTGCATAAGGATGCATACGTTCCCCAATTTCGGTGGGAATGGTGCTGGCATTATGAGGCATGCTGATGAGCAGCGGGCTATTGCCCTGAGTCAGTTGAAAAGGAGCTGCGTTCAAAGATTCAGTCCCTGAATAATCTCCAGTGATTGCTCGGGGGGCAAATACTCCAACTCGGGGGTGAGATCGTAGGTGATCTCAGCAAACGGCTGGCGAGCAAGACCAAAGGCTCCGGGTTCCATAGGAGCAGGAGCCGCTCCGTTTTGTAACCACGCACTGGCTT
>CAYFGW010000132.1:0-13737 GCA_964342365.1 uncultured Candidatus Sericytochromatia bacterium | reverse complement strand
CCAATAAGCGAGAAATTTTCAAAGACATTGCTTTACAGGCCCTGCAAAAAGCAGCTCTGGTGGACGGCTTTCAGACTCAGACACAAAAGGAATGTGAAGCGGAATATGCTTTGTCTTCTTTATTTGACGCTGAAACCCTCCGTTTGAAATAATCCTGCAAATATCGAGTATTTTTTGCAGAAAACCGCGCTTTTTTGCCCTATTGAGATAACCACCGGCTTTTCATAAGCACATCACATAGAACAGCAGTCCCAAAATATTTTAAAATAAAAACACCATGAAAAGAATCACCCCGAACCTGTCCCTACTTGCGGCAATCCTACTCCTTTTTCACTGTCAGAGCGTTTCTCAGCCACCCACATCCCCCATGTTAAATACGGAGGGTGAGAAACGTGTGCTTTTGCCCACCACCCCTCTTTTACTACCGATAGACGATTCCCTGGCCATTACAGCTTATGCTTTGAATGAAAAAAACACCTTCAAAACCCAGGCGGTGGATACGGCCAAATTACCGGAGAATCATCAGCAAGCCCTTGCACAGGCGGCCCTGGACTTTGACCAGGATTTGCGTCAGGGCGATATGAGCGCGTATTACGAAACACCAGGTTTTAGCATTAAATTACTGGCAGGCTCTGAAGGTTCGGCCCTTCTGGCCGGTTCAGAAGGCTCAGCTCTCCTCGCGGGTTCAGAAGGGTCAGCCTTTACCTTTGAAAGTGAAGCCTTAGAACAACTGGGCGCCGTTTATGCACAAACCCTTGTGTTCAACGGCCAGGAAGAAGTACTTAACGTCTTCAAAGGACAGTACGTGAACGGTAACTTCTACTTCGATAAATCCAACGGCATCAACATTCAGACCCAGAATACCACCTATTTGTTAACCCTGAACCGAAACCTTGAAACCGTGGTTTATGAAGGACAACTGGGAGCGCCGCCGGAAACTGAACCGCAGCCAGAAGTCACGCCTGAGCCTCCCGCACCCACAGCGGACGCCCCGGTAACGGATACAACAACGGATACAGCAGCCGAGGTGCGAAGAAACGCTTATGAACAGGCGCTGGCAAGAAACCGCCGCGAACGGCCCGCTTTTGCCGCTCGCGTGCGTCGTGTAGCGGTGATTCCTCCCTTTGAACCTTCCGCACTGTCCTATACAGAAACCTTTGCCCGCTTGTTGCGTGCATATCCACCTTCCGCCAATCAGATTCTCTCGCAAGGGAGAGGCGCACCCGCTGAAGAAGTGTACGATATTTTTGCGAGTGCGTTCCACATTCTCAGAGAACGCTGGATTTCAGACTGCGGTGCGCCTCCGCCCGATAGCGGCAGGCGCTATCTGCAAAAGCACCCTGAGCAAACGGCCGTACCCCCGGGGCATCAATCTCTTCTGATGGATAAAGTCATTGCAGATATCCCCGAACTCCAGCAGGCCCTGGATGATAAACTCCAACTGCGGGACCGAGAGCGCTGGGGCAAAGGCGTTTTCGAAGCCTTTATTGCAGACTTTCAGGAACGTTATCCGGAAGTGTTTGAACGGCATCAGTGGCGCGATATATTTGCACCGCCAGCCTGTATTCAGGAAGATGTACGCCCTCCGGAAGACAGGACTGGTGGTTCCGAACGAAGACCCCCACGTAACGGTGGGCCCGGAGGCCGCGATGGCCGTCGCAGCGGTGGCAGAAACGGCCCCCCTCCACCACGACGATAGGGTTTGACATAAAAATTCGGGATATCGAGTTTTTGGCCATTTATTGAAAAACGGGACCTTATACTAAATTTATCAGGGACAGCAAACCTGAATAAATAACCGAACAGGTATAAGGAGTCCCGAATGTATTTTAATCCCGCCAGCGAAACCAGCTTTGCCAATACCGTGATGGCCCTCGTGCATCAGGAAGATATGACGCAAATGTTGCTGGGAACTCTGTATCAGCAGAAGCATCTCAAGCAAGCCGTGGATATGCTCTCACTGTCACTGCGTGCCCCCCGCCAGGTGGGATACTACAAAGCCAACTACGCGCAACAGCACAATATGTCTTCCTTGAAGGATGTGTTTCAGCGCCTGTGTGAGGCCGTGGCTTTTCTGGATGAGACTCTGAGTCACAAACACCCCCGAGAACTGCGCCACGTATTCGGCTGGTATCAGTTTGTCAAAGCCGTGCGCCGCTTCTACAACAAACAGTACGCCGGGGGCAAAGTGATGCCCGCAGAAGTGCGGGCTGTGCTTGCGGTATGCCAGATTTCTCAGCAAAAAGTGGAGGCCGTCATTACCTGATGCTGGGCCGGTACTAGATAATTTTTCCGTTGGCCATAATGCTAAAGGTAATGGGAATATCGTGGTAATACTTACCGTCAGTGAGATATACCATGAAGCGGCGTCCGGGATTTTTGCCCCCCGCCGGACGGGTTTCTTCAATCCAGCCGTCTTCCAGGGCCGCATTCAGGGTGGGGTAAGTCATCAGTTGTCGTAAAATAGAGCGCGCCAGACGGGTTTGAATGCCCGGCTTGTAATAGCGCGAAGGCAGGGTAATACGTACAATGCGAATATCAGGCCGAGACATGATCGTTTCCGGCTTTTCGCAGTCGCAACTTCACCACCGTTTCCAGATGGGCCGTTTGCGGAAAAAGATCCACAGGCTGAACAATTTCTGGCACATACACGGGCGACAACATCTCTAAGTCCCGGGCCAGTGCGTTGGGATTACAGGACACATAAATCAGCTGATTCACGGGGTTTTCTAGCAGCATTTTAACGGCATTGGGGTGCAAACCCGCCCGCGGTGGATCCACCACCATCAAATCCGGCGGCAACTGGGCATAAAGTTCTGGCAGCACCTGTTCTACTTTTCCCGCTTTAAAGTGACAGTTCTGGATCTGATTCCGTTCAGCGTTGCGCTTTGCATCTTCCACAGCGGTTTCAATATCTTCCAGGCCATAAACGGCCTTTGCTCCCGCCCGGGCCAGAATCATACCGATGGTACCCGTTCCGCTATAAAGATCGTAGATCACCGTTTCAGGGGTCACCTGTGCTAAATCAGCCACCACGTTGTACAATTTTTCAGCGGCCAGCGTATTGGTTTGAAAAAAAGCGTAGGGCGAAATTTCAAAACGTAAGCCACAGATTTCTTCCTCAATCACCGCTTCCCCCATCAAAACAGTGGGCGGGGTACACCCCACAATCTGGGCCACGCCCGTGTGTTCACTGTGGAGCACCGAACGAATGCGATACCCATCGGGAAGTTCCAGGACGCTTAACGCCTGTGTTAGCACAGACCAGTCGGGTTGGTGACTGTCGGTGGTATTGAGATGTACCATAATTTCACGGGTACGTACCGCTTCCCGCAGAATCAAATGCCGCCAGTAGCCCGTATGATGGCGGGTGCGATAGACACCACCTCCCAGTTCCGGAATCAATGCCTTTACCGTACTGTACACCTGCTGTAGGGCCGGGGAAATCAAATGGCAGGTGTTGACATCGATAACCGTGCCAAAGGAACCGGGAGCGTGAAAACCCAGGTATTCTCCCGTGGGCAGGGGCTCTTTATTGGCCCGAAAGGCCCGGTAACGTTCCTCTGAGATATAGGTTTTATCTCCAAAGCTAAATTCCACCTTATTGCGATAATTGCGTTCTTGAGGGCTTGCAATAATGGGCACTAAAGTAGCCTGTTCTATTAATTCAGCGGGCAGGGCACTGAGTTCCTGACGCAGGGCGTCGGTTTTTAATGCTAGCTGGGCTGCATAGGGCAACATTTGCCATTTACAGCCGCCACAGCCTCTGCCGCTTTCGTTGGGCGGTTGACCAAAATGCTCGCAAAAAGGGGTGACTTCATCAGGGCGGGGCTCTAAAACCTGTTGCAACTGGGCACTGTAACGTTTGTTGCGCTTTTTAACCAGTTTGGCCTGCACGGTCTGACCGGGCACAGCATAAGGCACCAGCACTTTTTTTCCCTCATAAAAGCCAACCCCCTTGCCTTTGGGGTCAATCTGTTCAATGGCAATGGGGTAACTTTGATACTTTTTCAAGGTCTAGCCTTCGTTATCTACAATCATTTGAAGCAGTTCTTCATTGGTTTTGCTCTTTTTAAAGCGGCCCAGCAAGAACTCGGTGGATTCTACCGCATCCGCGTTAGAAAGCATACGACGTAGCAGATGCTCTTTGCGCAGAACATCGTGCTCTAAGAGCAGTTCTTCTTTACGGGTGCCGGAGAGTTTCACGTCAATGGCTGGGAAGAGGCGACGCTCCGCAAGACGACGGTTCAGGTGCAGTTCCATATTGCCGGTGCCTTTGAATTCCTCATAAATCACGTCATCCATACGGCTGCCGGTTTCTACCAGGGCTGTGGCCAGAATGGTCAGGCTGCCGCCGTTTTCCATGTTTCTGGCAGCGCCGAAGAAACGCTTGGGCGAGTGCATGGCGTTGGGGTCGAGACCGCCCGAAAGGGTACGGCCACTGGGAGGAATAATCAGGTTATAAGCACGGCTCATGCGGGTAATACTGTCTACTAAGATCACCACGTCTTTACCGGTTTCTACAATGCGCTTGGCTTTTTCTAACACCATCTCCGTAATGCGGGTGTGATGTTCTGGCAAACGATCAAAGGTGGAGGCTACCACCTCACCGCGAATAGAACGCTCAAAGTCCGTGACTTCCTCAGGACGCTCGTCAATGAGGAGAGCAATCAGCACAATGTCAGGGTGGTTATCGGCAATACTCTGGGCAATGGCCTTGAGCAGCGTAGTTTTACCTGCTTTGGGAGGAGATACCACCAGTCCCCGCTGTCCTTTACCGATGGGGGCAAAAATATCCATCAAACGGGTGGACATTTCTGTGGGAGAGGTTTCTAAGTTGATTTGCTCATTGGGGTAAATGGGCACCATACGCTCAAAAGACTTTTGCTTGAGAATTTCTTCTGGATTCAGCCCGTTCACGGAACTGACTCTCACGAGGCTGTAGTATTTTTCACTTTCTTTGGCCACACGAATCTGACCCACGATCATATGCCCGGTTTTCAGACGCATACGCTTAATCAACGCCTGGGCCACATACACATCATCAGGAGAAGGGAAATAACCCCCCACGCGCAGAAAGCCGTAGCCTTCGGGCATGACTTCTAAAATACCGCTGCGGGTGTTTTCTTTGGCTTCCTTGATTTTTGCAATTTCTTCAGCCAGCTCTTGCTTGCGCATTTTCGACACGTTTTTAAGCTTGAGTTCTTTACCCAGAATTTGCAGTTCTTTAAGGGTTTGACTCATATAAGGTTCAGTATCGGGCTCGTAGGGCTGCGGGGCATTGTTACGCTGATGAGATTTATTGTTATTGTTGCGAGAACGTTTGTTATAGCGTTTTTTGTAGTTTCGGCGGCGTTGATGCTGTTGGGGCTGCGATGAATTGGCGTTATTATCTCTAACCATTGGGTATGTGTTCTAACCGTTCTGAAAGTTGAAATTGAAATGTGAAGGACGTCTTATACTGTTGGCGTGATCCCGTTGGCGCGATTAAGGAATAGATTTCCCGGGGCCAGGTACGGGTGCCGAAATGACAAATGCGTCAATGTGAAAATGTGCAAGAGCACTCCGTCAGTGTATTACAGGGTGATTGTGGTGTCAAGCGCTTTCTGGCTATGGCGCTTTTGCCACAGTTGAATCACTTGCTCGGCAAGGGCCTCCACACTTTGCTCCGTGGAATCCAGCAAAATAGCGTCGCTGGCCTGGCGCAGGGGAGCCACTTCCCGTTCAGAATCCTGACGATCTCTGGAAGCAATCATCTCTTCGAGTTCTTCTAAGCTCAAATGAATCCCTTTACGGGCATTGTCAGCAAACTGACGCCGGGCCCGTTCAGGAACGCTGGCAGTCAAAAACAGCTTGAGATCGGCGTTGGGAAATACCACGGTGCCAATGTCGCGGCCGTCCATGATAATACCGCGCGGGTGATCGAGCTGTTGCAAACGATGGGTAATGGCATCCCGCACGCCCGATACGGAGGCCACCTGAGAAATGCGGCGATTGATGGCTGGAATCCGTACCGCCTCAGTAATGTCTTTGCCGTTGACCCAGAGTTCCTGGCAAGTTTCACCCTCTTTGACCAGCATATCCGCATCCTGGGCCAGAGCGGTCAGGGCTTCGTGATTTTCGGGGGAAATTTTTTGCTCTACGGCCAACCAGGTGATGGCGCGATAGTATAAACCGGTGTTAACGTGCCAGAAATCAAGATGTTCGGCAATGAGATCGGCCAGGGTGCTTTTACCAGCCCCGGCGTGGCCATCAATGGCAATAACAGAAGGGGACATAACTTATTCTTTCAACTGCATAATATACGATACGTAATGTACTATCTTGTATTGTAGCAGGCGCAGAACAGGAGGGGTAAGCAGATGCTACTTTAAGCCAAACATGCGATCGAGTTCCTGCTGGTATTCGCGCATGGTTTTAAGTCTTTTGTCCTGCTGTTGAAGATGAGGCAGAGGGGAGTCATTGAGACTGCTGTGCAAGTCCGAAATCAGAGCATTTAAATCTTCAAGGCGTTGCTCAATATGTTGTTGAGAAATTTTATCGGATGCCGCAGAATAAACCATCAAAGACCCTTTCGTAAAAACCACCTAATGAAAATATAGCAAAATACCCGTGATAAAGTACAGCTTTATTTCTATTTCAGACGGTTTAAATTTCCATTTTGTTCCCTGTCCTTGCTACAATTGTGGCAAATGAGCAAAACACCTCCTGAGCCAGAAGACCATCTGCCTTTTTTAGAAATCAATGACGAGGCACCGGAGTATCCCCGGACACCCGCTGCTGATACTAACTCACAGGATTCTAACTCATCTGCCTCTCACTCCCCCTTTGAACGGGAGCATCTCACCAGCTTGCCCCCGCGTTCTCTGCCTCAGCGTCCACGGGCAGATCTCATGTCACACCCTCAATTTAAATGGGTCGTGGGCACGGGAGCCACCTTTCTTGTGCTAATGGTCCTGTTTCGCGTGCCCCCTGCAGTGATTCTGATTGCGGTGTTTTCGGTGCTGCGCATTGCCTTTATTCCGCTGGCGTTGCTGGGTTTTCTCTGGTGGGCATTTCGCCAATCTCGTCGTCGCTAGATGCTGGTCCATCAGCGCAGCGCCCGTTTATTCACCGGCCACAGCCTTCAAACGCTGAGCAGCTGGCCCACCTCAGAGCTAGAAGAACTTCACCAGTTGGGCATCTCTCATTACCGTGCAGAAACGCCCTGGCAACCCGACGGAGCCAGCTGGCTTCAGTTAAAACAACTTCTGGCCAGACGGCATTTACAAGACTGCGATTTTTGTGTACATGATTGCCGCGTGAATCGCACCTTGGCTCCCGGAGGGTATTGCCAACTGGGAGCAAACTCCCCCTATTCAGGCGCCTATTTGCACTGGGGTGAAGAACCTCAAATTCGCCCTACCTGGGCGGTGTTTCTGGGAGGCTGCACCATGCATTGCGCCTATTGTCACAACTGGCGCGACACCTTTGAAACCCGCCATCAGCCTGTACTGACCGCCCACAAGTGGGTGCAGCAGCTAGAAACCCAGTCTCAAAAAGAGCAGTACCGCACGCTGAGTTTTATCGGGGGAACCCCGGAGCCTCATTTACATACCCTGCTGGACTGTATGCAGGCGCTTAGCACGCGGCCGGAACTGGCGGCACCGCTGGTACTTAATAATAACGCCACCCTGTCCGACTTTGGCCTGGATCTGATGGAGGGCGTGGTGGATATTTACGTGCCGGATTATAAGCATGGGAATAACAGCTGTGCTTTTCAACTCACCAAAATTGGCAAGTATACGCAGACGATTCGCAAGAATTTAAGGCGTTATCGGGAGCAGAAAGCGGGGATTCTGGTGCGTCATCTGCCGGTGCCGGGGCATTTGGAATGTTGTACATATCCGGTGCTGAAGGATTTGGCCAAATGGCTTCCGGGGGTGATGGTGAATGTGATGTTGGAGTATCAGCCGATGTATAAGGCGGCGGGGATGGAGGGGGTGAATCGGGTGTTGTCGTTGGAAGAGAAGGAACGGGTGCAGCGGTGGGTGGGGGAGTTGGGGTTGAAGGGGTGCTGGTAGGCAGTTATCCATAAACCGGGGGACGCTCCGCCGTCTCGTCCTGAGACTCTGTCGCTAAGACACAAAGCACCGCTGATGCGCATCCTGCGCGCGGCACTTTGTGGATTCCCCCTTGTTCATGGACAACTGCCCACAGATAGGTTTTGTTATAGTTGACGTAGTCAAAAGGTTACTTTTTGATGTAGCTTGAAAGGTCAGAAAACCCGTGGGCTTATGGAATATTTGTCTTTGATATCAGTGAGTCAATGACCGAAAACCCATGTTTTTTGACGATATTACTTCTGTATTATCATTGGCTTAGAGACCAACAGTAACTCAACTGATGGCCATAAATACATATTTTCGGTCATCGTGTTTGTATATCCCAAGTCTGCAAATTATCCCTTACAAGAAGCCACAAGCTTTTGCAAAGTATTGGCACTTTTTACATTGAATTCATCAGATAAGGAAACGTTTTCAGGAAGCATGTTGCATGCTACAACTTTTTCTTCTACAGCATTACTCGGCCAATTATCTGATAAAACAGTAAGTTCACCATTTACTTTAGATGAATTTGGGATAAGCGCAGCCCACTTCTGTATTTTACGTCCGTTATCATCTTCACCTAAATTTTCAAGAAGCTCAGCATTTACGAGTATTTTTTCTTCCTGATCATCTCTGGAATCAAAACTAAATATGCAGTCATCGGGTTCACAGTCTTTGACAATAGCTTCTACAACGCGTTGTTTCTCTTTACCCTCGTCATTGACTTCAAAAGAAATGAGTTCAGGCCCGCCTATAAAAGTTTTTAACTGATATCTAACTCTCACCCTATTTCCTTCACCAAAATAGGGCAATGTTACGCTTACGAGCATTCTTACTACATCATCATTTACTGGTAGAGGGAATGCAGTGTAGTAAACCGATTTACTTTTTCCTTCTATGTTTACCTTGTTTTTGGATTGAGACATAGAGTGTATTGCTTTTCTAATCTTCTTACCGCTTTTAATATCAGCCAATTCTGGTTTATAAGGCAAAAAATCTTTTTGTTGAGTTTTTTCTTTTAAAAGCATCACGCGGATACCTTTACCCAGATAATTCTCAGCATTTTCGTTTGTCAAGATCTGAGTTACGGAACTTTCGATAGTGTCAGGTTCAAGATACACATATACAACCTGTGATTTTGATAAATTTTTGTACTCCAGGTAGAAGTATTGAGCCTGCATATTCTTAATTTCGTTAAAGCTTTGTGTGCCGGCTATATTGTAAGGGTTATCTCTCGTTGTTCTCAGATCGGGTGTCAGAGGTTTTTTATAGTCAACGGCGTCTAATTTTTCTACTTCTGCTATTTTTTTGAAAGTGAAGTTCTCTTTTTTTTCTGTCCCAAGTCCATATTCTTTTAAAGCAATCATGGACGCCCATGTTGGGAACGCTCTTTCTATACTAAAAATACTGTTAACACTTTTTAGAGCAGATATGATGCCATATTCACCTTTTATTAGATAATTGATGTCTGCATCATGCAGCCTTTTGATACCATTAACTTTGCCCTTACTGTTCTGATATATAGTGTTATTCATTAGCGCAGGTATATTTACTCTACTGTATTGAGGATCAATGCCATCATTACCAAGAGGGGTATCTAAAAAAGAGTGATTCCGGTCTGCAAAGTTTTTTACACCTACGGCTAAGCTCCTTCCATAAGGAGCCTGATTGTACAAAAAACCCTCAGGGGTGCGTGCATTAGTTTCAAATTTTGAGATCCACTTACTCGCATATTTTGAGCCGACATATGCTCCCATAAATCGAGAAACACTTTCCGGCAACCACGACCTTGAAGGATTATCGTAAGCTTTTAGCCACGGACTTATTGTGAAATAACTGAGGGGGCCTGTCCGTTTCATATTTGCGACCTGAAATATATGGTAATTTTCGTGAGCCGACGTATCTAACAGATTATCTATGTTTCCACTGGAATCTATATTTGACTCAGGTAAATTGAATATAGATTCTTTACTGTTCCATCTTGCTGAAGTAGTAGCGCTACCCTCAAGTTTTTTCAAATATATTGGGATAACATTGTATTCCCTGTTTTCATACTCTGTATTTTCCCATGCAACAGGAAGAAATTCTGTAGAAATTTTTTTGTACTCAACATAAGAATCGGATATTCCTTGGCAAATTGCCTTTTTTCTTTCAAGTGAAGTATCTCTAGAATATTCAAATATCGCGTAAGGTGGCATGTTTGCACCAGAGATACCAAAACACATGTGCGGAGTAGGCTCTTCGAAAAAAGACACCTGCTGAGTTGAAAAAGAACTTGTTTTGAAAGTTCTTCGAGGATACCCTAAAACTCTAACAATAGTAAGTTCGGGAAGCTTGTACCATTCGTTATAATTCATTCTTCCGTCAGTGTTCCGCTCATCTAAATCAAGTAAAAATCCTTTATCAGGAGGTATACCTTCTAAAAATGATTCGTAACTTATTCCTGTCGCATGAAACTGTTCATCGTTGCCAAATCTGACTCGTTCGGGAGTTAAGGCAGCTCTTATAGAGCCCGGTTTACTTAACTTTAAATTCTCTGGAAAAAATCTCACTGGTGGCACGATATCAATCGCATCGGGCCCTTCTATCGGGTCATAGTCGGGGTATTCCTGTACCTCTTTCATTTGTTCTATGCGAATTATTTGCTTGGAGTCTAAAGCGTTCTCAGGAATCTGAAGAGTTATGATGCCAGGTAATTCTACGATTCCACCTTCTGGCCCAATTTCTTTGATACCTGGAGGGTAAGATGCCTGCTTATTCTTTTGCTGTAGCCAAATCATACTGAATGAACTCACGTTTTTGGCAGTCATGTTCAAAACAAAATCGTTACCTTGAGGGCTTTTCCATTCTGACGGCACGGGTAGAGGTCTCAGCCCCATACTTAGCCAGCGGGTGCGAGAAAACCACTGCTTGCGAGCACTACTCAGTGTGTCGCTAAGATAATAAAGCGGGTCTTCTACTTTTAGCTCACTGTCGCTACGCCAGTTACGATTGAGGTGCATCCATGTTTTAAGGGTAGAAGCGGGCATTTGAATCACTGCTTGACCATCGGTAGCGTCATTGTCTAAAACCTTATAACGACTTCCCTCTTTTAATTTGAGTTCAAACTGACCACTTGTAGGGATCTTTACCTGATAGCTCCGTATACGCCGAGGTACCCTGGTGGTGAATTGAGCAAAAAACAAACGCCGACTATTAAAAGACTGTGTGCTAAAACCACCTGCTTCTAAAGCATCCAGATTTTCTATGTCTATTCCTTCTGCTTTGAGTAAGGCTTCAATCTCACTGACTTCAGCAGTTTCAGGCTCACTAAACTCTGTGGTCTTGACCATATTGGGAAAAGTAACCATTTTTTTAGTAGCTGACTCTAAAGCATTCGATTTTGCTCTGGTGTAAGACACCGGTGTAGCAATACCGGTTTGCACACTTTGTTCTATCTGATTTGTTTCTACAAGTGGAGGCATTAGGTTGCAGGCACCGAGAAAAACGGCTGCAATCACCAAGGTCAATATTTGAGGGCCTCTCATTGCTATCTCCTTTTTACGCTAAAAGCGTTGATTTAAAGGGCTACGGGACGTAAACGCCTTTATTGTAAGCAAGGTCAGATACGGTAAATCTGAGCTGTTCCTTTTCCACGAGATATGGAATCGTAACAGTTACCTCATATTCACCTTCTTGACCCTCGACTTCTTTGATTTGAAGCTGATTAATTTCCTGGAAGTTGGTAATCCAAAATCCTCCTTCGTCTATAACTGAGGAAATCGGGTTATTGTTTATGCTGAGCTGAATGGAATCTGGATTAACCAATGAGTGTACATTGCGTACAAAAGGGTCTCTCACATTGAACGTAACGGTAGACTCGTGCTCTTGTTCGCTCACTTCTCTATGCTCTATTTTCAGGTTTTCAATCACTGGAGCCGTGTTGTCCACGCTGATCATCTGATAATCTACCTGACCACTTTCATCAGAAAATCTGAGTTCGTACTGTCCGTCAATAATACATTCATTATCGGTGAAACCATCCCAGACTAAAGGTTTACTCGATTCACCCTCCAAAGCTGTTACGGGGGCAGCATCAAGCTCATCCGAGGAATAGATTTCTACTCTCCAATCTGTTAAAGATTGAGGAGCAGATAATGTCAGGGTGTCAAAAGAGCCACTTTGATCACGAGGCGAAAATATAGCAGAGCCACCGAAATAAGGTACGGTTGCCGTTAGAGGAACTTGATTAACCTCTGTAGAGAGTAAAGATGTGCCCCATATATTAGATCCCAGGAAATAGGAGCCATAACGCCTTAATATACGATTTCGAAAAGATGCTTTAGGCTCCCCAAAAGAAAAGCCCTCAAAAAAACTGTCGTTTTTTGCTTTGTGCTCAACAGATAACTGAAGTGGAAGGTGAACAAATAATTTGGGGTTTGTTACATCTTCTTTGCTAACATTTTTTGAATCATAGTAGCTGTCTGTGAACCGATAGTTTTCTACGACTATATTTAAATGAACACCAGTTTCAAAAAATGTTACTCCAGAAGCAATGAACTCTAATAATTCTTCTTTTGTCAGATTCTCATAAAAAGAGCCTGGGCTAGTAAAGGCACCGAAAGAGCCAATGCTGTATTTAACGTTTTCATCATCTGGCAAGATAATTTCTAGTTCTTTTCCATCGACTCCCAAAATATTACCGAAAGTGTTAATTTTAATGGGGTTTGGGGAGGATGTGCCCTCCAATATTTTATTTCTAAAAAAGCCCTCATTTAAGTTAAATGAGGAGCCTGCTGCCGTGTTTGATATGCGCGCATTGATAACCAGATCTTTTCCGTGAATGTTGTCAGGGTTACTGGAATTTCTGAAAAATGAAGAATAGATATGTAGTTTTGTTGCGGGAAGTGAATCATTGAACTTTTCAATTTCTGCCTCATTAATACACTCTTCGTCACAAACATGTCTTAAGCCATCGTATGTAGATTTAGTAAGAAGACCTTTAATCTTACAGGTTTGCTCCAAGGTGTCTTTGAAGTCTGACACCTGCTCAAGCAAAACAGGAATTCTTTGCTTCAAACTGTTTAGACGGGATAGGTTTTGCGCTATTTTATTGAGTTCTTGTTTGTTACTATCTGTGTCCGGAGAATTACCCAGCTCGTCTTGTCTATTCCTGTTCGCTATTTCCACCTTTTCTAAATTGCTTTCAAAAACAGAGACCATAGATTCAATAGTAAATACTTGTTGAAGCAAGGATTTTTTGTACTCATCTCCATTATTGATTTCAGGGATTGGATCGGGTAATGCTGTAGGAAATGGCGTAATGGTTGGGTTTGGAGTAGGCTCAATAGTGGGTTGTGGTGAGGGCTCGTTAGAAGGTTCAATACTGGGTTCTTCCGAGGGATAATCAGATGGTTCATAACTAGGCTCTTCTGAGGGATAATCAGACGGTTCATAGCTAGGTTCCTCCGAAGGATAATCAGACGGTTCATAGCTAGGTTCCTCCGAAGGATAGTCAGACGGCTCAGAAACGATTGAAAATCCTGGAGAGGAATCGAGTTCGTCTCGAATACTATTGTATATAGAAGCTAAATCTTCACTATCATTGAATTTTTCTGGCTGAAAAATAAGGGTACTTTTTGTAGAAAAATTCAATGTCACTTCATCGCTT
>CAYFGW010000131.1:0-13810 GCA_964342365.1 uncultured Candidatus Sericytochromatia bacterium | reverse complement strand
GCCCCGCCATGACCGGAAACACCACAAACACTCAGCAAGACGCAGGTGCAGCCCGTACCGTGTATAACTACATGATGGGTTGGTTTACCACCGAAAATACGGCTGCAGCCGCTAACGACCCGGCTTTAATTGGTGCACCTGTTGCTCCTTCCCCTAATCCGCGTGTTGGGCCCGCGGTGCCTTTTAATGCGGTGTTTGGTGGTAACGTGGGGACTATTGAAGCCAGCGGTACCAGTACGATCGTGACCGCAAAGGCCGGTACAAAAGTAGATGTGTTAGAAATTAGCGATCTGCGTCGTGGGAATCCGCAGTACAGTTTTGCGAATGCCAATTCAGGCATTAATAATCGTCTGGATGATAGCTTTAACGGGCCGTTAGGACAGGCTGCGGTCAATGCCGGTGCAAAAAATCTTTTTGAAAAGGTTTTGTTTGACGCTCTTTCTAGTGTGGAATATCGCCCGGTGTTGAGTTCGGGGCTTTTCAAAAACCTGGTAGTATCAGCCAGCTCCAGTTTGCCCACGGGTTCTCAGCTGCAAGCGAGTTTTAACTTAACCTATCAGGGTACTCAGGATGGTGGGGAACTGACTATTAATACCGATAAAATTACCGCGTTCTATGCGTCTGGCGGTTAGGAAGACTTTTCTATGACATTTCGTTTTGGTCTTGGCTCAAATACCATGTTGAATCAGGTGCAGAGTGATGCTGCCCAGTTCAAGTTGACAGATATTGCGGTTAATATTGGTAAGTATAAAAAGGCGGGAAGTGACGCGGGTAGCGCTATTGAAGCCACTTATCTGGATCGCACCTATTCTGAATTTGGCCGTATTATGCAGAAAGACCAGGAAAATGACGATGCCGCCGTTTTCCTGTTTGAGTATCAGGCGTTGCTGCGCTCTCGTATGCAGCAGATGATTACGGAACTTACCGCTGCCCTGACTCGCGATTTAGATAAGGCCATGACCACCACCCGTTTTGACTGGGATACAGAAACGTCTACAAAGCGTCAGAGCGCTCAGGGTTACAGTAATAATCTGGAAGATGCCGGTGCTGCCCGTATGGCGTATAACTTCTTTTCCGGTTACGCAGCCAGTGTTCGAGCAGGTGGCGGTGGACTCACTGATCCTGTTTCCGGGGTGGCTAACGGTGTGCCTTACCTCGGTTTAGAAAGCTATGATTCCCGCGCGGAAATGGGGAATAGCTCTCAAAAAGTGCCTATTGATACTACCTCAGACGCGCTTTTTGGTCACCAGACCCGGGGCGGCACGGTGCGGGTGACGGGTACTGCAGTCATTCAGCAATCGTTTCCTGAAGATGGTTTGACAGAAGCTGTTATTGATGAACTCAACGTGGTGCACCGCCGTACCAATGCTTCAAACGCTGAAAATGTGGTGTTATACAACGAAGTGGGCGGCGGTTTTGTTGCGCACAAAAACAACTATAAATTTATTGATACTGAAGGCAATGCGCCTACAGATGCTGCCCGCTACGATGCCAGAAATATTGGTTACACCAACGAAAGTATGAATATTCTGGGAACTGGTGCTGCTTCCCTCGGTGATACCCGAGACAACTTCGGTCAGAGCGATAGCCGCGGCGTTAATATCAATGACGATGACTGGGATGGCGACAGCGATTATCGTATTTATACGGGTACAAACGGTGCCTTTGATAGCACAGGGCCCAACGACGGATTTAACGGCGTTTATAATGATGCTTCAGATGACATCCGTCCGGTGGCCACTCAATACCAACGTTTTAACCGCAGCTCCAACTCAAAAAATGAATTTCAGCGCGTGCTTTACGACACGGTGTTTGAGTTAGATAATCGCAATTTACTCCGGGACATTTTCAGATTGTCAGAGAAAAATGGTTTCTTTAACGACGTGCAAATCGCTTCCACCACCAGTTTAACCACGGGTTCTCAAATTCAGGCCAGTATTTTGTTGAATTACGTACCTACCAGCACCGGAGAGATTTTGAGTACGCCTGCGCCCACGGCTTCTTCCGTGACGGTGGCTAACAGCGCCATCAATTTTGCTGTGGGAGATGCGGTTTATGTGACGGTCAACGGAGAGAAAGAAATAGGTGTGATTGCGCCGAGCTCTGACCTGGCTAACAATATTATCAATTTTGTTTCGCCACTTTCAGGTGCGCCTGACGTGGGAACAGCTATTGAAACCACCCGCCCCGATCTGGGGGGCAAAATCGAAATACTTGTAGACCGCTTCAGCGCATTCTACAGCTCATAGGAGACAAAGCTTATGTCAATTGGACAATTGGGGACATCAGGGGAACAGTTTAGAGACTTTCTCGGTGGCGGTCAGCGAGACATTGGTCGCGGCTTACAGGCGGTGCTGTCTGCTTATAATAACCCCAATGGAAACCTGGTGCGTCTGGATAATCGCGCTCAGGGCATGTTCCAACTGACGGGCTCTGAGTATCAGTCGGTTTTTGATCGAGATGCGCAAAATACCTTTGCAGAAACCTGGTATGTGGAATACCGGGCCGTTCTGCTTTTGCGGGCGGAAGCCCTCAAGAAAAAATTAAATCGTGCCTACACCAAAGTGCTCGAAAACAGTATGTATGCCCCTTTGCGCCCCAATGAAAAATGGGCGCCTGGCGCCAACAGAGATTTTAACGATATTGATGCTGACGCACCCAACAAAGTTTTTGCCAACGGTTCCGGGGGTGAGATTGGAGCCAAGGGAGCGCCGGTAATTCCCACAGAAACCGAAGTAGATATGACCAAATATATCTACGAGGACTGGTTTGACAATCAGTCGGGTGCCAATAAGAGCAGCGGTAATGCCCACGACGATATTCGTCGTTTTATGGCGGACAAGTATCTCGAGGGGGTGGATGACAACTCAGACGGTGTAGACGATCGTTACCTTTTTGGAGATCTTGATGGTGATGGACGTCAGTACTATTTTGATCCAAATGCAAACGAATACCGATGGAGTGGGGAAGATGATACGGATACCAGCTATTACGATCTCTGGAACGGTACCGCTTATTCCCTGACGGATTCCGGGGCTACCAGTAGTGGTCGTTTTGCGGATATTGCAAAGGAAATGAATATTCCGCCTTCTCGCCCCACTACCGAATTTGTTTCCGGTGGCGATCCCAGCAAGCAGTATTACATTGAAATTCCCCCTGCAAAAGTGGCTCCCGCCACGCCAGCCCAGACCAGTAAAGACGTATATGCTCTTTTGCCCTCATTCCTTGGTGGCACAAACGGGGTATATACACAGGCTGAAAGGGATAACTCAGTAACCACTTACGGCGTTCCTGCCAGTGCTTTTGTGGTAGAAACTCCTGCCAAAGCTGGTTCTCCACCCACTCCTGCCACCTATATATTAAAAGCAGGCACCAAATTCTACGATCCCAATGTGATTGCTACCCAATCGCTGTTTAACGTGGGGGACGGTTTGAATGCGCCCGCCAATTCTACCACCACACCAGGCGTACTGATGAACCCTCAGTTGGTAGGGCCTCCGGTGGGGAACTCCGTTGCCCCTGGTGATCAAAAGTCGGCTCAGGACGTGTTGTTTTCAGGAACCGGCCCCGGATCTGAGGCGCTGGAACCCTATGAAGCAGGTTTTATCGACAGCTGGTACGAGGCTCGCCAGATTGAAAAGCGCGAAGCCTCTGTTCAAGCGGCTGTAGACGCCTATACAGATGGTTATAAGGCCATTAAAGATGCCGGTAAAACCATGAGTTATGAAGAGGTTATGGATCAGGTCTTTGTCAGTATTGACAGTTTCGGAGGTGGGCCCGGAGGTGGGCCTCCACCGCCTCCCGGTGGTGGGACGGTGCCTGCGGGCTCTGCTACCAATATTATTGACGGCGTTACGCCCTATGGTTATTACTATTTCGACCCCACTACCGGTGCTAAAAAGCACGCCAGTCCCAACACCACTTATCAATGGGGGGGCAACAACAAGGGCCCCGGCAATAACTCAGACGGTTCCATTTATACAACCATTTATGATCGTCTCGCGATTGCGGCTGATCCTACCAGTATGGACGGAGGCGGCTCAGGTACCGATGCAATTGGCAATAACCCCGCGGCGGTACCCATTGCGGGATCTCCCACCCCTCCTACTGCCGGAGCCACTGACTATAAAACCTTTAATAACACCAGTAAGCTCTATACGCCTATTCCGATTGGTGCGGCGGAAAATCCTGATAACGCGGGTCAGCCCGACGTGCGTCATCCTGACGGTGTGGATGACTTGGAAGATACCATTGACCGCGTTCCCGGGTTCATTAAGGGCGTTGACGAGGTCAGTAAGCTCTTTGTGGGCCGTCAATGGGATTACGTTCCCGGTCACGTGCCTAATAGCGGTGAAAACACCACTGCTGGAGTCGGTGCTGTCAGGTACGATTACGAAACCATTTCTGCCCATATCAACGTGATTCCCGGCTGGTTCTATGATTCTTCTGGTGGTGAAAACGTGGGTAAAGCTATTGTTACCATTCCTCAGCCTGCTATTGATGGACTGGCCTGGCAGACGGCTGCTAATAACTTTGGTTTAGGTCGCTTTGATGATACAGCCAACAAATTACTCGGCGGTCCTTTCTTTCGCGTGGCCGGCGGTAAAAACTCCCTCGGACTGGGGCCTGAGTGGGACGGTTCTACCCAGAAGTATAGTATTGCCGTGGGCTTTGGAGCAGGAATTGGCGGTATTTACTGGGGCCAGACTTCCGCTGTGGGTACTATTTACAAAATCGATCGCCTCGTAGAGCACTCCGGTGGCTACGATGGTGCTGTGGATGGCACCGGTGGTAAAGGCGGGGGAACAGGCTTTGGTTATGACATTATGACCGCTTCTCTCGGGGCAATGGCTGCTCTGGGCGGCGGAAGTCGCGATGAGATGAGTGTCTTTCCAAATCTGGGGGTCTTTGGTTTTCACCAGGATTTCAACATTCCGATTCCGATTCCTATCCCTCCGCCCGGTGGACCTCCCATTACCTTCCTGAATATGCCCATGACCACTTATGGTGCAGTGTCCTACGACGTTGTCACGGATTATCTGGGACGTTTTCTGGACGCCATGCAGCATGAGGTGTTAGACAGCGTATCCGCTTATTCTTACGCCACAGGCGGCGGATATGCCATGGACAGCTACGGTATGCGTGGTGAGTATCAGTTTACGGAGAAGCCCGCCTATGAAACCCTTGAAAAGCTACCCGATTTGTTTGGATTAGTAGATGTGGGCAGTTTGATCGATACTGCAGCAAGCCTCGTGGGTCTTGAGGATTACACCATCAATCAATATGAAGTGAAAGACGGTGGTTTGTTTGGCGGTGTAGACGGAGACACCTCTATCCGCCACGGGGTGAATGCCAACGAACAGAGAGAGTTGGATACGGGCGCATTTTTTACCACCGCTTCTTTCCTGTCTCAGTTTGAGTTAGACCAGCTGGATTATTCTTACTGGTCTTCCACCTATCAAAATGAAGAAATCGCCAATCTGGACACGCTCAGACTACTCTCTATGTTGGGCAAAGATTTAATGAGTGCCTTGAATCAGGCCTTGTTTGCGGCCGCAGGTCAACTGACCATTGATGGCCCCGTGGCTGTTGCTACGATTTCGGTACTCAACTTCATGCTGCAAAGTTTTCAGGCGCAGGTGAATGAAGCCCTCATGTGGGATATACTCATGCGTGACCAAAACGAAGAAGGCTTTGTGACCAGTCAACAGATTACTAACAGTAGCCTGACCGCAGAAGGTTATGACTTTTTAGAAGACGAACGCAAGCTTTTTGCCTACGATACCGAAGAAGTCAGGGCCCAGGGAATTCTGGGTAAGCTGTCCACTCTGGGTATGGGGTCTTTTGAAATTCCCAACCAGGTGATGAATGGTACCGCCAACACCCGCAGATTCAAACCTTATTTGATGGGGGCCGATGGCCGTGCGGGCCGACAGGGATACGGACGAAACTCGGCAGGAACGGTGCAGCCAGGTACTTACAATGCACCCACGAGTACGGGAAATATTCTTTCCGCTACCGCTAATTCTGTAACTGTGGCACCAGGCACGGCTTCTGGTTTAACGGAAGGCGAACTGGTTTATGTGCCCATTGACGGTGCTTTGCAGATTGCTCGTATTTTTGAAATTTCTGGAGATACCATTACCTTTACCTCAGATTTGCCGCCGGGTGCTGTGGATACAGGAACAGGAACCTTCATACGTGATAAAGACGGTGGGCGCGTTAATAATGTGACCCGCCGTGCCGGAGACGATTCCTACTTTGATGATAACTGGGACATTCGTGTGGGCTTCTGGCAGGACACGGGGTTGGGTGATGTTAACGAAGTTTACGTGCGCAAAAACACCGTGAGTTATGGTGCTGTAAATAACGGTATCGGTGATGCGAATCCCAACGAGCCCACGGTCACCACACAAATTGATCGCTATGTGGGTTCTTACAACCGGATCAACGGTCGCGGCTATGATGGTGCTGTACCCCTGGACCTCCAGTCCTTTAGAACCGGTTATTTTTCAGACAAGTACTTTGGCTACTATATTAATGAAACGGACTTCGGAGAAGGTGCCGTGCCGGGCTCTGATGTGGCGGGAGATGACGCCATTTCTTATGAATTAGAAGGTGGCATTGATAACGATCCCAACCGTGAAGGTACCATCACCCTGCACGGGGGTACTAAATATTACGACCGTAAAAATGACTACACCTTTAATATTGAAACGTCGGGTGGTCCCGGAGCCGCTGACGACACCACTATCTCTTTGAAAGCAGATCAGGCATTGGCTCCCGTACTGGGTGGGGCCATGAAGCTGGCCTCTATTGAAAGCAATAACTCGGGCCAGGTGATTGGTGCTACCACACAGAACCAGGACAATGAACTGACCCGGGTGCTGTATGACCACATGCGTTTGCGCTCTGACGGTTCTAACGCGCAATTGCTGGCGGAGTATCGTGATGCATTTAATATGGGATATCTGGATAACGTCTTTATCACGGCTTCTGCAGACGCTGCCACCGGCGGGGGCGTTTCCTCGTCCATTCGTCTGAAGTTCAGAAATGAATCCTGGGCCGCTCAGGCGGTAGATGAAGGGGCTTTTCAGGCGCGCAGAGACGATGAAATCGTCGGTTCTACCCAGGTGACGCGTGCAGACGGTACGGCCGTCACTCAAAATCTTCTGACCGAGCCAGGCTATCTGGGTAGACGTTCTTACTTTAAAAATGTGAACCGTTCCATTACGGATATTTATTTAAGTTCGTATTTTGCCTTCAAGCGTCAACCGCAAACCAAGGCCGTATAAGGGGTTATCCCTCAAAAAAACCTCCGGTTCTTACTTTAGCGAGAACCGGAGGTTTTTTCTGTTAAACGTATATTTTCTTTGTGTTAAGTTTTTGGCCTCTGACACCAGTTGCAAGCTCGCAGGGACGATAGTTAACGTGTAGAATAGTATTTTCATTCCAAGGAGCTCTTTATATGAGTTTTTCAGCTTTTAATGTTGGACGTCAAATGATCTTGCAAACGGGCAATGTGCAGCCCCAGCAAAGCTTTGGCTCGCGCCCTGTAGCGGGCGGCTCATTTACGCCCAATACACTAGAAGCAGCGTTTGTTCTGCGCTCCAATCTGGATTATCAGTTTGAAAAGGCCTTTATTGATAAGCACCGGGCCCAGATGCAAAACCGGCTCAACGAAGTGTCTAAACGCCTTGAAGAGGCTTACAAAGACTTACTTAATGTTTCCATGTCACAGCAAATTGGTGAAAATGCGGATCGAAATCTGAGGGCGGACGTACGCCTTGACGGGCGTGACGGTACGGCAGCAGCAGAAACCATTTCCGGAGTCATGGAGGAAAATGCCTTTGAAGATCTGGGCATTGACCCCAGCACGCAAAACTCTCAGAACTACACGACTTTTGCTAACCGGGGCACCAATATTTGGCGAGCGCCGGGTAAAACGGCGGACTTACTTTCTGCCAACGGCCTTTATGGTGACGACGGTAACCTGGGTTACGGTCGTTCCATTGGTTTCAGCGCGGTACAATTTCGTACCTTAACAGAGCGCACTACTGCCGCAGGCAATATTGCGGGCAACATGGACATTACTCTCCGGGTAGAAGACGATCCCCCAACTCCCCAGGAATTGGATGGCAACCTGGATCTGTTGAACAGTGTAACCTCGGCCATTCTGGGTGGGCCTCCACCTCCTACTTACTTTAACCAGACCGTTTCTCAATATAGTGCCTCTTACAGCACGGGCGGCTTCTGGTCAGCAGTGAACTATCTTTATAACTTTTCTCCCCGTGAAATCAAGTACAGCTATGCCGTGGGCTATACCGTCAACTCCAATGAGGCTGGTGACGATGATTATCTGTTAAACGGCGAATTGGTAAGCCGTCGTGACATTCCCAATAATAGCTTTAACAACGATGGTTCAGATGCGGGATTTGATCCACAGGGTTATCTCAAAAAAGACAACCGTGTGAAGTGGAACAGTCTAAATCCCATTGAGGGGTATCAGCACGAACGTTCCGGGACAAGCAATAACTACCCTACCGTGATTAACCGTAAAAAAGCCTGGTTAGACGAAGGTGGCACCAATCTGAACTGGGATCTGGATGAAAACAATGTGGCCGTAGATGGTGTTGTGGACATTGTAGAAAATCTGATTTTTCAAAGTGGTACTTACACCTATAACGGTACGTTTGTGAACGAAACCGGCGGAATCGGTACTGCCATTGCGGGTACAGTAAACGATGGCGGTAAAATTGTTCAGGATCGCGCCACCAACCGCGCTAAAGGCCTGGTGAGTTTGCTGGATTCTAACATTGAGCTGGGCTCTGTTTTCCGATATGATGTAGATATGACGGAAGATGCCACAGAAGATGATGTGACTGAAGGTTCAGCCAACAGCGAGTTTCAGGTAAACGACCGGGGCGCAATTCGCAGTTCTCTGTTTTTCAATCACTATGAAGTAGAGACCCGTACTGTTGAATTTAATAACAAAGACAATATCGACTTACCGGAGTTAACATCAGCTCCCACCAACGATATTTCAGACGATGCTGCCGGGCAGCTTTATGTTAGAGGTAGTATTGCTCGTTCTAAGAGTATTGATGCCAGTAAAAATTACGATCTGGTGGCAGACGATCCCATTAACAATCCTGACACAAAAGAAATCAGTCGAACTGCCGGCAATGTGTCGAGTTCTTTTAATGGAGAGTTTTTGCAAAGCCTGCATAAAATTGAAAGTGTCAACGGTCAGGACGTGGTGGGCAATGAAAACAAGCAGGCTTCTCCCATTCTGGGCGGCTTTGAAATTGGTCGTTACGAGGGCTTAGAGCGCTCGGTACAAATGAACCGTAATATTGTGGAATACAAACCACCCAGTGACACTGAGGTTGACGCCGCCAATACCGTTCCCACGGACTGGTATCAGGGAGAACTTCTGACCAATACGGGGGAAGATCCTACAGATCCTGATTTTGGTGGAGTCTGGTTCCCTCACGTGGATGACACTCTTTATGCTGCTGAAGATGCAGATGGTTACGGTCGCTTAAACGCGCCTCGTCAGCTGATGCAGGCCAGAAATAGTTTTACGCTCAAGCAAGATGAGTTTCTGGATTTATTGCCTGCTGCTAACTGGGAAACCGATGCCGCAGGGATCACGCGCCCCACTTATCAGCGTAAGGATATTGCCGTGGATGTACAGCTGACGGGGATTCACCTGCCCGGTGCAGCCGCTCTTGATGGCAATCCGGCCGCTTATAACCCTAATGTGGCGGGGAACCCAAAAATCTTTATTAACGGTCGGGAGTACGAGGGAGTTCCTGTGGCGATCAATCATCAGGCACCCGCTCCCGATGTGGCGGATGTGACTTTTCGCGTGGTGCTGAGTAGCTCTGATCCGGTGAACGAAAGCTTTTTACAAGAGGGCGAAAATACCATTGTAGTACAGGCCTCAGACGGTGAATTCTTTAATTCTGCAACCTATGATAATTTTACCGAGGGCATTCGCGTGACGGCTACGGCCGCTGCGGATTATCCTTCTGCTGTGCCCGATCAGGCAGGAGCAGCTGCTACCACAAATCTGGCAGTTCCAGCTGCCGCTGATTTTGCAGAAGTGCAGGATATGCTGAATTCAAAAGTTATTACCGGATACGCTAATGTTAACGGTGTGGGGCCTGACGTTAAATACGCTTCTGAACTTAATCGACCGGGTAAACTGAAGGCGTTAAGCCGTTGGCAAACCCGTCTGGTGCCGGTCACCGCAGAGCTGGATTCCAATAACAAATTGGTGCAAATGGCCAGTACACAAGAATCCACCGGCTCATCTTTTAAATCCACCAATGCGTTTGTGGATATGATTATTGAAATGCTAAACGAGCGAAAGTATAGAGATATCTTTAAACTGGGACTCGTCAGTAACTTGAATAAGCTTGCGCTGAATGGACAGGCTCAGTTGCCCAGTGGCTCCAGTATGCAGGGTTCTATATCGATGTTTTACGATATGCAGCAACAGGCCATGGTGGTTACTCAGGACAAACTGATTGCCCAATCCAGAGCAGCAGGTTAAAAAATAACAAAGGTTTTTAAATTTACGGAGGTTTGATCATGGATACAGGAATTTTAGGGAAAGTTGCTGACATTAATCAGCAGGCAAATGCTCTTGCGGCAGCGACATCTTCAGCGACGAAACAAGATCCTCCCAAAAAAGTAGACAATCAGGATCCTGCGGCCAGTAAGGCATTAAGCAGCTTAAGTCAGGTGCTGGGTGCGGCCAATAATGAGCCACCACAGGCCAACGAAGCTCTTGCTGACCTTCAAAAAGAAGCCGCTGAAATCAAAGCCAAGGTGAATGCGCTGGTAGCAGAGGCAGATCGTCTGGAAGACCAGCTCAACCTGGCTCCGGATCCAGAATCTGTGGACGTGGGCGATCTGTTTGCGGAATTCAGAGAAATTATTGGTCAATTGGAAAAAGACATGCGTGCCCTTCAGGAAAAACTGAACGAGCGCAAAGAGCAAAACGCAATGGATCTGGAGCAAAAGCCGACGGCCTTTAAACCCGGCGAGCAGGTAGGTGACTACTCTCCAAACCAGACCCAGACATTCCAATAAACAATGTCTGAAAAAACGGAAGAAGAACTCATTCGCGCAGGTGTTCAACACCTGCGCAATAATGAGCTGGACGAAGCCAAAACGTATTTTGACAAGCTTCTGGAGCTGGATGAAAACTCTTCAGTGGCTTATTCCAATCTGGGTATGATCGAGCTGATGAAGCAGCGGCCTCATTTTGCGATTCGCCATTTGGAAAAAGCCATTGAATTGGACGATCGTTTGTTCCACGCTTATTTGAACCTGGGGAGCGCTTACTTTGTGACGGGGGACTTGAAAAAGTCAGAAACCGCATATACCAAAGCTGCGCAGGTGAACCCGCAGGAAACCGATGTGCATTTAAATCTGGGTATTCTGTACGGTCAAATGGGGCAGCTGGAGCAGGCAAGGCAGGCTTTTGAGCGTGCCTTGAAACTCAACGGCATGTTGCTTCAGGCACTGTTTATGCTGGGTTCGGTATATATGGAGCTCAATGCGCTCTATCCGGCCATGGCTAACGTGCTTGCGGCCCTGCGTATCAAACCTGATCATGTGGAATCCCGAATTCTGATTGCCGAAATTTATCGGCGCATGGGACGGTATGATGCGGCTGAGCTGGAGCTGACACAAACTATAGAAGAAGAAAAAGAATTGGTCACGCCCTACGTGCGTCTGGGTATTCTATACATTGAAACCGGACGACATGAGGAAGCGTTACCACTTCTGGAGCATGCCATTGATGAAGGTATCGATACGCTTCAGGTGTATGAGCTTTGTGGCATTCTTTACGAAGAAAAGGGAGATTTTGAGAGTGCTCAGGAAATGTATCAACAAATTCTGTTAACAGATCCTGAAAACGACAATGCGCAGGAAGGTTTAGAGCGTTTAGAGCAAATTCAGAACGCTAAGAGCCTAGCGCCTTCGTGAGACTTTCAAAGAAAAGGCCGTGATTCAGTGGGGTTGTAAACCGCTCAGTAACATTGAGCGGTTTTTTCAATTTATGCTTGAATTTTAAAGGCTCCGGCAGAATTAAAAAAGCTGACATCTCACGAAACTGGGCGTTGTTGCGCACCAACTCCAGAAATTGAATGCCCTCGGTATTGCTGTCTTCAAATACGATCAGCAACTTCGGCTTGCTAAAAAAGATATCTGCCAGGGCTTCAATGGTGTCACTGTGCCAGCGCAGTTCCAGATCTTCACGCCCCTGAAGCAAGGTTTCCACAATGCGAAAGGAGGTTTCGGAACTGGCTTTTATGAGCACCAGGGGTTTTTGAAATAAGGAATGGGAAAAGTCCATGAGGGTTATAAAAAGGGGAAGGCACAGGCCTTCCCCTTATGATTTAAACGGTTGCTTTGGCAAGTTTTTCTTGCAGCAGACCTACCACGTCAGCGGGAGTATCTGCCACAGGAACGCCAGCAGCATTCAGAGCTTCGATTTTGGCTTCAGCGGTGCCGCTGCTGCCAGAAATAATCGCACCGGCGTGACCCATCCGTTTGCCAGGAGGCGCTGTGCGTCCAGAAATAAAGCTCACTACGGGCTTGCTTACATGCTTGGCAATGTATTCAGCAGCGAGTTCTTCGTCGTTACCGCCGATTTCACCAATCAAAATAATGGCTTCGGTGTCGGGGTCGGCTTCATACAGCTCTAACAGATCGATATACTTGGTGCCAATAATGGGGTCACCACCAATGCCCACGCAGGTGGACTGGCCAATACCTGCCTGGGTCAGCTGATACACCACTTCATAGGTGAGGGTGCCGCTGCGAGAAATGACGCCGATATTGCCTGCTTTGTGAATATGGCCGGGCATAATGCCTACTTTGGCTCCGCCGGGAGTAATCAAACCGGGGCAGTTGGGGCCAATCAGGCGAGAACCTGAGCGTGCTACGTAGTCGTAGACGCCGACCATATCTTGTACGGGAACGCCTTCAGTAATACAAATAATCAGTTCAATGCCCGCATCAGCAGCTTCAAGGATAGCATCAGCGGCAAAACGAGGAGGTACAAAAATAATGGAGCAATTGGCTGCGGTGGCTTCTACCGCTTCTGCCACGGTGTTGAATACGGGAACGCCAGATACTTCCTGGCCCTTTTTGCCGGGGGTAACACCTGCCACCACCTGGGTACCGTATTCCACCATTTGTTGAGTGTGAAAGGATCCGTCACGACCGGTAATCCCCTGTACGAGAACGCGGGTCTGTGCGTCTAAAAGAATTGACATGAAAACCTCTTTTTTATGGCTCCAGAAGGGAGCATTATCTTGCTATGCATAATAACATAGCTCTATTTGCCGCTGTTGAGCATGCCACCCAGACGGGCTGTTTTGGCGGTGCTATTGCCACCGGATAGTTGATTAATGTACTTTTTGCGTTGGCTAGGAGCCACAGGTGCCAGATGAAATTCCTGTACCATTTCACGCAGTTCCTTACCGTATTCGGCCACTGCGTGGGCCGACTCGTAGGTGTGGTGGGCAATGCGTTCATTGTCGTGGGCGATTTTTTCCACTTCGTTAATAGCAGAGGTAATTCGCTCAATGGAGGTAACCTGTTGAGCCGTGCCCTGACGAATGGCCTGAGAGGCCTGGTTAATCTGGGTGGCTGCGGTGACAATTTGCTGATTGCTTTCTTCCTGGCTCTGGGTGGAGCTTACCATTTGCTTGGTCATATGACGCACCTGTTCAATGGTTTGTACCACGTTGCGGGTGTTATTGGCCTGATCTTTTACGGC
>CAYFGW010000130.1:0-13827 GCA_964342365.1 uncultured Candidatus Sericytochromatia bacterium | reverse complement strand
AAAAAACTGGAAGAAGCCATGGTGGTGCGTCCCACTTCAGAAACCATTATCTGGGACATGTACCGCAAATGGATTCAGTCTTATCGGGATTTGCCCATGCTCATTAATCAGTGGGCCAACGTGGTGCGCTGGGAACTGCGCACTCGCCTGTTTTTGCGCACCTCTGAATTTTTGTGGCAAGAAGGCCACACCGCTCACAGCACCGCTGAAGAGGCTGAAGCAGAAACCCGTAAAATGCTGGACGTGTACGCCACCTTCGCAGAAGAATATATGGCACTGCCCGTGGTCAAAGGACAGAAAACCGAATCAGAAAAGTTTGCCGGGGCTGAACGCACCTACTGTATCGAGGCCATGATGCAGGATCGCAAAGCCCTTCAGGCCGGCACGTCTCATAATTTGGGCCAGAATTTTGCCAAAGCTTTTGACGTGAAGTTTCAGGATCAGGACAACACCATGAAACATCCTTACTCCACCAGCTGGGGCGTAAGTACACGACTTATTGGCGGACTGATCATGGCTCACAGTGACGATCAGGGGCTGATCATGCCTCCCCGTCTGGCCCATACCCAGGTGGTCATTGTGCCTATTGCCCGCAGCGACGAAGAGTGGGCCGATGTGCTAGACGCCGCTGAAAAAATTCGCGCAGAACTCAAAAGCCGCGACGTGCGGGTCAAGCTCGACGACGATCAAAAGCAAAAGCCCGGTTGGAAATTTGCCGAGCACGAAATGCTGGGTACACCCCTGCGTATTGAGTTGGGACCACGAGATCTCAAAGAAAGCCAGGTGGTGCTCGCCCGCCGCGACACCCGTGAAAAAACCACCGTGCCCATGGCAGGATTGGAAGAACACGTGGTGGTGATGTTGGAAACCATTCAACAGGCCATTTACGAGAAAGCCAAAACCTTCAGAGACGAACATATTTTTGAGTCAGACAGCTACGATGAGTTCAAAGATATTATCGGCAACGAAAAGGGCTGGGTCAAAGCCTTCTGGAACGGAGAACGGGACGTGGAAGCTAAAATCAAAGAGGAAACCAAGGCCACCATTCGCTGTATTCCTTTTGAACAGCCTGAAGAAATGGGCACCTGTATTTATAGCGGTGAACCCGCAAAGTATCAGGTGTTGTTTGCCAAGGCTTACTAACGCTTACCGAAAATGGCGCTGCCCACACGAATCAGGGTAGCGCCTTCTTCAATAGCGATTTCAAAGTCACCGGACATGCCCATGGACAGGTGCGGCAATTCAGTATTTTTTAAATCCAGTGCTCTGGCCTGTGCTCGCAGATCTGCTAAGCATTTGAAACTGTCCCGGATGCGTGTTACATCGGGAGTATGGGCCCCAATAGTCATAAACCCCTGAAGTTCCAGAGTATCTAAGGCATCCACCTGCTTTACAAATTCCAGCGCGTGCTCCGGAAGTACGCCCGACTTGCTGTCTTCACGGGCAGCATTGACCTGAATCAGCACGGGCAGCTTACGCTGCTGTTGCTGAAGCTTTTTGTGTAATTTTTGTGCTAGCGACAGCCGATCGAGAGAATGTAAAAGCACCGTGTGGGGCAGCATGTCTTTAATTTTATTGCTTTGCAGCGCGCCAATAAAGTGCCAGCGCGGCTGTAATGACTTACTCTCAAAATAAGCGG
Source organism: uncultured Candidatus Sericytochromatia bacterium (assembly GCA_964342365.1). GTDB lineage: Bacteria > Cyanobacteriota > Sericytochromatia > UBA7694 > UBA7694 > CAXRDE01. The sequence continues at coordinate 12,188 of CAYFGW010000130.1, read as the reverse complement.
CCTTGGCCCGGAGCTCCTGGGCTTTGTTTTCTCCAAAGATGGGTTGCTCCACGATGCCCTGGGCTGCCACATGTCGCAGCACGGTTTCTAGCCGCTCTGCGGGCACGGTTTTTGACACCAGAACGAGTTGCACATCTTGAGGGCTTCGTTGGGCCTGTACACAGGCCTTATCCATCCGCTGAAGAATAGATTTCAAATTGTCTAATGCCGGGTCCTGTGTGCTCACGGACTTTCACTCACCTCTGGAGGCTCAGGCGCAGCGGTTTCCTGAGGCACCACGGGAGCAGGCACGGGGGTTTTATGCATCATGGGAGCTAACCAGATAGACAAAAGAATGGACACCAGTGCCGTTACCACTAAAGAAGGAAAAAAACGAGAGCGAAAGCTATTGTCTTGCTGCTGACCGGCCAGTATTTTATCCAGTTCTTCACGGGATTTAGCTAGCTGATGTTCTAAATCCTCCTGACGATTCTGGTAACGCATGAGGACTTTTTGCAGCTTAATCACTTCGCTCTGGGTGTTTTTCAACACGAAATTCATGCTGACCATTTGGGACTCAAGATGGCTAATGTCCACCGCAGGGGGAATTAAAGCCTCTTGTTTTTCTGAGTCATCGGATTCGGATATCAACTCTGCCATAGTGTGCGTCTCTTTTCTTTCGTCTTGGTCATATTAACACGCTCTAGCGTTGTACACGCACATTTAAACCGCTGGAACCAAACGCATCGTCGATACGATCCAACGAACGTTCAATATTGCCCAAATGCCGATTGGTTTGGCGCATTTCAGTTCGCATTCTTTCGAGCTCCCGCTCGTTAGAACCTGCATAAGCCCCCATTAAAAAATGCACACTCAGTCCCAGCAAAAAACCCAGCCCTAGCTTTTTCATAACCTGACTCCTTAACAATGTTAGAATACTCTAAAAAAGAATAGCAGGTTTTTGAATGTCAGAGGCAATTGAACTGCCCCCTATTGTGAATTTAAGAGACGTGGAATTTACGCTTCAGCAGCAGGGAGAACACTACGCAGCACAACACGCAACGCTGGGCGCACGGCTGGGTTCGCAAAAGTTAGGCTCCCAACTGGTGATTGTGCCACCGGGAAAAAGAGCTTGGCCCTACCACGCTCATTTTGTGAATGAAGAACTGTTTTTTATCCTGGCAGGAGAAGGTGTTCTTCATATGGGAGACAAAGAGTATTTGCTCAGCTCAGGAGATCTCATTTCGATTCCTCCGGGCCCTGAATACGCCCATGAGTTAATCAACACCTCTGACACCGAAGAATTTACGTATCTTTCCATTAGCACCATGGAAGAACCAGATATTGTGTTCTTCCCTGAGACGGACGAAGTCACAGTCATTGCAGGGGCCCCTCCTGGTGGTGATCTTAAAAAAGCAAATCTTTACTTCACCACGCGCCTGCAAAAAAATGTGGCAAAAGAAGATGATACTGTAGAGGAAGATGCCTGATGTCAGAAGAAAATATGGACACTGAACAAAGCAGTATCGACATTCACGATGTGGAACTGCTGAAAAAACTCTGGTTTATGATGCGTGACAGTCAGAGCAGCAAAGAGGTGTTTACCCTCACCAAACTGCTCATTGACAGTCTGCCCTACGACTTTATCGATCCGCTGGAAAACTGGCTGCTTATTGCTCAGCAGCTAGAGCGTCATGGAGAAGAAGAATTGGCCAGTTTGTTTAAACTGGCCAATCGGAAGGTATTTCATTTAAGTCTCAAGGGGAAGTAGGCACCCGAAAATTATAAACGGGTCTAAACCACAACTTCTGGGAAAGACAACAACCCTGACCGTCTGGACAGGGTTCCTCAAACTCACCCCAGGTGAGTAAACCGCTGCCTGTCTGATCAACAAGAGACCAGTTATATACCGGGCCCGCGTTTTCTTCGCTGATTTTACGGGGCTCCCCGGCTTGCCATTGTGAAATATCTATAAATAAAGCGCTGTCCTGCCACATATCCGATACACCCCTTTGAGAATACCTCTCCAGCCAGACAGAACTTCCGTTACCAAAAACATCCAGCTTAAGGCGCGGCGTTTCGTAGAAGGTTTCAGTGGTATCACGCAAAAGTTCAGGCGATGCCCACTGCCCATCGCGAAGTTGCTGCACTTTCATTTGAACCCCAGCACCTTGAAAAACGCTGTTTCTCTGTTGCCAGATCAGCACGCCGTTTTGGCTGTCAATGCCAAAGTCTGATAAGAGGGTTTGCTCTTCACCAATATCTCCATCAGGCAAAGATGCTCTGAGCTGATAATCTTCCACTGTGCGAAACACCCATTTTTGAGATCTGTTTGAAGGATCTCGCACTCACCAGGCCACGGCTCTGTGCGCATTGACCACCCAATATTGTTCTGTGTCAGAAGGAAATCTCTCAGAGCCCGTATGATGGCTCCGTTTCCGTCGGCGTCCATCTGATTGAGAAAAAAGTCCCACCCTGTGCGTTCACCGCTCACCAGGAATTGATTTTCTGAAGGGATGTCTACAGCTGAAGAGATGTCTACAGGATTTACCGAAGGTGACTCAGATCTCATAATTACAAGCATACCAAAAATTTCACAAAAAAAGCCTGCGATTTGAAAACCACAGGCTTTTAAATACTTGTATACCTTAAGGCTTGTTAATTTGGTCAAAGCGCAGTTCTACCGGTGTAGAACGTCCAAAGATAGACACAGACACTTTAACTTTGCCCTGCTCAGGATTGACTTCAATAATTTTACCGTTGAAGTCCTGAAAGGGACCGTTGTTGATTTTAACTTCTTCGCCCACTTTGTAGTCAAACTCAATGCGTGCCTTGCGAGAAGAAGCCCGCTTGAGAATTTTTTTCACTTCGCGCTGACTCAGGGGAGAAGGTTGGTTACTGGCACCCACGAAACTGGTAACACCAGGGGTATTACGCACGGCCAACCAGGACTCGTCGTCCATGATCATTTCCACCAGTACGTAACCGGGGAAGATTTTTTTGGTTTTTTCGCTGCGCTTGCCGTCTTTGAGCTCAATAACTTTTTCTTCGGGCACTTCAATGTTAAAAATCCGGTTGTCCATGCCCATGGACTTGGCCCGGCTAAGCAGGTTTTGCTTGACTTTGCTTTCGTGTCCTGAATAGGTGTTAATGACGTACCACCGTTTGCCTTTGGTATCGAATCCTGTTACTGCCATGGTTAATGCCTCACTTCAATATAAAACTGAGTAAAAAGTTTGAGATATAGTCATAAAAATTCACGAGTGCGATTACAAAAATCACGGTAATCAACACCACAATGGACTCCACTGTAGCCTGACGTGGCGTGGGCCACTGCACTTTTTTAAATTCGCCCCATGAATCTTTTACAAACTGGTTGAATCGTTGCGGGGTAGATTCCTGAGCCTTGGGCGCTTTGCCCTTTGCTCTGGAGCCCGACTCCTGTTTTGTTGCTTTTGCCATATTCTTTTCCTTAAGGGAACTCAGCACGCCGTGAAGGACTCGAACCCTCGACATTTGGTTTTGGAGACCAACGTTCTACCAACTGAACTAACGGCGCTTATTCTTCCAGACAATACAAATAGACCCTTGCGGGCGATGTCCTTTGGGGGGGAAGTACTTCCATCATAACATGGTTTGCCCGGGCCTATAAGTATAAGACTTAAGATTTATCCCATAGCGCACGGTCCTGCGTGAAAATGCGTTCAGTCACAGGCATATCAAAGACCGAGTCCAGGCTGCCTGCGGGTAGCTTGATTCTCCCATCGGCTTTCACATGGGGCAAAGACGCTCCACAGTGAATACAAAAGGTTTTGGTGAAACGGGTGTCAGGAACGGCGTAGGTTTTGACAGATTCAGCGCCCTGCAACCAGATGAGTTCAGCATTGGCAGCGAAGGCGTTGGCGGCATGGGCCGTACCGGAGGTTTTCCGACAGCGGGAACAGTGACAGTAGTAAAAACTATCAAAAGCGCCTCGGATTTCAAATTGCACTGCACCGCAGAGGCAGGAGCCCTGATGAAAGTTTGCGCCCTGCGCCTTGTGATAGGCCAGTCGTTCGTCACCGTTTCTCAGGTAAATAATGCCACAATAGTCATACCCCAGCTTTTTAACCAGCGCCCGCATGGGAGCATTGTCTTCATGAGTGTCAATACGTACGTTGGGATGTTGCGTAAAACACCAGTTTAAACAAAAAGAAGCCACTCCCCGCTGGGGTGTTGCCACCGCAATACGATGCACCACACCGTAGGGGTCGTCATTTAACCATTCGCCCCCTTCAATGATCGCATAGTTGGGATCAGGCTCCACCGCAAAATAGAAGACACCCAGAATGTCTTTACCGTCACAACAAAGATAACTGTGACCTTTTTCAATGTCTGTTTTGATTAAATCCGGGTGCGGATACCCCCCCGTCCACTGATGGTTGTTGCCCGTGTCCGCCATAAATTGGCGAGCGCTGGCGTAAATCGCTAAGATGGGTTCAAGATCTTGGAGGGTACTTTTTTGAATGAGCATAGTGCTCATTAAAGCACATCTCAACAAAAAGAGCCGCCGTTTCGGGCAGCTCCTTGAAAAAGTAAACCGGGGATTGAGTTGATGGGGTTTACGGGCTCAAAAATTGGTGAGCCACCCAGCCTTCGGTGCCGTTGCGGGTGCGAATTTTGCTCCAGGTGTAACCGTCAGCTTCGGCAGCCTTAGCCTGAACGACAGTGACCTGCGTTTGTGACAGAGACAGAATTTTCTCCCCGGTGGTGCTCGGAAGTGAGCGAATGCTCACGCCGGTGCCGGGCACCTGCATTACGGTTTCTGTGGCCGCAACGGGCGTTTGCGCCACGGTGCTGTCTATGGCTTCAGCAGGTGCTGTACTAATGGGCTCTGTACTAACGGGTTCCGTATTCACCACTACAGCCTGAGCTTGTAAAAATTTAGAGGCGACCCAGCCCGTGGCTCCCGTGGGCGTTTTCACCTGTTGCCACACAAAACCACCGGCATTCACCGTATCACCAATCGCTTCCACACGGGTGCCCTGAGCCAGAGTGGTCACCCGGGCCGACTGCACACTGGCTTCAGCACGCATATTTACGTTGCTACCGCTCACCAGCATATTCACGGGTGCATTCGCGGGCGCTTCAGCATTCACAATCATGGCGGGAGTGGGTTCGGGTGCAGCGGGAGCTTCTGAATTAGAAGCCACTTCCTCTGAACTTCCCTCGGCGGGAGCCACAGGAGTTTCTGCTACTGTCGTCTGGCGGGGCTGCGAAAAAACCTCTACAAATTTCATAACAATGGGGGTGATACAAATCAACCCCACGAGAATAGCCAGCACCATCATGCCGTTAGGGCGGCGACTGCCAGCATCTTCTTCGTCTTCGGTTTCTATAGAAGCCGCCGGTGCAGCAGGGGTCTGGTTTTGCTGCATACTGTCCTTAATGGTCAGCATTGTGTTATTAATATGTTGCAACTGGTTCTCATCAGCAGCGTATTGCTTGGCGCTGTTGAGTTCTTCCAGGGCCTTTTCAAATTCGCCCGATTGGAAGTAAAGATTCGCCTGATTATAATGTTGGCTTAAAATGTCTTGTGGGTTTGCTTCCGTCACGTTCATTCCATGATTCCTTTTTGCCTGAACTGGTTCTACTTTATAGTATACATACCGGGAGGTGATAGGCTTCATATCACAAAAACCCTAAAATTTCAGCTAACTTTAAGGATAATCCGTTTCCCCATGATCGATAACGAAAAAACCGTGGTATTACGTACGCTGCAGCCCGCTGATTTTGAGCCGCTGCGAACGGCCATGCTCAGTGCCTATGCCCAGAAAACCAGCGGGTGGCAAACTGACCCCTGGACCCTTGATCAATTGCAGCATTTACTGGATATTTTTCCGGAAGGACAGCTCTGTATTGAAGTGAACGATACGCCCGTGGGTTGTGCGCTTTCTCTGATCATTCAGGGCAAAGACTTTAGCGACACCCACACCTTTGCAGAAGTGACTGGCAACGAAACCTTCAGCACCCACAATCCGGATGGAGACGTCTTATACGGAATTGAGGTGTTTATTCACCCGGAATACCGGGGTCTGAGATTGGGAAGACGCCTTTATGATGCGCGCAAAGAACTCTGTGAGAACCTGAACTTGCGCGCCATCATGGCGGGAGGCAGACTACCCGGCTACAGCGCTTACGCCGACACCCTGACCCCCAAAGCGTATATTGAAAGCGTGCGCCGCCGCGAGATTTACGATAGCACCCTCAGTTTTCAGCTGGCCAACGATTTTCACGTGAAGCGTTTTATTCCCAATTACCTGGCCGACGATGAGCCCTCAAAGGGCTACGCCACCCTGTTGGAGTGGAACAATATTTACTACGAAGCCCGTGAGCAGCTCATTAATGCCACTCCCTCCACGGTGCGTCTGGGACTGGTCCAATGGCAAATGCGACTGGTTAACTCTTTTGAACGTTTCAAAGAACACATTGACTTCTTTGTAGACGTGGTGAGTGACTACGGCTGTGACTTTATTTTGTTCCCTGAGTTTTTTAATGCCCCGCTCATGTCCCCCTATAATCATTTGCCCGAACCGGAAGCGGTGCGTCAACTGGCGCAGTACACGTCAGATATTTTGCTCTACTTTAAGGAGCTGGCCGTTAGCTACAACGTCAATATTATTACCGGCAGCATGCCCTATTTGGAAAACCCGGAGAACCCTTCTGAACCCTTGCTCAATCGGGGATATTTGTGCCGTCGGGACGGTAGCCATGACCACTTTGACAAAATTCACGTGACCCCCGATGAGGTGTATTCCTGGGGCATGGTGGGGGGCAGCCGGGTCAAAACCTTTGACACCGACGCCGGGCGTATCGGGATTTTGATTTGCTATGACTCAGAGTTTCCCGAACTGGCCCGATTACTGGCAGAAGAAGGCATGCAAATTCTCTTTGTGCCTTTCTTAACAGACACCCAGAACGGCTACAATCGCGTTCGGCTATGTTCCCAGGCCAGAGCCATTGAAAATGAGTGCTATGTAGCCATTGCGGGCTCCGTGGGGAATCTGCCGCGGGTACACAACATGGATATTCAGTACGCCCAGTCGGCAGTTTTTTCTCCCTGTGACTTTGCTTTTCCCACCAACGGCGTGGTAGCAGAAGCCACTGCCAACGCGGAAATGACGTTGATTGCAGACGTGAATTTAGACTTACTCAAAGAATTGCACCACAACGGTAGCGTTCACAATCTGGCAGACCGGCGCGTGGATCTCTTTGATTTACGTTGGAAATCATGAGGTTTTCACCCCGTTTTCTTCTCGCTGCTTTGTGCGCAAGCGGTCTGTATATGAGCAGTGCTACCGGGTGGAACAGCCCGGTACAGGCTGCTGAGTGTGAGCGCTTTAGCAGCTGTTTACAACAAACCCTGCAAAGCCAGACCTCTCTTGAACGGGTGATACTGTCCACCCGGGCCCTGAAATTATGGAATCCTTCTATTCCCCAACGGGATTTGCTCAACGTGCTCAAACTGAGGGCTGAAGGACTGATTAAACTGCACGAGTCAGGACAGGCCGCCCACTTAAATCCGCTCACTTACGCCCGTGAAGACTATGAGCGATTTTTAAAAATGGCGCCGGGACACTGGCTTCCCCTGAGCGGACTGGGCCGGATTGCGGAACTGAAAAACCAGCCCGCAGAAGCCAAAACCTGGCTAAACCGGGCGGTCAAAACCCGCCAGGTGGGAGCCTTTGCAGCCCGTGCAGCTTTCTTAATGCGCCAACAACGGTGGCGTTTGGCCCTCAACGACATCAATGAGGCACTGAGTCTGGACAAACACAATCAGCAGCGGGCCATGGGATTGACCGCGCCCCAACGGGGGGCTCTTTACGCCCTGCGCAGCCAGATTCAGACGGGACTGAGGCATCCTCTGGAGGCTCGATTAGATAAAGATGAAGCCTGTCAACTGGGCCATCAGGCGGCCTGCTGATCAAGCGCCCCTTCCTTTCGAGGAGGTCTTATGTCAAAATACCTCAAAGATTGGAGCTGGTTATGTTCACTGTTATGTTCAAAAAAAGTTTGGCCCTCATGCTTGGATTATCCTGTTTTACGCTGCCTGTACAGGCACAATCTTCTGCCTCCGACACAGGGTCAACAGGCACCATTGAGCGCTATCAACGCAAGTACATTTCTTTTTTCTATGCTCAGGACTACCCGCTCAACCGGGCACTCTCCCGTAAATTTGAAGCGGACTTTCCCCGTTTTGATTACCACCTGGCCAGCACCGCCTTTAACGTGCCTTTCGCGGATTTCTTGAAGCAAACCCGCCAATATCAGGCGAAAAATGCCGGAGCCATTGCCGCGGGCAAAACCCAACCCAACCAGCGCTTCGGTGACAAAGTGGTCAGCTGGAGCGAAACTCAGAAAATTGCCCAGTCGGCCTATGTGTTTGCTCCCCGCTGGGAGTTTGACGAAATTTCTCTGGAAGGCCCTTTCCCCAGAAGCAGCAGCAACCCCAATCAGGACTGGTATGTGAGTGCGGTCAGCGATGTGACCTTAAACATGGGCATTTACAACCTGAAGGGCAAGCGCACGGGCTACGATCACATGCTCAGAGAAAGCTGGGAGGTGGAACGAGAGAAAGCCATTCGCATTAAATCCTCTTTGATTCGACGCGCCGCCGCCGCGGCCAGCACCCCCAGTGACCCCATTGATCTCAACAGTACCCTGAGCAGTTCTGAACGGGAGCGCGTACTGGAGCAATTGTTGAGAAACAGCGCCTTTGCCCGCGAGGCCCGTCGCGTTCGGGCGCAAAACCCCACCCGCTATATGATGGATGCCGCTCTGGACGACGTAACCATGGGTCGGGTAATCAACAGTGTTCGCAATCTCAGCGAGTTTTTAATTCGAGCAGAAATTTCTGAACCGGACATGGAAAAAGACCGCGTGGAAGTTACCCTTGGTGAAGGAGAAACCTCCACAACCCTGGGCATTCGCACCGACGCAGGATACAAGGTGATTGAATACGTCAGCGACGGCGACAGCCAGTCTTCTCGTGAAGTGGGCTATATCAAAGTGCGCCAGCGAGAAGATAATCTTTTGGTTGCTCAACCCATTATTGTGGACCGCGACTTTGAGCTGGGAGACCAGGTGGTGGAGTACCCCAAACAGGGGTTTGGCCTGAACCTGAGAGGAGGCGGTGCATATTCTCTTGACCCCGAACGCTTCGGGGGAGAACTGGGACTGGATCTGGACGTCAATCTGGGCCCTGGTTTTAATCTCTCAGAAACCTATATCATGCTCTCTGGTGGAGCCATGCTCGCCTCTAACGATTTCTTTGGTGGGCTTGTAGAACTGGGTATTCAAAAAAAGTGGTATATGCGCCAGCTGATCCTGGCGGCCACCCTCAAAGGCGGAGGTCTATTTGAAGGCGGGGACAACGGAGACGGAGCAGGTGGAGTCACGGGCCTTGTGGGCGTGCACTGGCAGCAAAACCCCGACTTTGGTTACGGCCTGAACGCAGGCTGGAGATTTTACGGCAACGGAGCGGGAGTGTACTGGAACGGTCCCGTTCTGGAAACCTTTATTCGCTTTGACGGCTAATTTTGACCCCTGAAATTGCCTTTTACCATTTTCAGCAAACCCTGCCTCGCTCCATAGAACAAGCCCTGCAGGCTTATCACAATCTGGAAGCGCTGGCCCGGGATCACCCGCTCACCCATTTTGCCAGAGGATTACTGGCAAAGGAACAGCAGGACACCACCGCCACTGAGCAGTCTCTCTTTCAGGCCTACCGTCAGGGTATCTGGGAAGCTGCCTTTCATTTGCTAGAGCACCTGCGGCAGCGGGGTGAAATCACGCAAGCCATCGTCTTTTGTGAAAAAGCTCTGGCTGACTACCCGCAGCGTATTCCGCTGTGGCAACAGCTGATTCAACTGCTAGAGCTTTCGGGTCGGCAACAGCAAACAGTTGAAGTACTCCGGGCCTTAACGGGACCGTGGGGACAACAGCGTTTTAAACTTCAGCCTGAGTATGAACAATGGCTTCCCCAACTGCATGCTCTGGCACTCATGCAGGGTTTTTACACGGCCACCACCTCCCCACAACAGTTGCTGCGGCAGGCTAAAGCGTGGCATCAGCGTTTTTTGCCTCCGGATAAATTAGCCGCCTTTCGCCAGACCATGCCCTTTGAGATACCCACTCCCTCTCAAGACCCCGATAAACTGCGCATTGGCTATGTGTCTAACGAATGGACAGGAGCCGCTGTGAAGCTAGGCTATACGGGCTTGTTTCGCTACCACGCCAGCCAGCAAAACCATGACATATACGCGGTGGGTACAGCGCCCATTCCACGGGAATACATGCCTTTTTTCAAGGACAGCCTGCCTTTGCGATCTCTTTCACAGCTGGATGTGATAGTGGATTTGAGTGGCTGGCTCAATGCTGAAATCTGGCCTTTTCTGGCACTCAGGCCCTGTGCAGTACAGGTTTTGATGGCTTCGAATCCGCCTTTTTTTAGCGGAGGTAACTTTTTTGACGCTGTGGTGACCCACTCCCACGTCACAACCACTTTTGTGCGTCAGCAAATACGCGCTCTGTGCGTGAATGCTGACAGTTTTTTTCACTGGCAGCCCCCCGGAGAACTGCCCCAAACCCTTGAGGCCACGCGAGAAAAAGCCCTGGCGGCCTTTGAAAGCAAACGGGATCAGCCTTTCAAACTGGGATCCGCCTCAAGCCCCAACAAACTGTCTCCCGAAACGCTTAAACTCTGGGCTATGACCCTTCAGGCTTTGCCTGAAAGCACCCAACTGACCCTCAAAAACAAAAATTACGGGGATCAGGGCATTAGAGATTATTTGAAACAACGTTATCAGGAGGCGGGGGGCAATCCCCAACAGCTTTATTTTGAAGACAATAGCAAACGCTGGGATTTATATCATTTTTTTCAGGAACAACATCTTATTCTGGACTCCACGCCCTATAGCAGCGCGCTGAGTGCCTGTGACGCATTCTGGGCCGGCACCCCCGTCATGGGCATTGAAGATGTACGCGGTATTGGTAAGTCTATTCGCCACAATATCGGGCGGCTGGATCTTCTGGCCAAAACCCCCGAAGATTTTCAAAAGCGTGTCCAAAATATTTTAGAACAGCCGCAGTATTTAAAAGAGTATGCCTACCTACTCCCTGCTGCTCTGGCCGGGTCTCCCATTTGTCAATGGCAGGCCTTTGGCCAGAAGATGGAAACTCTCTACGAAAATTTATGGCAACAGCGGCAGCAAAAAAAGCACTGAAAATGCGCAAAAATACTTGCTGCTCTTAATACGAGCCTGTTAGTATGAAAGCCGAGGTGTAGCGCAGCTTGGTAGCGCGCCTGCTTTGGGAGCAGGATGTCGCAGGTTCAAATCCTGTCACCTCGATTTCACCTATTGCAAAAGCCCTCAAACGAGGGTTTTTTTAGCGTTTACGCCAGATTTTACCCAGCAGCAACGCTCCGAGTCCCACAGACCCTGCCAGTGCAGCAATTCCTGTGTACTGACTTTGTTTTGTACTCAAATAGTTAGCTCCCAATAAGCCAATGCCAATACCACCAAGCGACTTGATGGCACCAAAGGCCACCATTTCTTTGGTGTCGATATCAAATTGTTTCAAGTTCACGTCTAAACCCTTTCTACTCACCTGTTTGGTTTTCAACCATGTCCTGGCCACTTCTTTCTGATGAAGGCCAAAAGACTTACCCGTTAATGTGGGCATGACAAAGCATTCTAATTCAAAAAACGTCTTAAGCCACGGGATATTCGTAACCAGAGCCACCTTCTCCACGCGAGCCATAATATCTGGCTGCTCAAATAGCAGCTTAAAATCAGAAGTATAAGCACTCAGAGACGCTGTCTCAAGATCTATTTTGTTGACTTCCAGATACACCTTTATTTTCTCGTGATCTTCAAGCGCGTCTTTAATTTTTTGATGAATTCGGCGGATATCTTCACTATCAGTGTAGGGCTCCATATGAATTTGCACCATGTTTTGAGTTAACGTTGGCATGTGTTCCTCTTTTCCCTTTTATTTTGTAAGTTACACAGGCAAAAGTTAGACAGGCGCTAAAAAAGCATAGAAATCGAATTAAAATTCGGGAGTCAACTCCAACACGACTCTTGATATGTCCGTATCTCCGGGCTTTTCAAAGGAAGTCAACGTTTCCGTGAGGAGTGCATAACCTTCCACCTCAGCTTTTATGG
>CAYFGW010000129.1:0-13844 GCA_964342365.1 uncultured Candidatus Sericytochromatia bacterium | reverse complement strand
GCAAAGCCGCCGCGGATTATATTCGTGAATCCATTGAGCAACCCAATGCCTACGTGGTGGACGGTTACGCAGCGGGCTTAATGCCTGGTAACCTGAAAAACACCATGACTGACGATGAGTATAAGGATTTAATCGCTTACTTAGAAACGATTTAATGATGAACATATTGCACCTGTTCTGTCCTCCCGCTATGGCACATCCCGGAGAAGCAGTGGTTTCCCCTTCTGTTTCTGCGGCAGTGTGGTGGGAATGGCGGATGGAATGGGTGCTTTTGTTTATTCTATTATTCGTGGGTGCGCTTTACTTCCGGTGGTACACTGAAGCACGTCGTGCCCAAACTAAGGCGCTCTCCTGGAAACACCTGGCCTTGTTTTGGGGAGCATTAGCGACCATTTATGTGGGGGCTGCGTCTCCCATTGATTCCATTGGCGAAACCTACTTGTTCAGCATGCATATGGTGCAGCATAATTTGTTTATGTATCTGGTGCCATGGCTTATGCTGGCGGGAATTCCTGAATGGATGGCCAGTTACTGGCTCAAAAAATCCGGTCCCCTGGGAGAGCTTGCTTATAGATTTGTTTCTCATCCAATTCCCGCTTGTCTGGTATTTAATTTGATTTTTACGCTCTGGCATATTCCATTTTTATATGACTGGGCACTCAAAGATCGGATGGTGCATAATCTTGAGCACTTCACCATGATTACGACTTCCATATTTCTCTGGTTGCCGCTCTGGAGCCCTCTCAAAGAACGGCGGCCGGTATACCCTTTGCAAATGCTTTATTTAATAGCTGTAGCCATAGCACAACTTCCTGTGTTTGCCTATGTGACGTTTTCCAAAAGCGTTTTGTACCCCACATATGCCAACGCGCCCAGATTGACCACCCTAACTGCTCACGCGGATCAGCAACTGGGCGGTGTGATTATGAAAATCACCGCCATGCTCGTTCTGTTTGTTGCTTTTACCGGCGTCTTTATGGCCTGGTACGAACAACAAAAACAGGCAGATCGGTTACGGGATGAAAAAAATGCACAACAAAACGCTTTAAAAGCTGCCAACGCAGCGTCTTAAATACGGAGTAAAAGAAAGGTTTTAACATGAAAACCGGCGATCAAATAAAAATTATTTTTCTGTCTCTACTGTCGGTGGTAGTTATGGTGGGAGTCATCACCATGGTGTCCTTACGAACCACTGAATATGTCAAATCTCATCACGCTGAAGGTGCTCACGGAACTGAACACGCTTCCGGAGATCACGGCGATAAAGCAGGACATGATTCTGAAAAAATGGCGAGTACGAGCCACAAGTCTGAAGAGCACAAGTCTGAAGAGCACAAGTCTGAAGAGCACAAGTCTGAAGAACACAAGTCTGAAGAACACAAGTCTGAAGAACACAAGTCTGAAGAAACCAAAGTGGCACCAGTGGTTGCCAAAGCTGACCTTGAGGCGGGAAAACAAGTGTTTTTGGCGAAGACCTGTACAGCCTGTCATATGATTGATGGTGTGGACGGTGCTGTAGGCGCCATTGGTCCCAAATTAAACGGTCTGGGTGAAAGAGCCGCCACACGGGTGCCAGGCCAGGACGCGATTACCTATATTAAGGCATCTATTGATGACCCCAACGGTTACGTAGTAGAAGGTTATGCTCCCGCCATGCCTCAATTGCGCAGCACTATGTCTGATGAAGAGTACGATAACCTGGTGGCTTACCTCGCTAGCTTATAATCTTCTCTTTTAATCAGAGCCCTCAGTACCTGCTGAGGGCTCTTTTTCTAATAAGCTTTCCAGGTAAAAGATGCGGATAGCCACCAGTATAATTACCAGCACGGGAGCTGCTAACGCGGTGCCGAGTATGCCATTGCAGGCAGAGAAAAAGGTTAAAAATCCGAGTGTGAGTGCCGGAGGAAGTGAAACCACTTTTTTCTGAATCAGGGGGGTCAAAATATAGCTTTCTAAAATTTGCACAAGAAAGAACAGCAGCAAGACCCAGACCGCTTTTTCCACAGACAGGGTAAAAGCAAATAAGAGTGGCGGGGCTGCTGAAATCAGTGGGCCAATATAGGGAATAAAGCTCAGTGCGCCCGCCAATACGCCCAGAAAAATAGCGAGGGGAATATTCAGCAGCCATAGCCCTATGGAAACGCTAATACCAATAACTGTCATTGACGCTAGCCGTCCCATAAGCCAGCCCTTAAGATCTTGTTCGGCTTCAGAAAAAAAACGTTTTACGCGCGGGTGATAGGTCTCTGGAATAAGTTTTAAAATTCCTTGTTGGTAAAGGGTGGGTTCAAGGGCCAGATACAGTCCCATAAAGAAAATGATAACCATGCCTCCCAGTGCACCGGTGGTCAAAGAGAGAATATTTTGGGTTCCCGTTAACAAACTCAGGTTTTCAGGAAGCATGCTTTGGGCTGAGGGCAGTTTTCCCATATACTTTTCAATTAAAGAAATATCTTCCAGTTTTTTTTGCGCACTGTCGAGAGCTGCTGGGACAATGGTTGTGAAATCCTTAAACTGTTCGTAAAGGGCTGGTACAAAATAGATGAAAAACAGAGCCGTTACGCCAAATAAAACAAGTACAGTGATGCCAATACAAAGCTGATGAGGGAGAGCCGTATATTTTTTTAGAGGACTGGCAACGCTGTCGAGAAAGACGGCGGCAAGTAGCCCTGAAAAAATAAGGAGGATAATATTGAATCCCAGATAGCCCATATACGTGGTAATACCGAAAAGCAAAATAAGCCCCAGAACAAGGGCTGTTTTTATGGCAAATGTTTTCATAGCAAAAAGCTCCTAACTCAAAGTTAGAAGCTTTAATATAAAAGAACCGTGAAAAACTAGCGAATATTCGCTAAAAGATCGTCCCAGGCTTTTAAAAATACCGTCATGGCTTTACTGGTGGCAGTAAAGTTACGTTGCAGAAATCCCATCTTCACCAGACTGGGGGTAGCGGAGCTGGTGGATTGTTCCAATGCCTGTCCTTCGATAGAGCCCAGTCCCATACTGGTATCTCCGGGTGCTCCATATTCAGGTATACCGCCGGGTGCTGCTGCTTCGGTGGCTTTATAGATATTTCCGCCGAAGCGTCCGGGCACCAGTCCCTGCTCATTGTCAAACTTTGCTAACGCAATCTGGTTTCCGCGCTTCAGACCCCGTGTTTCGTTGATCACAAAGCCTTCGCGATCAAAAAGCACCTGATCACCCAACTGGCCCAGGTTTGATTTGTAAAAGGTATTGCCACCGTCCAGAAAGCTATTTACGTAGCCTGCCCCGGATAGCGTTCCCAATGAGGCGGTGACGTCTGCCAGAGGTTCTCCGAGGGCTGTGGCAATGTCAGCAGCCTGTTGCGCACCGTTGGCTTCCAACTCGGCCAGTACCTGTTCGCCAAGAGCATCTGTCACGGGATTCACTTTAATGCTGGTTTTTTCCAAAGCATTCGTCTGATGGTCAAAACTTGCTACAAAAAGACCCTGGCTATTTACCAGAACACCGTTGGTGTCAAAGTGGAAACTACCGTCACGCGTATAGTAAAATTCGCCTTTGGAGTCAAACAGCGTAAAAAATCCTTTTCCGCTAATGGCCAGGTCGGTTGTAAATCCTGTGCGTTGAATAGAGCCCTGACTAAAATCAATGCTGGTGGCTCCGAGCCTGGTGGCAGTGCCCGGAAGGGTCTTTCCACCAATTCTAACGGTACTGGTGTCAGCAAGGGTTCCTCTCACAGCCTGAGAACCCGGAATTTGTGAACGCATCAGGTTGCCGGCTTCGATGTTAAGTAACTGTTGTTGCGCACGCAGAGACTCTCTAACACCATTGATTCCCTGTCCTACCATAACTTGTTCCTCCATTTTGGTTCTCTACTTGTTGTTTTATCTGTATGTAGTTTGACAGAATGAACCTAAATAAGGCATTGTTGACGTATTTTTAAAGCATTAAAAACAAATTTAATAAATATATAAAAAAAGCAGGTCCTCATGAGCCTGCTTTTGACGTTTTGTGTATTTAAAGAAGAGAACTTACTTTTCCAGAAGCCATTCCCAGAAGCTTTTCTTCTTCTTTTTTTCTTTGTCTTTTTTCTTCTTCTTTTGCTCTTTTTTGAGTTCCTTACGGGATTTTTCTAACTCAGAGTTGGGAAGAATGGTAGACAGGGCATTGTACTTTTCTCCGGTGAGCAACATACCGTCTTTACCGTAGGGGTTACCGTGAATGGCCTGTTCTGAGGAGGGGGTGACTTTTAAGTTGGTGCCTTCTTTAACCTGATTTTGCCCCATTTGTTTGGCCAACTCGGCCTTCATGGGTCCAGAATCTGAAATTGGTAATAATGACATTAAAGTTCTCCCTTATTTACTATTGGCCTGGATGGCCTCAAGCAAGCGAACCACGTTATTTGACCAGTATGGGTCCTGCTTGAGTTCACCCATGACATGCTTGATTAAACCTTCGTTTTTGGCCAGCTGGGGTGGAAACTCTTTGGTCAGAATTTGTTCTACCACCACTGGAAAAACCACGTCTTTTTCGGCATTGTCATAGCCGTCCTGTGAAAAATTATAGCTGAATTCGCGATCTTTTTCACCTGATTTACGCAAAATAAAGGAAAGTGGGATATCACCTTCCTTTAAATAATTGGAATAACGCTTCAAAATTTCTGTGATTTGCTGAATGACAGCTTCTTTACTCTGATCAAGATCAATGACAATCGGTGCTTCTGTACTCAACATTTTGCTCCTGAGGAATTATTGTGCTTCTTGCATTCTCTCATAGATTTGGCTGGCGAGTTCATACAGGGTGCTGCTCGCACGGTAAGCGGGAGAAAGAACTTTGGCCGCTTCGTTCAGGGCGTTCAGGTGCTCTACTTTAGGTAAGGGTTGATTGGCATCCAGGTTAACCTGGGGGGCTTTTTGATTGCCTGCTTTGCTTTCGATCACAAGGCTGTCAGAACCCATAGAGGCTCCGGCGGCACCTGCAATAGCTCCAGCAGCAGCGGCGCCAGCAAGGGCTGCACCTGCGCCAATGGGGCCTGCGGCAGCAGCAGCTCCGGCAGCAGCAGCTGCTCCAGCTTTAGCGCCTTGTTGTGCGCCTTTAACGGCGCCTTTTACTTTAGGAGGGAGGTTATTGTATTTGGGTGAGTTTTGGATTCTGGTCATGGTTTTTGCTCCACATTTGAGTCTATTTGATTGTCATTGATCTTAAAGTTACGGTCAGAAGGTTAACTTGAGTTTAAACTCTTTAATCTTCACATAATATCTATAGGCAATCCCCCTGAAAAACTTGCTGAAAAAAACCACGATTTAACGTTTATTTTGAAAAACAGGTGTTTTTTAATGCTTGCTTAATAATCTTAATAATCGCTGAAAGTGAGTATTTACGGGGGGTTGGTTTTGTTTTTTTGATTTTTCGATTTAATATCCTCCCTGTTTTAAAACCTGTGACAGTGGGTACATAACAAAGAGAACAAACAAGGGGAATCTTCATGCATATTCATAAAAAAGTGGTTCCTGTAGATACCACAAACCTGGAAAACACAAAAAAACAGGATCCTGTTAACGCCACGGAGCAACCGCCCACTATTGATAAGACATCCTCCACGAATCTGGAGAACGAAGCTCAGGGCGCTACATCTTTTGAAGCCGATCAAACCCAGGCTCAAAGCCCGTCTCAGCATGAGCAACCTGCCAACAGCGTGAGCTTTGGAGAACCTGCTCCACAGAAAGGTTCCGCTTCTGAGACTTCTGAGTCCATGCAAGAGCTATCGCGCTTATTTAAGGAAAACAAATCGCCCACGGATCCCGACGTGCTCAAAGTTCTCGATAAAATCCGTAATGCAGAGAATGAAAATATCCAGCAAATGCTCGACATGATGCAAAAATCCCTGGACTATGCCCATAAAATTATGCAGCGCAACCGGGAAATTTATTACAGTAAAACCTTGCCCAAATTAGAAGGTGCTAAAAAAGAACTGGAAAACCTCAAAGCCCTGGAGAAGTCTCAACAAAAAAACGAGGTACAGCAACAGAGTCAGCGACAGATTGCTCATACGTTGCAGCATTTAACCCGTGAAGTGCAACAGGTAGCCGATACGAATGTGCCTCCCGGACATGGAGATTTGATGCTGAAATTGGAACATGCTCTGCAAATGGCGCTCATTCTCTGATCTGACAATATTTTGCTATACTTAAGGGTAAGCCCATTGAGAATGAAAAGGAATCTTTGCCCATGTCTGGACGTTCGTTGGTCAAGCGCTTTTGTATGGCAATCACCCTGGCCGCTGTTACCTTGCCTGTTGGCGTAAGTACCGCCTCAGCACAACTGCGAGTCAAGCCTACCCCGGAACCCAGCGTGACTCCGATTCCTCTCCCCCGATTTTATGCCCGTCACGTGGAGGAAGGCAATAAATATCTGGCCCAGGGTCAGATTCAGGAGGCCATCCAAGAGTTTGTGACGGCCCGAACCATCAACTCCGACTATTATCCTTTATATATTGGACTGGGCAACGCCTATAAAAAAATGGGGCAAATGGAGCGTGCTGTAGAAAACTACGCTATTGCCATCAATTTGTTAAATCCCACTTATGCTTCTGAACATGTGCTTCGCGGACGCTTTTTTACCGAACGTCGTCGTTACAGAGACGCCCTTGCCAATTACTGGGAAGTGCTGCGCATTGACCCTCAAGCAGGAAATCAATATACGCTGGCCATGCGCCACCTGCGTTTTGAAAAAGAAAAACTGGCGATTAAGGCCTTTGAAGCCGCTATTGAAATTGATGAAGATTATCCCGATCCCCATTACCAGCTGGGTAACGTGTATTTCAGGGGAGACAAACTCAAAAAAGCAATTCCCGCTTATGAAGATGCGGTCAAGTTAGATCCCAATAACCCCATCTACCAATTTTCGTTGGGGACGGCTTACTACAAACAGAGTACGAGCAAGCGTAAGGTAGATATGCGGATGGTGGAAGATGCGCGCAAAGCTTTTGAAATTGCGCTCAATCGCGGCATGCGTTCGCCCCGACTTCACTTTAATATGGGTACCACCTATATTCTCACGGGCCAGTACGATAAAGCCATTAACCATTTACAACTCGCCCGTCGTAAGCTGAACGATAAAGACGTTTACTATAATCTGGGCAACGCGTTTTTTAAGAAGGCCATGACCATCGACTTTACCTGGGACGGCTATTCTAATCTCACCGATAACACCGATTTGCGTCAAAACAATGAAAAGCTGAAATATCTGCTGGCCTCTGTTAAGGCTTATAATATTGCTCTCGAAAAAGATCCCGACTATGCACCGGTTTATTACGATCTGGCCAGCAGTCATTATCGCCTGTCGGAGCTCAAGCTCACCGAAGACTTTATTGATGAAATTCTCAAGCAGAGCAACGCTGAAATGCAAAAGCTGTACACCCAGAAAGGGGTACGCCTCTTTAAACAGGATATGCTGGAAAAAGCGGTGGCCAATTTCTCCGCTTTTCAGTCAGAAACTGACGATAACAAAGCTGCCGCCACTGCGGCCAAAATTGAGCTGGACTTGCGTAAACAAATCGCTCTTTTGAGCCGCTAAATTGGCCACTACACCAAAAATCAAAGGAGAACAGTTATGTCTGTTCGTGTTCGTATTGCCCCATCTCCCACGGGGAATTTACACATTGGCACCGCGCGTACCGCGCTAGTCAACTATCTTTTCGCCAAACATCATCAGGGCACCTTTGTGGTGCGCATTGAAGACACGGATAAAGCCCGCTCGAAACCTGAATACACCCAAAATATTCTCTCGGGTTTGCATCAGATTGGTCTACAGTGGGATGAAGGCCCCGAAACCGGTGGCGATTACGGCCCTTACGCTCAGAGTGAGCGTGAAGATCTGTATCTGAAAGCGGTGGAAGACCTGATTCAACAGGGACAAATATATCCCTGTTTTTGTTCTCCTGAAGAAATTCAACAAGAGCGAGAAGCCGCTGAAGCGGAAGGCAAAACTTACGTATATAGTGGAAAATACCGCGACCTGAGTGCGGAAGATGCAAAAAAATTACAGGATGCGGGCACTCCCTACGTTTACCGCGTTAAAGTCCCTTCTGAGTCGCTGACTTTCGAAGATCTGGTTCGCGGTGAAGTCACCTTTGACACGGCTCTGATTGGTGATTTTATTGTGGCTCGCCAGGATAAGTTACCCCTGTATAATCTGGCGGTGGTCATTGATGATGCCGCCATGAAAATCACGCACGTGCTGCGGGGCGAAGACCATATTAGCAATACCCCCAAGCAAATCTTACTTTATCGCGCCATGGGGCTTGAGCCCCCTGCTTTTGGTCATACTCCCATGATGTTGGCGCCCGATCGTTCTAAGCTCTCCAAGCGTCATGGTGCTACCTCTGTAGACGAATATATGGCGCAAGGCTATTTGCCAGAAGCACTGGTAAATTATCTGGCTTTATTGGGCTGGTCGCCGGCGGATACGGAAGAGGAAATTTTTGACGTGGAGACCCTCGGAAAGTTGTTTCAACTCCAGGATGTGTCAAAGAGCGGTGCTGTGTTTGACACCGAGAAACTAAACTGGATGAATGGACAATGGCTGAGAAAACTGTCTACTGAAGAACTCTGGCAACGTCTGCGTCCGTTTTTAGCGGAAAAAAGCGTCAACACAGAGCAACATCCCCTGTCCTGGTGGCTCGATGTGGTCGCACTGGTGCAAGAAAAGCTGGTGCGTTTAACCGACTTCTTTGATCAGGCAGACTTTTTGTTAACCGATGAACTGGTTTATGAAGAGGACAAAGTGAAAAAAGCCTTTAAGATGGAGTCCGCCATACCCGTGCTTACCGCTCTGGAAACTGCGCTCAAAGAGATAGACTGGAATCCCGATAATATTGCCACCGCCTTTGATACTTTGAAAGCAGAACAGCCTTTTAAGATGAAGCAAATTATGTGGCCGATTCGCGCGGCTCTCAGTGGCCGTACCTTTGGTGCAGATTTACATACCAGTATTTATTTACTGGGTAAGGACCGCGTGTTGCAGCGTCTCAGTCGCGCACAAACTTACGTGAAAGCACAGGTGGTTTAAATGCTGGAGTATTTGATCAAACGTTTGCTCATTATTCCGGTGACGCTTATCGGTATTTTTACCATTACCTTTGCGCTCTTGTATCTCGTTCCCGGTGATCCCGTTTCTACCATTGTGGGTGAAAAGGCTGACAAAGAAACGGTTATGGCTATTCGTAAAGAACTGAACCTGGATAAGCCCAAATATGTCCAGTACGGCATGTATCTGGGCAATATTGTGCAGGGTGACCTGGGCAAAAGTTTTATTACCAAGCGAAGTGTCAACGAAGCTATTCTGGATGCTTTTCCCCATACCCTGGCATTGGCTTTGTTATCGGTGGTGATCACTACGATAATAGGTATTCCCGTGGGCGTTATTTCAGCGGTCAAACAAAAAACGCTGTTAGATAAATCGGTGATGATAGGTGCCATTGGGGGTGTTTCTGCTCCGAATTTCTGGGTGGGGATGATTGTGCTCTACATTTTTATCTACAATTTGCGCTTGTTTCCCATGAACCCTCTGGAAACCATTTCCAGGGGATTCTGGCCCTATCTGGGATACCTGATTCTCCCGGCGATGGTGCTAGGCGTGCGTGGCGTGGCCATTGTGGCCCGTTTAACTCGCTCTACCTTGCTAGAGGTGGTCCGTCAGGACTACGTGCGTACCGCGCGCGCCAAAGGGGTTTCTGAGTGGTACGTCATTACCAAACACGCTCTGCGCAACGCGTTGATTCCCGTGATTACCTATATCGGTATGGATCTGGCCTTTTTGATGGGCGGTGCGGTGGTCACGGAAACCGTTTTTGCCTGGCCTGGACTGGGTCGTCTTGCGGTACAGGCCCTGCGCCAAAAAGATATTCCCATGGTGTTAGGTACCGTATTGTTTACCTCTACCGTGATTGTTATTGCCAACCTGTTAACAGATATGTCCTATGCGGCCGTGGATCCGCGCGTGAAGCTGGGTGAAAAATAGTGTTGGAGCATTTATCGTTAGGGGAAGAGACCATTGCCCGCTTGCAGCAGGCGGGTATTGCAACCTATCAGGACTGTACCAATCTGACACTTTCTCAGCTAGAAAGTCTGAACTTTAATCGTTTACAGGCGGAGCGTCTGTTGCGTCAATGTGATGAATGGGCCCGGCGACGTTTTCGAAACGAAATGCTCTGTGCTCATTTACCTGAAGTCTGTCATTGGATCGAGATTGAAACCCTTGAACTCCCCCCGGCCATTGAAGAGCGTTTGACATCACGGAATATCGACTACTTTTATCAATTGGCTTATCAGCGTCGTCCCACGGTGCTCAGGCTTCTGGGGATTTCAGAAAAGGTGCACGACTTTATGGTGCAAAAACTGGAGCAATTTATTCAGAGCTACCGCCGCGGGCAAATTGTGCTAGAAGTTGAAGAAGAATAATCGAGGAAGCGGAAATGACGGAAAAAAAAGAACCCCGTAAGAAAAGCGATAGCGAAAAGCAAAAAGAAAAAGATGCCATGGTGAATCTATGGATGAACAATCTGGGAACAGAGTCCGCTACTGAAGAGACTTCAGATGCTCCACAGGATGAAAAAAAGGATTAAACCTTGAATCCGTTGCGTTGTTCGATGCGGCGAAAGTAAGTGCGTACGCTGGAAATGCTGATTTTTAAAGTGTCGCAAATTTCTTGTTTACTCAGTCCCTGACGATGCAGGAGGACAATTTCTTTTTCTCGTGGCGTGAGTTGATAAGCGTTTAACGAGATTCCGGGATCTTCCTTGGAAAACTGCTTCCTGAACAACGAAGCCACGATTTCCTGTGGAAAATAGGGTTCTCCTTCCCAGACGCTGATGATCCCTTTGATCAATTCTTTAATCGAGCCTTTAGGAATATAGCCCCTTACTCCTGCATTTACGATGGTTTCCATATCACTGAAATCTTTATAGGAACTAAAAATAAGTACGCGGGTTTCGGGGACGGTTTTATGTAAGTGTCGTGCGGCTTCTATACCATCAATGCCCGGCGGCATTTTGATGTCCATGACCGCAATATCCGGATGGTGTTTTTCAATGAGTGCAATGCCCTCCTCGCCAGAGCGAGCGGTGGCGACGACGTTGAACACATAGTTACTGCCTTTGTGATACTTCAGACCGTCCTGCGTATTTTCCAGGAAGTCCTCTTCATCGTCCACCAGCACAATTTGAATGGTCATATCCTTCATAACATCAGTATAACAATAAAAAAGCCCCTTTCTTCACTTTTGTAAAGAAGGGGCTTTCTGATAAAAATGTCTAATCAGCGTTTTTATCGATGGCTGTTACAATTTCTTCTGTAACAGCAGCCATGTCCTGATTGCCGTTGATATCTACCATTTTACCCTGCTCACGATAATAATTGATCAGGGGTTCTGTTTGCTCCTGGTACACGTTTAAACGGTGGCTTACCGCTTCAGGCGTGTCGTCAGAGCGCTGGTACAGATCATAGTCCTCGGGGTTTTCAGGTGGGTTAAACTTCAAATTGAAAATCTTTCCCGTCTTGCGACAGGTGCGACGTTCTGTCAGACGATCCATCAGTAAATCCAGAGGAACGTCAATGTTGAGCACCACACTAAGAGACTGATCGATTTCATTGAGCAATTGATCCAGAGACTCTGCCTGGGCCAGGGTTCTGGGAAAGCCGTCCATGATCCAGTTGGCCGGAAAGCCTGGAGTACTAATCCGTTCTCGGATCAGTCCCATAATCACCTGATCAGGAACAAGATCACCCTTGTCCATATAAGATTTAGCTTCTAAACCCAGCTGTGTTCCCTCACTCACCGCTGCCCGCAAAATATCTCCAGTAGAGATATGGGCTGCTTCATAGTGATCGGCAATCAGCTTGGACTGGGTGCCCTTTCCGGCACCGGGAGCTCCCAGAAAAATCAGGTGTACGTTCCGTTTGTCACTCTTATTGCTCATGGAGAAAATCCTTCGTACTGTCTGGCCAGTAAGTGGGTTTGCAACTGGTTGTAAAGGTCAATGGCAACCCCTACCATAATCAAAATGGCGGTACTTCCCAGTCTTTGTAAGGTGGTTACACCGGTCATGGCAATAACGAGCATGGGGAATAACACCAGCAAAGAGAGGAAAATGGCACCACAAAAGGTCAGACGATCTAAGATGCTTTTTAAGTATTCTGCCGTGGGACGACCGGGCCGGTATCCAGGAATATAGCTGCCATAACGCTTGAGGTTAGAAGCAATTTCCTGAGGATTGGTGGTCATTGAGGCATAGAAAAAGGTAAAGAAAAAGATCAGCGAAATCAGTAACATACCGTAACCAGGTTGATCGTTCAGAAACGTAATCACCTGATTGAGCACGGGAATATCACCGGAAAACTGCTGAATAGTGGCTGGAAACATAATTACAGAAGATGCAAAAATGATGGGCATAACGCCGCCCTGATTCAGACGGAAGGGCATATAGGTGGAACGTCCACCGTAAACCCGGTTACCCACCTGCCGTTTGGCAGACTGAACGGGAATTTTGCGAGCGCCTTCGGTTACATAGACCACCGCCACAATGGTGGCCAGATAGGAGAGGACCGTAATGCCCACGCGCAGAGCTACTAAAGGTTCGCCTGAGTTGGCCATATAATCGGCCGTTTGCGTAATATAGCTGGGAATGGCGGCCACAATACCAATAAAAATCAGCAGTGAAGCTCCGTTACCAATGCCGTATTCGGTCATTTGCTCACCGATCCACATGACAAAGACCGCTCCGGCCACCAGGGTGGCAATGACCATGGCCATAAACAAAAACGGAATGTCGCCCGTGGCGGGGTGGGCCAGAATAATATTACTCTTCCACAGGAAGGTAGACATGCCAAAGGCCTGAACCGTGGCCAGAATGACCGTCAGATAGCGGGTAATTTGCGCAATTTGCCGTCGCCCGGCTTCGCCACCTTCTTTTTGCATTTCTTCAAGTTTGGGTACTGCCGAGGTCATCAGCTGCATAATAATCGAAGCGTTAATATACGGCAAAATGCCCATGGCGACAATAGAAAATTTCGCCAGGGCACCCCCTGCAAATAAATCGACAAATTGGAGAACACCTTTACTAAAAAGGTCGGCTAACCTGGCATTATCAAGTCCGCCTATGGGGATTGCAACCCCAAAGCGGACAATGAATAACATACCAAGCGTAAATAGGATTTTAAACTTGAGCCCGGAAGCTTGCCATAGTTCCATTAAGGCTTCCGGGCGCAAGCCCTGGTTACGTCTCATACGATATCTACACTACCACCGGCAGCTTCGATTTTTTCACGGGCAGAAGCCGTAACGTGCTGGGCTTTAATATTTAAAGCCACTTTGATTTCTCCTTGACCCAGAACGCGGAGACCGTCTTTACGACCGTCGATGACGCCCTTGTCAGCGAGAGTTTGAAAATCAACACTTTCATCAGCGCCGAACAACAGATTCAGACGACCCACGTTAATGATGGCCCAGTCTGATTTGTTAGGCATAATGAAATGCTTTTTCTTGGGGATTCTTTTGTATAAAGGCATTTGACCGCCTTCGAATCCGGGTTTGGCGTGAGGGCCAGAACGTTGACCCTGACCGCGATGTCCGCGGCCAGCAGTTTTACCGTTGCCCGAACGCATACCCCGTGCTTTGCGCTTCCGTTTGGGGCGCTTAAAATTACGTTGTAATTCGTTCAATTGCATAGTTTTATCCTTTTAAGACCGCTTATACAGCGGGTCCTTGCATAACTTCCTTCACGTCAATACCGCGGGCTTCAGCAATCGCTTCAACAGTTTCTAACTGGCGAAGGGCTTCAACGGTAGCGCGCGCATTGTTAAGTG
>CAYFGW010000128.1:0-13887 GCA_964342365.1 uncultured Candidatus Sericytochromatia bacterium | reverse complement strand
TACCCGTCGTCCGCTGACCTATCTCCGCAAGACGGATTTTGAAAATCTGGTAGCTTATGCCCTTTCTAATCCTGAGGCGGCAGCCAAGTCAGCAGCTGAAGCAGAAGCCAATGGTTTTAGCGTCAACCCCATTTTGGTGGACGAAAACGCGCAGTAGATTGTATCTTACGTCTGCAAAATCCTTAAAATCTTAAAATATTGAAAAAGCTGCCAACTCTTGTGAAGGCGGCTTTTTTTCTGGAATATTCCCCCAAAACGCCGCCATTTTCTAAAAAATAACCCTTAGATGTGGGGGCAAGCAAAAAAGCCGGTAAAAAGCAAGGGCTATCATAAACCCTTACTCTGGTATAAAATATAGTTAACATAAATTAACACGAAGTCAAACTTCACTTTAGGAGCATCAAATGTTCGAAAGGTTTACAGAAAAAGCCATCAAAGTCATCATGCTAGCCCAGGAGGAAGCCCGTCGATTGGGGCATAATTTTGTGGGCACCGAGCAAATCTTGCTGGGACTGATTGGTGAAGGCACAGGTATTGCTGCCAAAACCCTGAAAAGTCTCGGCGTAACGCTCAGGGATGCACGGGTGGAAGTGGAAAAAATCATCGGTCGCGGCTCAGGATTCGTGGCGGTGGAAATTCCCTTTACACCCCGGGCCAAGCGTGTGCTGGAACTGTCCTGGGACGAAGCCCGTCAGTTGGGACATAACTACATCGGCACGGAGCACCTTTTACTGGGGCTCATTCGCGAAGGCGAAGGGGTAGCAGTAAGAGTCTTAGAAAACGTGGGTGTAGAACTTCCTCGCGTGCGTTCCACCGTGATTCGCATGCTGGGTGAAACCACCTCTTCTAGCAGCAGTCCCGCCCGCAGTAAAACTCCCACTCTGGACGAATTCGGAACGAATCTCACCCAGCTGGCGGAAGACAACCGTCTGGATCCGGTGATTGGCAGAGAAAAAGAAACCCAGCGCGTGGTGGAAATTCTCGGTCGACGTACCAAAAATAATCCTGTGCTAATTGGCGAACCCGGTGTGGGTAAAACCGCCATTGCCGAGGGGCTGGCTCAGCTCATCGCAGAGAATACGGTGCCAGATATTCTTTCGGACAAGCGCGTGGTGATGTTGGATATTGGCTCACTGGTGGCCGGTACCAAGTACCGCGGTGAGTTTGAAGAACGTCTCAAAAAAATCATGGAAGAAATTCGCGGTGCCGGAAATATTATTCTGGTGATTGACGAAATGCATACCCTGATTGGTGCAGGTGCTGCTGAGGGAGCCGTGGATGCGGCCAATATTCTCAAGCCGGCCCTGGCCCGTGGAGAACTCCAGTGTATTGGTGCCACCACCCTTGATGAGTACCGCAAGCATATTGAGCGGGACGCGGCGCTGGAGCGGCGCTTCCAGCCCGTGAACGTGGACCAGCCTTCTGTGGAAGACACCATTTCCATTCTCTGGGGACTCAGAGACCGCTACGAAACCTATCACAAGCTCAAAATTTCTGATGAAGCTCTCTTTGCGGCAGCCAAGCTGGCGGATCGCTACATTTCTGACCGCTTTCTGCCCGATAAAGCTATCGATCTGATGGACGAAGCATCTTCCAAAGTGCGTCTCCGTCACTCCATGCTGCCTCCCGAGGCCAAAGAGTTAGAAAAAGAACTCAAAGACATCGTGCAGCAAAAAGATGCCGCCATTCGCGATCACGACTTTGAAAAAGCCGGCGATTTGCGAGATCAGGAGCAGGCCATTCGCGACAAAATTCGCGAACTGACCCTGGCCTGGAAAGAAGAAAAAGGCCAGACCCAGGAACTGGTAGTTACCGAAGAAAATATTGCCGAAGTGGTAGCAGGCTGGACTAAAATTCCTGTATCTAAACTTACCGAAGGCGAAACCGAGCGTCTGCTCAAAATGGAAGACGTGCTTCACGAGCGCATTATTGGTCAGGAAGAAGCGGTATCCGCTATTTCTAAAGCCATCCGACGTACTCGTGCGGGCCTCAAGAACCCCAAGCGACCCATTGGTGCCTTTATTTTCTCAGGCCCCAGCGGTGTGGGTAAAACGGAACTGGCCAAAGTGCTTTCCGAGTTCTACTTCGGCAGTGAAGATGCGCTGATCCGCGTGGACATGTCTGAATTTATGGAGCGTCATTCGGTGTCTAAACTGATTGGTTCTCCTCCAGGATATGTGGGTCACCAGGAGGGTGGTCAGCTTACTGAGCAGGTACGCCGTAAGCCTTATTCTGTCATTCTGTTTGACGAAATTGAAAAGGCGCACCCCGACACCTTTAACGTGCTGCTGCAAATTATGGAAGACGGACGTTTGTCCGACTCCAGAGGCCGCGTGGTGGACTTCAAAAACACCATTTTGATTCTCACCAGTAATATTGGTGCCCGCGCCATTGCCAAAGGTGGCGGAGGCCTCGGCTTTACCACCAGTGACAAAAACGAAGCGGACGAGCGTCAGGATCGCATCCGTAAAAAGGTGCTCGATGAACTGAAGCAAAACTTCCGTCCTGAGTTTTTAAACCGGGTGAACGACATTGTGGTCTTCCATCAGCTGACCCGCGAGGAAATCAAAGAAATCGTGGACATCATGATGGTGGAACTCGACGAGCGCCTCAAGGAAGCAGATATTGAAATGACCTTTGACGAAAGCGTGAAAGACATGCTCGCCAGAGAAGGTTATGACGAAAAAATGGGTGCTCGCCCACTGCGTCGTGCCATTTCTCGCCTTATTGAAGACCCGCTTTCTGAGGATCTGCTTCTGGGCCGTATCCCTACGGAGACCCCGCTGGTACTCAAAGCCAGAGAAGACAATTCTATCTACTTTGAAGAAGTAGAAAAAGCGGAAGCCGAAGCGGTAGAAGAGCCCGTGGAAGCCTAAGTTACCTTTTAGAAAGCCCGTCAGGTCAAACTGGCGGGCTTTTTTGTTTGCTTTTTTAGCTATCTTGTGGCAAAGTGCTTCAATTGTCGGGTACCTGACAAACAGGGAGACTGCTGATCTCTTACAATAATAAAAAATACAACTGAGGGTAGTCTATTATGACCCAGGATATCGAAATACCAAACACCTTACGTGCGCATCTGGAAGAGAACTATGTGCTGGAGTCTGAACTGGGCCGCGGTGGCATGGGCGTTGTATATCTGGCCACAGACCGGCGTCTGGATCGCCAGGTAGCCATTAAGGTGCTCAATATTAGCAAAGTGTCCAACGAAGAACTGGCTACAGAAATTACCGAACGCTTTCAGCGAGAGGCCAAAGTGGTGGCCCGTCTGTCTCACCCTAACCTGGTGACGGTTTTTGACGTGGGCAGTTTTTCCAATTATCACTATATGATTATGGAATATGCCAAGGGCAAGACCCTTTCAGATCTTATTGAGGCGGGCCAAAAATTGCCGCCCGTTTTAGCGGCCAGCCTGGGTAAGCAGGTGTGTGATGCCCTGGCGGTGGCTCATGAAGAAGGCGTAATTCACAGAGACATTAAGCCCGGCAATATTATTCTGTCTGATAAGGGCGTGGCCAAACTCACGGATTTTGGCATTGCCCAACTGAATCAGCAGGATCAACAAAAACTCACTCAGGCAGGCTCCATGATGGGTAGTATTCTCTATGCCTCTCCAGAGCAGGTGAAAGACGCTTCTCAGGTAGATAAGCGTACAGATCTCTATTCTCTGGGGGTTACCCTTTATGAATTGCTTTCTAACGCCTCACCCTATGCCTCAGAGCAACTGTCTCAAATTATTCTGGAAATTATGTCTCCAGGCCAAAGTCCAAAACCGCTTCAGGAACACGATGCTGAGATTCCAGAAGCGCTGTCTCTGGTGATTCAAAAAGCCATGAGCAAGTCTTTAGAAGACCGTTTTCAGAGTGCTGAAGAGATGTCCCGTGCGCTGGGGCAGCTTATGAGTGCTGAAACCGCTATCGCTCCTATTCAACTGGAGTTTACCCAGAGTTCTGGCGGCGGTGGTACCACCAGCGTGGGCAATTCCACTATGATTCGTCGCACGCAAATCAATGAAGACACGGCGTCCACCCTGCGTAAGGCCACGGACTGGGTCCTGCCGATTATTCACGGCTGGCACAAAGAAGACCTGAGTCACTTGAATCTGGAGCAGGTGATTCAAAAGGTCACAGAAAAAGACCTGTTGGGCAACGCTCTGAGCGGTGCGGTGGTTATTGATAATCGTTTCTGTCTGCTCATTTATCAGGGGCTGTTTGTGGGAGCCATTGACCGTGAGCAGGCCCGTCACGGGCATCATGTGTTCGATCATTTGCCCGAAGACAGTGATCGTATCCATTTGCACATTATTCAGTCGGAAAATGCCCTCACTCCGCTGGTTATTTCTAACATTCTGGAAGAAAAAGGGCAGATTCTACAAAACCGGTTGGATTCTTCTCTGGTGGACGTGGTGCCTCTGGTGGAAAGTTTCGGGGCTCAGCACGAGGCGCTGACGGGCTATGTGGTGTGTTTGGCTCAAAACAACGTTTATTACTATGCCTTTGTGGACGGCGAACAGATTTTTGAAGCCCAGGCTCAGCCTGATACCGCCGCAGGTGAAGATTGGAAGCGCCTGACTCAGTTGGTACTCAAACAAAGCATGCTGATCCACGTGTACGGCATTGAACCTGAACTCATGGGCCCCAGCCAGACTGCGTTACTGAAAAATAGCCGTCTGGACGTGAGTTACGTAGACCCCGAAAAAGTTACTCTCCAACAGCTTTTAGAGCTTAATGATGAACTGCCTGTACACATGGTGAGAGAGGCCAAAAGCAATCTGAATCTCACCCTTCACAGCGAAAACAATCCGGTGCTTCAGGTGGCAGACCGGGAGATTTTTCTGAATCAACAGGTGGATCAGAGTCAGCACAAGGCCTTTGCCAACTGGTTGCTCAGAGATTATTTTTTCCTGCTTAATTCTTCCGGCAACGCCAATAGCTTAAAGTACATTTACAGCTGGTTGCCCGCCATTGAACGCTTTGAGCTCAAAACAGAGCTAATGGGCGCAGACGGAAACTCTCGCACGTTTTCGCTGGCGGCCAGAGGCACCATCCCTGGTGAATCGGCTGAAAAGGTGCTTCTACTCGTAAGGATCGGGGACGGCGAAGCCAGTTCCGTGGAACAGTTTATTGACGATGTGATTCAGGTGAAAACCCACCTGATTAAACAGGGGGATATTGGCGGAGCCCTGTATGTATCTACCGAGCAATTCAGCACCGAAGGGCTGAAGCTGTTTTCGCAGCGCACCGTGGAACCCCGCAAAAAGGGCTTTGGCCTGGGGGCGCTGGACAAACTCACCCGTTATAAAGGCTTTGTGCGAATTGGCATGAAGCGGGGCTTTCATTTGAATTTGATTGAAGCCCATTCGCAAGAACAATATGAACCCATTGCGCCCCTGTTGAAGTAGTCCGTTGAAATAGAAAGTTTTATTATGAGCCATCACCATATTTTGAACCATTATCGCAGCGATCAACGTCCTGCCTCCATGCAGGAGGTGGCCGCTCAGTTGAAACAGGGAATCAACGGCCTGAAAGGGAGCTTTTTCGATCTGGAGACCGGGCAGGTCAATTATGCTGCCATGAAGGGCTCGGCGGCTTACGAAGACTATGTGCAGGCCGCTTCTCAGCTCAACCATCTGGATCTGTCTCAGCTCAAAAGCCAGTCAGAAAAACTCACCTTCTGGATCAATATCTACAATGCTCTCACCATTCACGGCATTATTGATCTGGGGATTGAAGATTCCGTGCGCGAAGTTCGCGGCTTTTTTAGCAAAGTGTCTTATCAGGTGGGGGGGCACGCTTTTAGCCTGGACGAAATTGAGCACGGTATTCTGCGTCAGAATCAGAAACAACACTTTTTTGCTCGCCGTCTCTTTGGCCGCGGCGATCCGCGACTGGCTTTTATGTTAGATGAGCCGGAGCCCCGGATTCACTTTACGCTGGTGTGTGGCTCTAAATCCTGCCCGCCCATTGGCACCTACCAGCAGGAAAAAATTGAGCATCAGCTGACTCTGGCCGCCAGCGGCTTTGTTAACAGCGAAAACGTAACCCTTGATCGCGAGGCGAACCGTCTGGGGCTTTCTAAAATTTTTCAATGGTATGGCAAAGATTTTGGTACCCGCGACGATCTGATCCGCTTTCTGGCTTATTATCGTCGAAACCCCGAGGACCAGGACTGGCTAAAACAGCGGGGGGGGCGGGTCAAGGTGCGCTGGCAGGAGTATGACTGGGGCCTGAACCATTAGAGATGTGAACTGCGGTACAATACTAGCCAACACGTTTTGAAGGTAATGCTTATGACCCGTCTGGATCAGCACACGCGCATGGTGGGATTGCTGGGTTATCCCCTGCACCACAGTTTTTCGCCTGCCATGCATAATACGGTGTTTGAGCAGCTGGACATGGGCTTTGTTTATTTGCCCCTGAAAGTCAAGCCGGGTCTGCTTGGCGAGGCCATCGCCGGTTTCCGTGCCCTCAATTTTGTGGGGGCCAATGTCACCATTCCCCACAAAGAGCAAATCATTCCCTACTTAGACGATCTGACTCCCGAAGCGGAGATGGTGGGTGCGGTCAATACCCTCTATTGGAACGCCAAACGCCAGCTGGTGGGGGACAATACCGACGTGGCGGGCTTTGATCGCACGCTGGCAGATACGGATATTGATTTAGAAGGCCGCAGCGTGGCGATTATTGGTTCCGGTGGGGCTGCCCGGGCCGTGGCCGTATCTCTGGCCCGACGTCAGGTAAAAGAAATTATTGTGCTGGCTCGACGCCAGGTGGCTATTCAACAATTTATTCGGGACCTCAAAGTCAAATTTCCAGAGGTGCTCTGGACGCCTCATGTACAGAGCACCACGGTCTTTGCACAGGACCTTGAGCGGGTTTGGCTGCTGGTGAACGCCTCACCGGTAGGCATGTATCCCCACACTGAAGACAGTCCGGTCAGTCGTACCTTTTTGGGCATGTTGCCCCGGGGAGCACACGTGTACGATCTGGTGTATAACCCCCCACAAACACAGCTATTGCAATGGGCCAGTGAGCAGGGCTACACCACCCATGAGGGGCTTCACATGTTGGCCTATCAGGGGGCAGCGGCTTTTGAGCGCTGGACGGGACTTTATCCGCCCGTGGCCCCCATGCTAAAGAGTCTGTCCACCCAAATTGAGGCGCTGGTGGAAAACGAATGAAAATTACCCTGATCCATCACCAGCATACGCTAGCAAAACCCCTGACCCGCGATTTGCTTCAGCAAGGCCACGACATTCAGGTACTGTCTCAGGCTGCTGAGACCGATGACTACTGGAACAGCTTTTCAATTTTGCCCTGCGATTTTCAGGATTCAGATCGCCTTAAGGGAGCTCTGAAGGGGCAGGACGTGGTGCTCAATTTATTTGCTCCCATGAGTAGTACAGAAGATCCTGTGAGCCAGAGCCTGAATGTCTTTCATGGGGCCTTACAAAACGATGTGCGGGTGATTCATTTTTCCAGCCATGGCGTGTACGGGTTCCCTTTGTATGTGCCTATCAATGAACATCATCCGCTGATGGGAAAAAATCATTTTACCCAGACCTGTATTGCCACAGACATGCTGGCCAAGAGTTTCTATCAGTCATTTGAACTTCCTGTGGTGGTGCTACGGCTATTTCCGCTATTTGAAGCGCAGACCTTGCTCCATTTTTTAGATCAGCTTTATCAAGATACGTCTGATACAGATCAGTACTTTGACTTTTTGCGGGTTGAAGATGCCAACGCATGTATTCGTTTGCTTTTGGACGCCGGGCCCTACAGCGGACAAACTTTTAATCTGGCTTCAGGCAGTTTGCTCTCTACCCGCTTGTTGAAACAGATTTACGCCCCCTACGCCGAACGCTTGTCTTCCCAACAACAAGCAGAGCATCAGATAGAACAGGCAAATGTGGTCAGTGCTCAGGATCTGGATTTCTGGAACGGTCGTCAGGGAGATAATGCCAGCCTGAAAGCTTTTGTGCCCTGGCAGGTACGTCATACCACCCCGGAAGCCTTAAAACTATGGCTTCGTCTTTACTTCAGCTGATACAATTGAAGTTGACATCATTTTATGATGCGATGTATAAAGAAGCTGAGGGTTTAACCCTTTCCCAAATTAAATTTAAGAATAAGTGAGAATTATGGAACACGGTATTTTCTTTGGTCCCATAGAAGTCGGTCTGTATACCCTGGTTATGCTGGGGTTGATTGCGGCTTCTGCCTATGGTGCCAGTATCAAGTATAAACTGGTGCAATTAGGTAAACAAGACGAGGTTCGTCACCCCAGTGACGATGAATTGCCCAAACGCTTGTGGAATACGGTTTATGACGTGTTCTACTGGTGTTTTCGCGGTGTTCGTCCCATTGTTGGGCTCATGCACACTTTTGTGTTTGTGGGTTTTCTGGTGTTTTTATTGGCCACCACCCACCACGTTTTGCGCGCTTACACCAATGATGTTGAGTTTTCGTTACTCAATTTTGTCTCTCCTTTTTTAGATAAAAGTTATGCACTGCTCGTAGATATTTTTGCGATTTTTGTGCTGGTGGGCATTGGCTCTCTGGCCTATCGCCGCTTTGCCATGAAGCCCAAGGGTCTTTATCCGCCCCCTGAATCTCAGGGTGTTCTGGTCAATAAGGAATCCAGAGAAAATCCCTGGTTAGAATCTCTGATTACCATTCTCTTTATTACCGCACTCATGGTGACCTACTTAACCACCGAAGGCAGCGCTATTGCCTGGGTGCAAAAAGACAATGCCAATTTTGCCTTTGAACTGTGGCGCCCTTTTTCTGCCACCGTGGGCTTTTTACTGCACGCCTTTAATTTACCCGATGCAGCTCTTGTGGTGAGTTATCACTTCTCCTGGTGGGTGCATATTCTCTGCGTACTGGGCTTTGCCGCCTATGTGCCTTTTTCTAAGCACCTGCACCTGGTGGCGGGCCCCATTAACCTGTACTTCAAGCGTCAGGCTTCCTATGCCAAAGTAGACAAGAAAAAAGATCTGCTGGCCATGTTAGAAGAAGATGATGACGACGGTGATGAAGAAGATTTCAGCATGGGCGGGATTCAGTATCTGCACGATCTGCCCTGGAAAAATATTTTAGATACCTTTGCCTGTATTGAATGTGGTCGTTGTGACGAGGTATGCCCCGCTAACGCCACCGGTAAAGAACTGTCTCCCAAATGGATGATTGTGAACACCAAGCATTTATTGTCTGACGAAAAAGACAAGCTGTTGGCTGGTGAACAGTCTGAAACACCTCTGGTGGGTCATGTGATGACGGAAGACGCTCTCTGGTCCTGTACGTCCTGCGGTGGCTGTATGGAAATGTGCCCCATGGGTATTGAGCATATTCCTGACATTATGGGGATGCGTCAGCACCTGCTGATGGAGGAAGAATCTTTCCCTGCAGAATTTACCACCATGTTTAACAACCTGGAGCGTCAGGGGAACCCCTGGGGTCAGGCACAATCCACCCGCGATGAGTGGGCTCGTGGCCTGGATATCCAGACAGTTTCAGATATTGACAATATCAACGACATTGACGTGATTTACTGGGTTGGTTGCGCTGGCTCCTATGATGACGAAGCCAAAAAGGTGTCTGTGTCTCTTTCTAAGCTCATGAAGGCAGCGGGTATGAAGTTTGCCATTCTGGGCAAAGAAGAAAAATGCTGTGGTGACCCTGCCCGTCGCTGTGGTAACGAATTCCTGGCCCAGTCCATGATTCAGGAAAATGTGGAAGTGATGAACGAATACGGTGTAACTCATGTGGTGACCGCCTGTCCTCATTGCTTGCACACCATTAAGAATGAATTCCCTGACTTCGGTGGACACTATGAAGTGAAGCACCACACTCAGTTAATCAATGAACTGGTATTGAGCGGTCAGCTCAAGGTGAACACCGAAACCGCAGACCTGTTGACGACTTTCCACGATCCCTGCTATCTGGGACGTCACAACGACGTGTATGACGAGCCTCGTCAGGCTTTAGACAACGCCGGTGTAGACCAGGTGGAAATGAAGCAAAACAAGGCCGCTAGCTTCTGTTGTGGAGCCGGTGGAGGTCAAATGTGGAAAGAAGAAAGTGGTACCACCCGCGTGAACGTGGAGCGTACCCGTCAGGCCATTGAAACCGGTGCTGAACAGGTGGCAGTAGGCTGTCCTTTCTGTAAAACCATGATTCAGGACGGGGTCAAAGACCACGGAAAGACCGATACCATGGTGGTAAGAGACGTGGCTGAAATCCTGGCAGACCGCCTGGATGCAGACGCTGCGGCTCAGGCTGAAGCGAATCAGACCGCCTGACTTTTATTATAGTTCATGATTAAAACCCGGCTTTGTGCCGGGTTTTTTTCGTTGATGGAAAGTTAAAAAGCGGAGTGCTAAAAAGTCTGTAACTGGATATTGGCACGGTAAATGGCTTTTTCCAAAACCCCTTGCATATGTTCTGCTTTTTGTCCCGCCAGAGCATCTAAATACTCGTTCTGGTACTCAGACAGTTCTTGCATGAGTGCGGCGTATTTTTCTAAACGCGTATTTTCAATGCGCTGATGGTTCTGAGCTTCTGCTTGCAAAGCTGAAAAATCTCGTTCTACACCCTGTAAAATCTGAAGCCAGTCCTGAGTTAAAGCGTGAACGTCTTCACTCTCCGGTCTGGGGGCCAGTTCCAGAGTCCGTGAAAGCTCGGCGGCTTCTTCAAGAAGTTCGCGAACTCGTTCTGTTTGCTGGCGCTCTGCTTCGCTGTTTTTCATGATTTTGTCTAACATCAGATACTTTTCCTGAAGTTGATCAATCATGCGTTGTAATGAGTCGAGTGCGTTGTCGGCGGCCTGTAGGGTTTGTTCTGCCTGAGCTATTACTTGTGCAGTAGAGTCCGTGATACTTTTGCTATTTTCTAACACAGAAAGCGCCTGCTGGTGGGTTTTTTCTGAATCTCTCAACGCCCGTTGGTTTTCTGCGGCTTCCGCTCTGGCTTTGTCTCTGACATCCGAAGGGATATTAGGATCATTGGCATAGGTTTTCAGGCTCCGGGTAATTCCCCCCAACTGAGCTTCTATCTGGTCTGCCTGTGCAATGAGCCCCTGTAAGTCTCTTTGTTGTGCCAGAACCTCTTGCTGAAGCTGACGCAGCCCCGAAAGTTTGTCGTTGAGCTGATCCCGCTCCACCTGAAGTGCGGTTTTTTCTTGCTGGAGTTGGTCAATCTGAGTCTGTAGATCGCTCTGTAGCATTTGCATGGCGTCATTCAAGCTGATTTCTCGGCCCTGGTATTCAAAGCTGAGCTCACCATTCTGGCCCTGAACCACGTTAATACCAAGTCCCTTTAAACTTTTGTTGAGCGCAGATGGAGGGGCTTCCCTTAAATTTTGGCGTATTTCTTCTGGGTCTGTTGTATTGAGAAGATTAAGCTGATCCGTCACTTCTTCTTGCTTCTGGTCTACCTCATCAATTTTTCCACTGACGCTCTCGATTTGAACCAGGGTTTCATCAGCATCTTTTTTGAGCTTCTGGCTGTCTCTGTCAAGTTCGGCAGATTTTTGTTTAATGAGCGCGTTAATTTCAGAAAGCTGAGAACGCAATTGTGCGGATATTTGGGTGAGTAGATTTACATGCTGGGCAGAGTCCGCTTCTTTTAGTGTAGTGATCAGATTTTGAAGGCCCCTGAGCTCATCAGATGCCAAAGGTGTGTTCGTCATGATATTGATCAGAGCATTGTCTTTCACACCTATACCAAATTTCATTAAAATCTGTTGATCTGAGCCTTTTAAGGTGTCCCCGCGCTGTGCTTTTTCGATGATTTCATTGAGTCTGTCCAGATCTTCTGAGGACTCTGGCGAAAATTTGCCCACCATAAGCGCTTCAATGGCATTTGTACCTTCGTTGATATTCAAGTTTTCCGTATTGAGCGCTTTGATATCCTGGTTTTCGTCTTCAAAGGTCGTCAAAAACGTATTGAGTACGTTGCTGTCCATCATCTGTTCAAGGCGTCTGGCGTTTTTGACTTCCTGACTATTTTCACCCGTAATAGATATCAGATCATCGGCCTTGAATTCTCCTTTGACCACCGCAGAAATATCTAATCTTGTTTCTTCGTCAAGTCTTTTTTGCTGTGTGAAGGTTTCCAGGCGATGCTCTTGCTGTGCTTTTTGCATGCGACTCTGGTCTTCAAGCATTTTGCCCATGTCATGATGATTCATTTGCAGCATGGTGTCTCTGAGCTGTTCTTCAAGGGCTGCCTTTTTTTTGCGGGTGCGGGAACCCCGTTTGCCGCTTTTGTTGAGTTTATCTAATTCTGCTGTTAATGTCTGATGTTGTTTCTTGAGGGCGCTGATTTCGGTATCGCTTTCAGAATTTACAGATAGATTTTGTGTATGAATCACAGGCATCGGAGCAACGATGTCCTGCTTAATGCTTTTTACTGCGTGAGCCTGCACACTGAGGTATTTTCCGGCATTTTGAGACTGACGTATGTGAAAGCCCTGAAGTACTTTGGTCATCATGTTAATACCTTCGTCAGAGCCATAAACAGAAGGGTCAAAAAAGCCAATGTTTTGAGCCACGCCTGGCCCCACTTCATCCCGGAGGGCTTTGAGCTGTTGAAGCAATTGTGGATTGCTTTTATTACCATTTTCCCGAAGAATATTCATGATGCGTTGGGTGGTGTGGGCCAGGGCGTAACCGTCTGTATTTATTTTTTGACTGGTGGTGTATATATCAGCCTTTTTTGAAATACTGGCGATGGTTTCCAATTCGCTTTTGGTCATGGAGCTACCGTTGCTCATTTTGACCTCGGCATGATCAGAAGTGGCGTCGGGAAAGGTGACGCTTTTTTCAAAATCAAATCCCTCGGTTTGAAATTCTTTTTGAAAGTCACTGTTGTGCAGACGAGACATAATTTCAAATTCTTGCGCAGAAATTTTTCCGTCTTCTAAGGCGGCTCTGGCCACCGCATGAAGATCTGATTGATTGAGACCGTCGCGGCTGACTTCTTTGGCTACTTTTAAAAAATGGGCGGAAATATTTTGATTTGAAATTTCAGTCATTAAAAAAATTACTCACTTTGTTCTTCTTAATAACTGTATACCCGAAAAAGCCGGGGCTATAACGCAAAAATGAAGGCGTAAGGTTAATTATTGTTTAAGGTCAAATGGCTTTGTTTCTAAGGTTTCATGCAAACCAGACTCCGAACCAAACTCGTTGTCGAGTGGGGAGCAATTCTTATCCTTCACAGTTGCTATTGAATATATACCCGTTTATCAGAAAAATATATCAGTTCACCCCATGGGTCACTATATGGCTCACCACATGGGGTGCCATACGGGCAGTCGGGTAACCGGCTGATCTAAGGCTTTTAATTCTTTGTCCGAGAGGTATTTTTTAGGCACTACCAGCTGGTAAACGTGTTCATCAAACCAGTCGTCAGACATCACAAAAAAACCTTTTTTGCCC
The DNA here is from genome assembly GCA_964342365.1 of uncultured Candidatus Sericytochromatia bacterium. Taxonomy (GTDB): domain Bacteria; phylum Cyanobacteriota; class Sericytochromatia; order UBA7694; family UBA7694; genus CAXRDE01. The sequence continues at coordinate 446 of CAYFGW010000128.1, read as the reverse complement.
ATGTCCGACCCCCAGCTGTTTTCTACCTTCCACTTGCGGGGGCGACCGTCTTCATCCAGGTCTACCCCCACGATGAGCATACAGTGGGTCATGGAGCTGTCACGCATTTCCAGGCGTTCTGCCCGCTCCAGATGAAAGTCCGTTTGAAAGAGCACGTCGTAATTGTAAATATCTTTAAGTAAAAGCCCTTCCTTACGCAGGCTATCTTTTAAAACATCACAGGAGAACAGCACCGGTTCATGATTTTTGAGTTTTTTCAAAGCGTAGGCCTTGAGATCCTTAAAGGGAATATTGAGGGCGTGATTGGGCGTGCCGCCTACCATAGAACGGGTGTGAGCCACGCAGTAAGTCTGGTAATAAGGCGTGTCTTCCATGGGGCTGCTCCAGAGGCTGGCATAGCTGTCGAGATCCGTGGGCACGTACTTTTGAACAAATTCATGGGGCGT
>CAYFGW010000127.1:0-14033 GCA_964342365.1 uncultured Candidatus Sericytochromatia bacterium | reverse complement strand
TTGAACCAGTTCAAAACTTACCCGCCCGCTCAGCCAGACCCCGTAACGCACCAGCGGCGTGGCTTCTTTAAGCACCTGAGCACCCATGAGCTTGTCCAGGGCATTGTGACGTCCCACATCCTCGCAGACGTCCACAATCTTACCGGTTTCTAACTCGAAAAGCGCAGCGCCATGCACACTGCCGGTGCGGGCAAAAGCCTTTTGTTGGTCACGGGCCCGCTCAGAAAGGGTCAGTAAATGACGGGCCCGAACGTTCCCCGTATGGGGCGTAAAATCCGGGTGCAACTGGGTTTTTAACTGATCAATTTCTGTTTTTCCGCAGAGCCCGCAAGAACCGTGACTATCGCGGTGACGCTGAAACTGCGACCAGTCCACCTGAATCCGAGGATGCAGACGCACCCGCAGCTGATTGTAATTCTGATCCAACTTGTTATCACCCACACAATAGGTCATTTTCAGGATGTCGTCACCCCGGCGAATCACGCCTTCGGCAAAGAGCAAACCCGCGGCCAATTCATAATCTTGTCCTGGGGTTCTGAGGGTCACCACAAAAGAACGGGTTTTGCCCTGATTCAGAGGCCCCGTCACCAGTTTGATTTCGAGAGGCTCTTCAGTAATGACACGGTCACGTCGCGCCAGGAGGGCTTGCCCCCTGCGATAAAAAGAAATGTCGTGGGTTTGTACGGTTCCAGCAGGCTGCATGTGTGTGCTCCTTTCCATAATTGTAACGGTATTTGCAAGGGGTGTGCTAAACTAACGGGTCGAGCTGAAAAAGGGAATAAAGAAAGGGGAGCAAGGGAACGTCGTTATGGACAGTCATAAATTTGGAACCTTTGCGGGCGTATTTACCCCCAGCGTGCTCACTATTCTGGGCGTTATTCTCTTTATGCGTGCCGGTTTCGTAGTAGGACAGGCGGGAGTCTTTAGCGCCCTGTTGATTCTGATAGTGGCCAAAGTCATTACTTCCTTGACCTCGCTGTCGGTCTCCGCTATTAGCACCAATATGGAGGTGCGAGGAGGCGGAGCTTACTTTTTGATTTCACGCGTGCTGGGACCTGAGTTTGGCGGCGCTATTGGACTGGCCTTGTTCCTTGCTCAGGCCCTCTCTGTGCCCTTTTATATTCTGGGCTTTGTAGAAGCGCTCGTGGGCTCGTTTCCCGGTCTGGCACCTTCTTTTATGGTCATTACGCTGATGAGCGCTGCTGCCCTTTATGGTGTAGCCTATGTGGGAGCCCAGTGGGCCATTAAAACCCAGTATGTGATTATGGCCCTGCTGGCATTGTCGCTGGTAGCGGTCTTTGGCGGACTCATTACCCACTTTGACGCGGGTTTGCTGGCACAAAACTGGGGCACGGCCTATACCGCCGTGGACGCGACCAATCCCGGCGCGGGGAGTTATAACTTCTGGAGTATTTTTGCCATTTACTTTCCGGCGGTCACAGGCATTCTGGCAGGGGTGAACATGTCGGGAGATCTCAAAGAGCCCGCTCGTAGCATTCCCCGTGGCACCCTGATGGCGCTAGGTGTGACATTTGTGGTGTACTTCTTTTTGATTTTGCTTTGCGGGGGTGCCCTGAGTCGGGCAGATATGATAGCGGATCCTTACGGTTCACTCAAACAAAACGCCCTGCTGGGCATGGGCTTTCTGGTGGCCGGTGGCGTCTACGCCGCCTCTCTTTCCAGTGCGCTGGGTTCTTATCTGGGAGCGCCCCGCATTTTACAGGCAGTGGCCAGGGACCGCATTTTGAGTTTTATTCAACCCTTTGGCAAAGGCACTCCCCAGGGAGATGAGCCGCGTCGAGCCCTGCTGCTCACCGGTTTTATTACGCTGGTGGTGCTTCTGTGGGCGGGCAACGAAAGTGGGGGTGGGGCCCTGAACGTGGTAGCGGCCATTATTACCATGTTCTTTTTATATACCTACGGCATGATTAACGTGGCGGCCTTTATTGAAGCCTTTGGCAAGAACCCCTCTTTTCGACCCCGCTTTCGCTTTTTTCACTGGGGCACAGCACTGATAGCGGGCCTGGGCTGTATCGGTGCAGCGCTATTGATTGATCCCGTGGCAGCCGTATCTGCTGGAGTGATTCTGGCGGGATTATTGTGGTATATTCAGCGGCGGGATTTACGCTCTACCTTTGGTGATGCCCGCCGGGGCTTTGTGTACACCCGCGTACGCAAGAATCTGCTGCGCCTGAGCCTGATGGAAGAAGACGCCAAAAACTGGCGACCCACCATTCTGGCGTTTATGGGCAATCCGCACAACCGGGAAGCACTGGCCAATTACGCCGTGTGGCTGGAGTCGGGACGTGGGATCGTACTGCTGGCCAATATTTTACCCGCGGGCAGTTTGCAGCAAAATGCCCGTCGGCGGGACATGGCGGAACACCAGATTCGAGAGTTCTGCCGCCAGCGAAACCTTCAGGCCTTTCCCGTGATTGCCACAGGCGATAATCTGGTGAGCACCACCGCTCACTTAATCCAATCTGTGTCCATTGGCCCCATTCGACCCAATATTTGTCTTTTTGGTTTTAGTGAATCCCCCGAAAAAATTCCGGATTTGATGTCCCGTATCCGTTCGGGGGCAACCCACGGTCTCAATCAGGTACTCATTGCGCTGCCCAACGAAAAGAAAACCGTGGTGAGACCTTCTCGTCAACAAAAGCAGTTCATTGACATCTGGTGGCGAGGCCAGACCAACGGCAAATTGATGCTGATTCTGGGACATTTAATGAGCCGCAACTGGGAATGGAACAACAGCGAACTGCGCGTCATTCGCGTGGTGGATGATGAAGCGGGCCTGGCTCCGGCCAATCAGGCCCTGGAAGAACTGATTGACGAGTCTCGCGTGGCGGCCACGGTCATTACCCTGGTGAAAGATCGCCCTTTTGCAGAAATGCTTTATCATCAGTCTAGCTTTTCCGACTGCGTTTTCTTAGGGTTTGACATTCCCACGCCCGAAAGAGAAGCAAGCTGGTATGAAAACTATCGCAGCCTGCTCAAAAACATGCCTCCCACGGTACTGGTTCATGCCCGCAACGAAGAGGACTTATTGACCTGAGGCTTACCTCAGACTCACCTATACGGCAGCCACGGACTGACTTTTGGTGCCCCGGGGGGGATACTGATTCTCTTTAATATGCTTAAATCCTTTAAACAAACCGTCTAAAGTGGGCCGCGCAAAAGGGGTGGATTGCAAATGCACAGAGTACAAGGTTTGATCGGGCTGTACCAGGAACAGGCCGGGCTCACTAAAGGTGGCGGGCTCTTTGTCTGAGATGGACTCTGAAATATAGAGTCCCAGACGACGCGCCGTTTCTTCACTGAGATCATACCCCACAGGAAAGGCATCCACTTCCCATTCTTCGCGGGATTTTTTAGCGCGTTCCTGACTGTCCATACTGACCGCGATCACGTTGACCCCCGCCGCCTTGAATTGATCCATGTGCTGCTGAATGTCTTGCAGTTGCTTTTTGCAGACGGGACAATGATAGCCGCGGTAGACAAAAATCGCGGTCATCAATTCCGGGCGTTGTTCAGAAAGTTTCCAGAGCCCTCCGGATAAAGTTTGAATTTCAAGATCGGGAAAGGCCGTTCCAGGCATAAGTTTCGACATTAAAGTCTCCTTTTGTTTTAATGTATTTATTATTTAATGATTCAAAACCTGAAAACCACCCACTTTGCCCCCGTGGAGACGCTTTTTTGTGTCTTTTTAACGCCAGGTGTTGACTGTACCCTCAGGCTATATTAATGTGATCATAAGTATTTTTAACGCAAAGTTTATAAAGGACGTTTCATGAGTCAAATCACCCGCCAGGATACCGTACAGGATGTTTTCAATTTTGTGGGAGGAGAATGGGTGAGCGCTCAGGGTGAAGCCCTGTCCGTCATGAGTCCCTATTTTGGCAAAGAAGTGGGTCGGGTATACTGCTCCACCACTGAAGACGTAGATAAAGCTGTACAGGCCGCCAAAACCGCCGCCAAAGACTGGGGAGAATTGCCCCTGAAAAACCGCACCCAGGTGATGTTTCGCTTCCGCGAGATCTTGCTGCGCGACATAGAAGAAATCGCCCACACGGTCTCCTTAGAAAATGGCAAAACCCTGGGAGAATCCCGGGCGGGAATTATGAAAGGCATTGAAGTCCTTGAATTTGCCCTGAGTCTGCAAAATAGCGATGCAGGAGGCCGTATGGAGGTGAGCCGGGGAGTCAGCTGCGAATACCGCCGGGAGCCGCTGGGCGTGGTGGCCAGCATTACTCCCTTTAACTTTCCGGCCATGGTGCCCATGTGGACCCTGCCCATTGCCATTACGTTGGGTAACGCCTTTGTGTGGAAACCTTCTGAAAAAACGCCCATGACCTCTTTGCATATTGCCAACGCCCTCAAAGAAGCGGGCCTGCCCGACGGCATTTTAACCATCGTACAGGGCGATCGCGTGGCGGTAGAATCGGTGGTGGATCACCCGGATGTGAACGCGGTGAGCTTTGTGGGCTCCACCAAAATTGCCCGCCTGGTGTACACTCGCGCCACCGCCAACGGGAAACGCTGTCTGGCTCTCGGCGGGGCCAAAAACCACATTGTGCTCCTGCCCGATGCGGATCCAGAAATGAGCGGTATCGGAATCTCTGACTCCTTTACCGGCTGTGCGGGTCAACGCTGTATGGCTGCCTCCGTACTTTTAGCGGTGGGTCCTGTGGATCATATTATTGAAAAGATCAAAGAACGGGCCGAGTCTCAAAGCGTGGGAGATTCCATGGGGGCCATCATTACCGCTGAGCAGGTGAAATTTTTAAATGAAGCCATCGCTCAGGCAGAAGCTGACGGTGCCACGGTCTTATTAGATGGACGTCAGGCACAGGTGCCCGAAGCGTACAAAGAGGGATTCTGGATTGGCCCCACCATTTTAGACAACGTTAAACCCGGTACCCAGGCCGCCAAAATGGAGCTGTTTGGCCCCATCATCAGCATTGTACGTTGCGAAAACATCAGCGAAGCCCTGAGCATTCAGCAGAGCTCAGAGTACGGGAATGCCGCCTCTGTATTTACCAGCAACGGGGCCATGGCCGACTATGTGACTCGCCACGCCAGTGCGGGCATGGTGGGTGTCAATATTGGAGTACCCGTGCCCCGGGAACCCTTTAGCTTTGGCGGTGTCAACGCCTCCAAATTTGGTCATGGTGATATTACCGGCGAACAGAGCCTGGATTTCTGGAGCAACACCAAAAAAATCACCGTCAAATGGGCCATGCAAAAAGATCACAACTGGATGAGCTAACCGCACAGGTTAACGCTGAACACGTGTCAAAAAATTGTGTAGAAAAGGTAGAAGCGATGGAAGAAGTCAAGCCCGTATTCAGAGGAACATCCCACGTGGTGCTCACCTCTCACTCTAATCAAATATACAAAGATGCCCCGAAAATCAACTGGGGAGCCTCGTCCCCGGAAGAACGAGGGCCGGTCATTGCCACCAATACGGAGCGCGAAAATCGCAATGCCATTGGCACCCACTCCGGCTCTTATACGGTGTATCGGGCTTTGTCCATTGCCTCTGGCAGCTATCCACGGGCCCACAAGCCAGATTTGCATAACACCGAGGGCACTTATCAGATCAAGCCCAACAAAAGCTGGGGCGACCCTGAAAAAATGGTGTCCATTGATCCCTGGGGTGCAGACGTCAATCTGCACTTCAAAGACTACTTAGAAAAGGGATTTAACGTTAAACCCACCATTGCCATCACTCAATCTCATCTGCACATTCCTGAAATTGCACAGGCCATTGCCGAAGGCCGCCTTGAAATTGACGGCAAGATCATTAAAGAAGACGGCTCCATTAAGTGTAATAAAGCGGCCATTGAGCCCGTCTGGTATTTGCCGGGCATTGCCAAACGCTTTAACGTAGAAGAAGGGGAACTGCGTAAAATCCTCTTTCAGGAAACCGGCGGCATGTTTCCTGAATTGGTGACCCGCCCCGATCTCAAAATTTTGCTTCCTCCCATTGGCAGCACCACAGCGTACATTTTTGGGGACCCGGACGATTTGTCCAATCCTGAAGTCGAACTCACCTGCCGTGTGCACGATGAGTGCAACGGTTCAGACGTGTTTGGCTCGGATATTTGCACCTGTCGCCCTTATTTAACCTGGGGTATTGAAGATGCTGCTCGTACCGCCCAGCGCGGCGGTGTGGGCCTCATTGTGTACTTCAGAAAAGAGGGTCGTGCCCTGGGTGAAGTGACCAAATTCCTGGTGTACAACGCCCGCAAACGCCAGGAAGGCGGAGACTCTGCGGCCAACTACTTCCTGCGCACAGAATGCGTAGCGGGAGTCCAGGACGCTCGCTTTCAGGAATTTATGCCGGACGTGCTCCACTATTTTGGCGTCCAAAAAATTCACAATTTGCATTCCATGAGCAATATGAAGTACGACGCCATTACCAAATCCGGCATTGAAGTGGTGAATCGTCTCTCGATTCCCAAAAACCTGATCCCGGCGGATGCCTCCGTGGAAATGGAAGCCAAGAAGGCCGCCGGCTACTACGTGGGTGTAGATGATGAAGCCCTGGATGCAGAAGGTTTGAAAACCGTACAGGGGAGACAGCTTGATGCCTAATACTAAAAATGCAGATACTCTGGATTATTTACTGTCTCCGCAGGCCATTCGTGACCGCACGGCACAGGTCTTTCAACGGGCCGAAGAAGGCGGCACCCATTTTTCACTGCATCTGGACAAAATGGAAGAAACCTGCGACTTTGTCATGGAAGTCATTCGGGACAATTACCCCACCCTGGACATTCCCTTCCATTCCCGGCGCGGGCATTTTAAAGTGGGGGGCGTGGATCGCCTGGGGGCTTTTAAGGACCGCATTGCCCACCTCGACCCATTGGAACAGGCGCGCACCCAGCTGGATCTGGTGATTACCTCCGTTTTATTAGACGCCGGGGCTGGCCCCACCTGGAGCTATACAGAAGACGGCAACACCTTTAACCGTTCCGAAGGACTGGCGGTGGCCAGTTACCATTTATTTCTGGCAGGCGCTTTTGCCAGCGACGGCGGTCTGCAAGCGGACAGCGAGGGCATGATGTCCCTTACCGAGCAACAGCTGGCGGAGGGGTTTCAGGTGTCTGAAGACAATCCCCTGGTGGGCGTTGCGGGCAGAGTCCAGCTGATTCAGTCTCTGGGCAAAGCCGTGGCAGATCAGCCGGAATTTTTCCCCGGTGGCCGCGTGGGCTCACTGGTGGACTATTTAATCGCCACCCACGGCAAAGCGTTTGAAGTGGGAGATATCCTCAGAGCAGTGCTGCTGTCTCTGGGCAGTATCTGGCCCGGTAGATTGCAACTGGAAGGCAAAAATCTGGGAGATGTGTGGCATTACCCGCCTCTGGATTTGCTTGTGCCGTTCCATAAACTCAGTCAGTGGCTTACCTATTCCATGGTGGAACCCATGACGGAAGCAGGGCTTGAAGTGACCGGCGCGGAAAAACTCACGGGACTGGCGGAGTACCGCAACGGCGGGCTGTTTCTGGATAAGGGTGTCATTGCCCTGAGAGATCCCGCCTTACTGCATCAAAAGCACAAGCCCGGCAGCGAACTCATTATTGAGTGGCGTGCACTGACACTACAGTTATTGGATCGCATGGGTGCAATGGTACAGGAGCGACTGGGCAAAACCCCCGACGAATTCCCACTGGCCAAAGTCTTAGAAGGCGGCACCTGGTGGGCCGGTCGCCGCATTGCCAAAGCACTGCGCGCTGACGGCTCTACCCCCATTACCCTGGACAGCGACGGCACTGTTTTTTAAGAAGGATAGATGATGAACAAAATTATTGAAATCAAGCACCCGGTGCTCTCCCATAAACTCGGCTTTTTACGAGACGAAAAAACCACCAGCCACGAATTTCGCAGCATTTTGAGCGAAATCAGCTATTATTTGGCGGCAGAATCCACCCGTGATCTGGAGGTGAGTACCGAAGAAATCTCCACCCCCATGGGTAAAGCCACCGTGGATCGTATCAGCAATCCCCCCGTGATTGTGTCCATCATGCGCTCCGGCAACGGCATGTTAGAAGCGTGTTTGCGTTATTTGCCCTTTTGCTCTTCGGGGTATATTGGCATTTACCGCGACAAGTTTATTCAAAACACCGTGGAGTACTATTTTAAATTGCCCAGTGATGTAAAAGGTCGCGATATTTTACTGCTGGATCCGCTGCTGGCCACCGCCGACACCGCCATTGCTTCCATTGACCGCCTGAAGCAGTACGAAGTGGGTAAAATCAAGATGCTCACCGTACTTACCAATAAAAAAGGCACCGACCGCTTGCACCACTTCCACCCGGATGTGGACATTTACACCCTCAGTGCCAATGAGGAAATTAATGAAAAGGGCTATCTGGTGCCCGGTCTCGGTGATGTGGGTGACAGGTTGTATAAAACCAAATGAAGCCCTTTATTATTGGAGTCTCTGGTGGCAGCGGCTCAGGAAAAACCACCCTGGCCAATCGTTTGCAGGCAGCCCTCGGAGACGATAACGCCGCTATTTTATATCAGGACAGCTACTATATTGACCAGAGCCACCGTTTTGATAAAGATGGTGGGGCGGTGAACTTTGATCACCCGGATGCCCTGGAATTTTCAGCGCTCTTTGCTCACCTACAGCAGCTCAAGCAGGAACAGACCATTGAAGTGCCCTTTTACGACTTTGCCACCCACAAACGTCTGGCAAAAACCACCACGTTCCCCCCGAAAAGGGTGATTATTGTGGAGGGGATCCTGATTTATTCGTCAGCATCTTTTTTAGAACACTTCGATCTGTCTATTTTTGTGGACGCTCCAGAAGACATTCGCTACGCGCGTCGTCTGCGCCGGGACACTGAAGAACGGGGACGCACAGAACAGGGCGTATATGACCAGTTTTACTCTCAGGTGGCTCCCATGCACAACCTTTTTGTGGAACCCAGTAAACACAAGGCTCATATTTTATGTGACGGCACCACTCCCTTTGAAACGGACATCAGCGCTATTTTAGAACGGGTCAATACCCACGAAGGTTAAGGGGCGCTAATTAACGAGCGTTAACTACTCTGATCGTAGTGAATAAAGCGGGTTTGAATGCGCGAAAATACCGCCACGGAAACCCGTTCGGCAAAATAGGTGCTTTGCAAATACGTCAGGAAATCTTCTTCGGGCACCAGCTCTTTGAGAGTATGAAGAATACCTAAGAGCTCTTCAAAATCTTTGAGCAAATACTTGCGGCGTTGCAGTAAAAAATGGGCCTGGTGCTGAATATGTTGCGCCGTCTGATTGTCTTCAATTTCTTGCCAGATAGCCGCTTCCTGAGCACGCCAGTTTTCTTCCGCCAGTTGTTCTGCCTCATCCCGACAGGAGGTCACCATCCAGGACATATCCGTGGCCTGAAGCTGTTTTAACTCTTTGTGGCCCTGAGTACTGAGCAACCGACTGATCACCCGCTCAGAAGCCGCTGAGAACATGTCCTGAGGCTCCATATGGAGCTTGTTTTTGATATAGTTTCCCAGTTTCAGATACAGTAAGGTTTCAATACTTTCAAGCACCCAATTTTCAAAGGTTTCCGGATATTCTCCGTACCCCTGCAAATAATCCGGGCGACAGTCTCCACTGGCTTCTTTTAAAAAGTCTCCCACCAGCGGGTAGTCCTGTAAACGATAATCAATGTGAGTATTGATCACCTTTTCATCACATTCCAACCCAGGCTCTTTTTTCACCACCTCATGACGACACTGGTGTAAAAACACGTCCGTCAAATCCACCATAATGCGATGCAGGCGTTTAGTAAGGCTCTCCTGAATGTATTTTTCAGCAGCGGCGTGTAATTTCTTTTCTGAAAGGACTTTTTTCATGACTCATGGATCCACAACAAATATAATCAAACGGTTCTTCTATGATCATATTAAGGACAGAGGTTAGTTGTCAATTGATTTTTAAATTGACGTTCCCCGACTTGGCCAACACCAACTGAATGTCGCCGATGTACTGTTCTCTGAACCCTCCCTCACAATAGGTTAAGTAAAATTCCCAGAGGCGAATAAACGCTTCGCTAAAGCCTAAGTTTTTCACCGCTTCAATATTTTCAAAAAAGCGTTCCCGCCAGATTTTTAAGGTTTTGGCATAGTCCAGGGCAATATCTTCAAGATGCACCACCCGCAGGTCGGTTTTGTCCTTGAGCACCTGTAAGACGTGCTGCTGAGAAATCAGACAGGCGCCGGGGAACACATACTTTTTGATAAAATCAATGGTGTTCAAATAGGTGTCAAAATGCTGATCTGCCAGGGTAATCCCCTGTAAGGCCATGATACCATCGGGTTTGAGTAAGCGACTGCAGTGCTGAAAATAGGTGGGAATATATTTGTGGCCCACGGCTTCAATCATTTCAATGGACACCAGCTTGTCGTACTGGCCTTCTAACTGGCGATAATCCTGTTTCAACAAGGTAATTTTATCGGTGAGGCCGGCAGCTTCAATACGCTCTTTGGCCAGCGTGTACTGAGCATCAGAAATGGTGGTGGTGGTGACATGGCAGCCGTAGTGGGTGGCCGCGTGCAAAGCCAGCGATCCCCAGCCGGTACCAATTTCAAGCACCTGATCGTGGGGCTGTAAATTCAGCTTGCGGCACAGGCGATCCAGCTTTTCATACTGGGCTTCTTCTAACGTGGTATCGGGGGTGGTAAAAATCCCCGCTGAGTAGGTCATGCTTTCATCCAGAAAGAGCTTATAAAAATCGTTGCTCAAATCATAATGGGCCAGGATATTTTTTTTGCTGCCTTTGAGGGTGTTGGACTTCATGGCGTAGTGAATTTTTTGCACCGGACGCATCAGACGGGCCATGCCTTTTTCAAGCCCCGTGAGGGTGTCTAAATTCCGCAGCAAAATCCGAAACACCGTCACCAGATCGTCCGTACTCCAGTAGCCACGAATATAGCTTTCTGCGGCCCCGAGACTGCCTCGCAGCACCAACAGCGGATAAAACTGGCGATTGTGCACGCGAATGGTGGTTTTTAGCTCACTGTGCAGATCTCCCAGGACGTAACGACTGTTGCGATCTTCAATGATGGCGCAACCCGTTTGAATACCGCGCATTTTTTTAAGGAGGGCATCTCTGAAAAAACCGGTGAGCATTTCCGGATAATGTTTATTTTCTAACCAGGCAATATCATGGGCGATGGATGGAATCATGGTGGACATAATGGGGACCTCTTTCTTTTTTATAATCCAAAGGATGGTTGTGATACCCGACGTTCTTGATCAATAATTTGGTGGCTTCCCAGTAAATGCCTGCCCATACCTGGGCCGTCATAAAGGGGAATTTGCCCAGAGTTTTGAGCAAGTGTCGGGGCGTTAGGGGTTCCCGTTGTAGAGAAAGCGTGGCGTCAAACACCTGTTTGCCTTCCCGGGTGTTGCGAATGTACAGGGACAGGTAATCTTGCGGGGTCGTCAGATACCAGTCATAGTCATGATCCAATTCAAAGAATGGCGAGACGTGAAACACTTTTTCCTTCTGATAATGATGGCGCTGTGGCGTACCGAGATTTTCGGTGAGCACGTAGGCATAGCGTTCTTCCCAGGGGGTGTTGGTAATTTCAATCACCACACAGTCCAGGGTTTTGCCATCGGGGTGAAAACAATAGAACACCGTGGCCGGATTAAAGCAATAGCCAAAATAGCTCAGGTGGGTGAGCATCCGAATGGGGCCTGTGGGAGTATGACCACTGCGCTGCTTCACCAGCAAACGCACGGCGGTGGACAAATCCCGCTCTGCAGAGGGCAAATAGTTATTGCGCCAATAAGAGACCAGCGCAGGCTTTTCAATATTCCAGAGCCAGCCCCGGGGCATCACCGTATCGACTTCCATAAGATCCAGATACACCATAAAGATCGGATAGCGAAAATGATGCTTGGCTTTAAAATCACGGCGGTGCTGTACGGTACCCACATAAAGTGCTGAATTCGTCATCCTCAGGCCGCCAGAGAAGAAGGACGGTAGGACAGTAAACTCTCCACCGCATTGAGGGCCGACCAGGCACCGTCTTCGTGAAAACCGTAGCGCCAGTAAGCGCCGCAGTACACAATGTTGCTCCGGGCATTGAGCGCGTTTTGCTCCCGCTGGGCCGCCACACTTTCAGGGGTGAAAATCGGGTGATGATACACCAGACGACGAATCACGTGTTCCTCGGGAATGGGATTTGGGTAGTTGAGGGTGACGCAAAAGGTCACCGGTGCCTGAATCCCCTGGAGAATATTCATATCGTAGGTAAGGCAGGCCAGATCGGGCATGTTTTGGGGGATATGGTAATTCCAGCTGGCCCAGGCAGAACGCTGACGGGGGAGAATTTTGTCCCAGGTGTGGAGTACCACGTCATTTTTTTGATACGGGAAAGCGGAGAGCAAACGCTCCTCTTCGGGATCGGGCTGTGCCAGCATGCGCAGGGCCTGATCTGCGTGACAGGCCATGACCACGCCGTCATAAACGGCCTCATCATAGTCGGTGCGCACCACCACCTTTCCGTGCTCCCGCAGCACAGACTTTACGGGACTGCTGTAGCGGATGCGATCCGCAAAAGGCTGAATCAAACGCTCCGCATAGCGTGAAGACCCCCCCGGCACCACGAGCCACTGGGGATGATCGCTAATGGTGAGTAAGCCGTGGTTTTTGAAAAAACGAATAAAAAACTTGGCGGGAAAACGAAACATCTGTTCATAGGAACTGGACCAGAGTGCTGAACCCATGGGCACAATAAACTTGTGAATAAAAATGTCTGAAAAGCCTTCGGCCCGTAAATAGTCACCAAAAGGCATTTCACCGCGTCCGTCTTCCAAATGCCCGGCGGCGGTGTTTTGAAAGCGCAGCAAATCCTGGATCATGCGCCAGAAACGAGGCTTAAACAGATTGCGTTTCTGGGCAAACAATTGCCGAATACTTTCGCTATTGTACTCAAGGCCCGTTTGCTCACACTTCACCGAAAAACCCATACGGGTTTCTTTACCGATCACCCCAATGTCGTTCATCATTTTACAAAAGTTGGGGTAAGTGCGCCGATTGTAGACAATAAAGCCGGTATCCACATGATAGGTTTTTTCGGGACGCTTCACTTCAACAGTATGGGTGTGCCCCCCGAGTCGCTCTCGCGCTTCGTAAAGGGTAATCTCATGATTTTCATACAAATGCTTTGCAGCGGTCAATCCAGAAATACCGCTGCCAATGATGGCAATTTTCAAGTCAGTTACTTCCTGTCAGATATTAATTGCATTAAATCATAGGAAAAGAGTTAACTACAGTTAAGAAAACATTAGGCATCTGCTTTTTTTATAAAAAATTAACATATTTTGCATTTTTGGTTTATGGCTGCTTGACCCAACCCAGAGTCACTTTGACGTTGCGATCTTTGATGGCCACCTGCTTAAGACTGTGCCGGGCCACGTTTTGCCCGGTGGTTTTCTTAAGCGTATAAACGGGCACTTTTGTCAAATACTGCTGCACCACGGGCAGAATATACTGCACAACTCCCGTGGACACACGGGTGGGCAGACCGTCTATGTTTAAGGCTTCTACGCGAGGCTCCACCAGGTAAAAAGTGCCCGTGTCCGGTCCGTAGTCTATCCCAAAAGACAGACGAATATCCCCGGGCCAGGTGGTGCCGGCAGTGGTAACTTTGCTCTGCAATACCAACTCCGCACGGTCAGAACCGTCTCTGAGGATCAAATCAGGCTGTTGCAAGTCCAACTGAAGCTGCCCCAGCAGCGCTTCTTTATGCAGTGGGAAATAGCCCTTCATTCTGCTCTCAATTTGCTGTTCGCTCACATTAAAGCTCAGGCCCTCGTCTTCACAACCGGTGGTCCAGAGGAGCGTACTCGCCAGTAATAGCGAAAAAAAACGTTTTTTCATCATAGGTCTATTCCTGTATGGGGTATCCTTCTTGCTTCCAGGCCATAAAGCCGCCTTCTAAGTTCAGCACGTTTTGAAAGCCCATCTTCTTCATTTTGAGCAGGGTTTCACTGCTGCGCCCGCCGCT
>CAYFGW010000126.1:0-14182 GCA_964342365.1 uncultured Candidatus Sericytochromatia bacterium | reverse complement strand
AAAAATTCAGCAGGCTTCCGGTAGTGGCACGACTCCGACGCCAACTGCTGTCCCCACTGTTGCTCCCACTGCCGCGCCAACGGTTTCGCCCACCACCGCCCCCTCGCGTTCAGCGGCTACGTCTGTGCCGGTGCGTTCTTCTGAGGCCTCACCCTCAGAACGCCCCGTGGTGACCCTCCCTGTGGAGCCTGAGGTGCAAAGCGGAGCAGGCTGTGCTTGTCATTCTCCCAATACGCCCACACCTGCCAGTGAGGGCGCTGGGGAGGGCTTGTCCTATGCGCTGGTTTTACTGGGCTTCTTGGGCTGGCGCAAACAACGAAAAAACAAATAGAGGTTGAATTAATGAAGATTTTGAAATCCGCTTTGGCTTTGAGTTTACTGGCCTCAGGTTTGATGGCTATCCCCGTTTTAACACCGGCAGCCCATGCCTGCGGCGGTTTTTTCTGCTCCTTGCAGCAGCCGGTGGATCAGGCGGCAGAGCGCATTCTCTTTGCCAAAGATGGTGAAGATATGGTGGCGCATGTGCAAATTCAGTACACCGGCCCCTCTGAAAATTTTTCCTGGATTGTGCCCGTGCCCAGTGAGCCCGAACTGGGCATTGGTTCTGATGAACTCTTTCAGACCCTGCGAGCCACCACCCGCCCTCAGTTTAATATTCAGGTGACCACCGAAGGAGAGTGTCGTTCTGAAGATGGTTTCTTTGATCGCTTCGGAGCGCCTACCGCTGGCGCGGCGCTGGATTCTGCGTCTGCCGAATCCGCTCGCGTACAGGTGTTGTCACAAGAACAGGTGGGGCCTTTTGAATCAGTAGTGCTCAAAGGTGATGACCCCGAAACCCTCAAACAATGGCTCAGAGACAACGGTTATGACGTGCCGCCGCAGGTGGACCCCTTGTTAGACCCTTATATCAAAAACGATATGCTTTTACTGGCCCTTAAGCTCCGCAAAGATCGCACCGATGGCGATCTCAAACCCATTGTCATGCGTTATAAAGCCGATAAGCCCATGATTCCGATTCAGCTCACCGCTGTGGCCGCCGAGGACGATATGGACGTGCAGGTGTGGCTGCTGGGAGAGGAACGGGCGATTCCCGTCAATTACCCCCACGTGAAAATCAACGAGGCGCGTATTAACTGGTTACAGCAGGGCAGCAACTACCGCAGTGTGGTTACCGAGGCCATGAACGAAGCGGGGGGCCGGGCTTTTGTGACGGAATATGCTGGAGAAAGCAGTGCCGTGGATTTATCGGTGGTATCCGCTGAAAGTATCAATCCTGAAAATCTGCGTCCCCTTACCGACCCTCTGCTGTTTGCCGAAGGCGCCCGGGAATTCTTCACCACGCAACCGCTCAATACGGGCGGCCGTCCCGGTGTTACCTTTCAGCAGGATCAGTATATTTCTTTTTTGAGTCGGCATATTCCCAAACCCGACGACGCGCAACAGGTGGACAATGACGTGTTTTACGGCAATTTACAGCGTTACGCCGACAGTCTGGAACGGGCCGAAATTACGGTCAATACCGCCAATGCTATTCAGGAACTCATGGACACGCTGGTCAAGCCCCGTCAGGATATTGCCAGACTCTTTGAAAAGCATGCTTATCTCACCGCGCTGTACACGACCCTTTCACCCGAAGAAATGACTGTTGATCCCACCTTTGACTACAATCCCGATCTTGAAGATGTGTCAGCGCAGCGTAACGCCACGGGAGTTCGCAAATGTCACGGCGGCGTTACCTTCAGTGAGGCCCCTATTGAAATCACCACGCCCTCTGGCTTGAAATACACCTTTCAACCTCCGGTAGACGGTGGGGGAAGTGCTGAAAATAACCCCACCTTATTGCCCGCAGCGGCGGTGGTACAAACCCTGAGTACTAGCGGGCCAGCGGTGACCATTAGAGACGAAAGTGAACGCCTGAATCGAGTGCTTGCGCCTGATAATCGCAATATTGGTGTGGACAGTTCGGGCAATACCGTGCGAACGGCGGCGGGCTGTGCCTGTCACTCGCCCAATACGCCGGTGCCTGTTTCTGAAGGGGCCGGTGAAGGCTTTTCTTATGCCGTTGCCATTCTGGGCTTTCTGGGCTGGAGAAAGTGGCGACAACGGCACTAAGGATGTGATGTATCGTCTTGTCAGCCATATAATCGATTGCATATGATGAAGGCAATACTTTATTGGAGATTTCCCTGTGAACGTTTTAAAAGTTGACTATACCGCTGACAACGCTTCAGCAGAATTTGCCCGCTCCCTGCGGGAAACCGGTTTTGGGGTGCTGTATAACCATCCCATTGATCAAGACCTCATTGATGAGGTGTATGAAGACTGGAAAACCTTTTTTGCTGACGATGCCCTCAAAGAGAAATACATGCGTGACCCTGAGCGGCAGGACGGTTATTTTCCGCCCAGCATTTCAGAGGTGGCCGTGGGCTCCAAACAAAAAGACCTAAAAGAGTTTTATCACATCTACCCGGACGGACGTTTTCCTGAAGAGCTGAGCAAGAAGTCGCTCGAAATGTATCGCCAACTGTCCGAACTGGCCTCTACCTTACTGAAGTGGGTCGAAGAGCATCTTCCCAAAGACATTGCCGAAAAACTATCCATGCCTCTAAGTCAGATGATGAAGGATAGCCCCCAGACCCTGTTGCGGATTATTCATTATCCTCCGCTCACGGAAGAAATTCCCACAGGCGCAGTGCGTGCTGCTGCCCATGAAGACATTAACCTCTTAACTGCTCTTGTGGGAGCGACCACCAGCGGTTTACAGGTCAAAGATGCTGAAGGCAACTGGCATGATGTGCCCTGTGACCGGACCAGCATTGCTGTAAATATTGGCGATATGCTGCAAAAATGTACAGAAGGGTATTACAAATCCACCACCCACCGCGTGGTGAATCCTGACGCTTCGGATCGCAGCGCGCGCCTTTCTATGCCCCTCTTTTTGCACCCCCGCCCCGAAGTGGTGCTGGTGCCCGGTCTGACCGCCGATGATTATTTAAACGAACGTTTGACCGCCATTGGCGTGAAGTAATTGGCGTGAACTAAACCTTTAGTTCGCTTTTTTGAGCCATCCTACATAAAGGGATGGCTCTTTTTCATTGAGAGAAACGTCTCGCTTGAGAATCTGAAAACCGTTATCTTCAAGTTCCTTTTCAAGAGATTCCACGCTGTAGATGCGTCGATGCGGAAACATTTCTCCCTGACTAAAGGTTTGTGTGTCTACATCCCAGTTTCTGGGGTTTGGACTCCAGAGCACACTGTCTTCAAAAACAAAAGGACTCTTTTCAAAAACGGGCGCATTGTTGGGGGGTTGTACCATGGTGTGTATAAAAAAATAGCCGTCGGGTTTGAGATGACTTTGAACCCAGCGATAGATTTTTTCTCTTTCCGCTAGAGCTACAATACAGTGCAAAAAGGAACTGTCTACCACCAGTTCATAATCGGCTTGTGCCGCTGGCGGAGCTTGAAGTAAGTCTTGGACTTCAAAGTCAATCTTTACGTCCAGTGCTCTGGCATTTTGTCGGGCGATGTTGACTGCCTCAGGTGAGGCCTCCATTGCTTTGACTTCAAAACCCTGCTGTGCCAAAAATAAGGCAGCGGTTCCGGTGCCCGTTCCCAGATCCAGGGCTCTGGCAGCACCTATTTTAGGAAAAAACGCTTTCAAATTCGACGAAAGGTTTTTATTGATACTGTGGGCAAGCAGTTGTTCTGGAGACGTGGCTCCGTCCCAGCCCACCGCGCCTTTTTCTTTGAGGGTCTTATAGATTTCGTTATGGATTTCGTAATACTTCATGGGGGGTGAATCGACGTCCGTTCATGGCGTCTACCAGTTGCTGTTGGCCCAGAGACCACACCAGACGACGGTCCGAAGCGGTGAGCTCCAGGTCAGGGAGCGGCGTTGACAGGTTGGGAAAAAGGGTTTTGGCCTGTGTGATTAAACGGTTAGAATCCAGATTCCAGGCGCGGATTTCAAGAGGTTCCTGCCGGGGCAGACGTCGGGCGGGCAGGGCCATTTTCTGATCGGCCTGTCCTGACTGCATATGCACCTGAAAACCCTTGTGGGGCGCATCGTAATCCACAAAGGAAAAGGTCCAGCTTCCCCGGGTTTTGTGAGGTAAACCCTGTGCGGTAATATGCTGCCCAAAAACGTGGGTGAGGGTGGCTTCAGGTGACCAGGCCAGAGCATAGCGCTCGGCCCGTTCCAGAGCATACTTGGCAGAAAGCGGTTGAGCCGCAAGCTGTGTTTGAGCACGAACCGCCCGGGTGGGCATCTGCTGCACAGACGGTGTCGGCATAGCGCTACGACAGCCGGAGAATAAGGTGAGGAAAAGGCCACCGCCTGCAAGGACGGTGGCCATCGTTTTTACGGACATATTAATTTCCGGCGCGAGGGGTGGGTGCAGGGCGGCCGGGGCAGTGGTTCGGGGGAGGATTGTTCACCTTGGCGGCCTTCATCACGCGGCTGTACTCCTGCTTGTAAGCGTTGGCTACGTTGCGGTCTTCAATAATAAGCATGTTTTCGTTATTGCTCTTGTCGGCGCTGGCGGAAAAGTTGAAAGAACCGGTAATGACCGTATCGTCTACCAGAATCACCTTGTGGTGAAGCAGGGCTTCGTTGCCGTCCATGCGGGTGTATACCTTGTTCTGACGCATCATGTGATAGGTAGAGTATTTTCCGTAGCCGAGGCACTGGTCATAAACGCCCTCAACTCTTAAGCCCGCTTGCTTTTTGGCAATCATGGCACCCGCAATGTTTTTATCGGTGAAAGAAAAGGTCATGAAAGAGATGTCTTTTTTAGCGCGGTTCACCACGTCCAGAATTGCTTCCGTACCACCACCCTTGGGAGAGAAGAAGGTGCGAATGGTGCCGTTGGCGGTTTTGATGACGGGGTGAGGAATTTGGCGTTTGGGGCCTCTGGCGCCAAAGATGCCGTCCACAAACATGCGGTTAAACTCGTAGGTGTAGTTTTCTGCCAGTTGAGCATTGTTCAGGGTCATGGCGTTGTTGTTGTGGTTATACAGGCTGGTGGACGTGGCGTTGGTGGAACCCATCCAGACGGTTTTGTTATCCGCAATGGCGAATTTATGGTGCATCAGGCCAGAACGGTTATCGTCTACCACGGGAATGCCGGCTTTTTGCAGAACGACAATGGTGTCGCGAGTGGGTTGCTGGGTGCCTTTTTCCAACTCCATGCCCTTGGGAATAACGTTTTGATTTTCGGTAATAAAGCGGACCTTGACGCCTCTGCGCTTGGCTTCGGCCAGGGCCACAGCTACTCCCATATCGCCCAGGTCATACAGGGCCACATCCAGAGTTTGACGAGCTGAGGTAATGACTTGTAAAAGGGCCTGTGCAGGGCCGTCGTTGTCACGGCGCGCCAGGGGTTCGTTTTGCTGGATGGTTTCGGCATAGGCGTTGACGAAGTGAATCTGGTGGTTGCTACCCAAAGCGCGAAAGTTTCTTGTGGCGTTATTTCTGGCGTTAAATGCGCCAAACTGAGTGGCCTGGGCCTGACGGGCAAAAGGCGCTACGTTGGTGTGGGCTTGGCGAGAACCGCAGCCTACGGTGGAAAGAATACCTAAACTCAGGGTGCCTAAAATGACTTGCTTGAATAAACTCATGTGAAAAATCCTCTTCTCTACGCTGTTATTCTAGTTATACTACAAAAAAAGGTCGAAAACATGGATTTTAAACAAGGGTTGTAAGAAGCTTAAACGTTGCTTAACTTTACCTGACCATCTTCCAGATAGATGTGGCGGTGAGTTTTTTCCGCGAGTTTAGGATCGTGGGTCACCAGCACAATGGCCAGGTTTTCTTCGCGATTGAGGGTGTCCAGAAGCTCAAAAATTTTGTGGGTGTTTTCGCTGTCTAGATTGCCCGTGGGTTCGTCTGCCAGAATCAAACGGGGTCGATTCATCAGGGCCCGCGCAATGGACACCCGCTGCTGTTCTCCCCCACTCAGCTCAGCAGGACGATGTTTTAAACGATGGCTTAAACCCACTTTTTCTAAGAGAGAAACGGCCCGCGTTTCGCTTTGAGCACGGGGCATACCTGCTAGCATGGCGGGGATAGCCACATTTTCTAACGCATTCAGTTCGGGTAGTAAATAGTGAAATTGAAACACAAAGCCCAGATAGCGCTGACGCAAATTGCTACGCTCGTCATCTTTTAAACCCGTTAACTCCACCCCGTCCAGCAAGATTTTCCCTGTGGAGGGCTGATCCAACGCTCCTAACAGGTACAGTAACGTGGTTTTACCGCTGCCGCTGGGCCCCATAATTGACGCAAATTCCCCGGCATGAATGCTGAGATTAATGCCTTTGAGCACTTCCGTCTGCCCCAGAGTTCGCCCTAATTCTTCGGTGACCAGTAGAGAACTATTTGGCAAGGGCATATACCCGCTGAAATTCTTCTAAAAAGTGTTTTGCCGCTGCGGGATTATCGTGAAGAATAACCACGTTTTCGTCGTTACTTTTATCGGCGTTTTTACTGAAGTTATAGGAGCCGGTAATCACGGTCTTCTGGTCAACAATAATCACCTTATGATGCATAATGCCCTTATTTCCGTCCCGGCGCACATCCGCTTTGGCCCGCTTCAGACGACTATATTCGCTGTATTTGCTTTTGGAGCCGGTTTTTTCAAACACGCCTTGCACCTTTACGTCCGCTTTGACTTTTTCCACCAGAAGCTTGCCGAGAGCGTCATCGGTAAAGGCAAAGGCCATAAAGACGATATTTTGTTTGGCGCCTCTGACCACGTCTAAAATACGTTCTTTTACAGGGTCTTCAGGAGAAAACAATACTTCAATTTTATGGCCCTGTGGGGCAAATAAGGCGGGCATGGACTGTCGGGGGGAACGGGGACCAAATTCTCCCGCAAACATTTCTTCAAATTCTGCGGTATAGAGTCGCGCAATTTGCGTATCGTGAATTTGAACGACGTTATTGTTATTGCGATGAATACCGTTTTTGGTCAAATTGAGAGAGCCTGTCCACACGTGCTCATCGTCTTTGACCAAAAACTTATTATGCATAAAGGCGCTGCGATCGTCGAGCAATATGGGCAGTCCTGCTTTTTTGAGGTTGTTGATTTCCTGAGTTTCGTGATCGGTGTCCGTAACAATGCGTACCGGAATCCCCTTTTTGTGCAGCTGCGTCAGTTCTTGCTCCACACAGGGCAAATCAATGTCAAAGGCGGCAATATCCAGCTTTTTCTGGGTTGTGGCAATCCACTGGCAGGCCTTTTTGTCCAGTGAGTCTGTACGCTCCTGACCCGGTGTGGTAAAGAAGACTTCATACACTGCGGCCTGAGGTTTGGGGGGATCCATGTTGCGAATGACCACAAACATAACCCCGCAGAGCGCCACGGTCATTAGAATCAAAAGCAATACTGGTCGTTTCATACCCGGTATTATACCCGTGTTATGATGTTCAGACATAAAATGGGGGGGTAAAGGAGCTAAATGATGCCACTAACAGGAACACTCAGGGTCCCCGGTGATAAATCTATTTCTCATCGCTGTCTCATGTTGGGTGCGCTTTCAGAAGGCGTCTCTCACTTTTCGGGATTGCTGGATGGTGAAGACGTTCGTTCTACCGCCCGCTGTTTACAGCAACTGGGCGTGAACATCGACTTTGAAGCCGGGCGCGTTCACGGGGTTGGGTTGTCCGGGCTAAAGTCTCCTGCTGCCCCTCTGGATTGTGGTAATTCAGGAACCACCTTTCGTTTACTCATGGGTATTCTGGCAGCTCAGCCCTTTGCCAGTACCCTCACAGGAGACGTTTCTTTATCCAAACGCCCCATGACGCGCGTGGCGCAGCCGCTGAATGGGCTGGGGGCAAATATAACCTTAACGCGAGAAAAATACCCGCCGGTAACCCTTGAAGCCCGCACCACTCCCTTAAGGGGAGGAAGCTATGCTCTTCCCATTGCCAGCGCTCAGGTAAAAAGTGCGCTCTTGCTGGCCGGGCTTTATAGTCAGGAACCCGTGGTGCTTTCCGGTCGTCTGGACAGTCGAGATCATACCGAAAAAATGTTGCCGGCGTTTGGGGTACAGCTAGAGCAGGGGGCAGATCACATCACGCTGCCCGTGGGCCAGAAACTGACCGCCTGTGATTTTAGTGTGCCCGGCGATCCTTCTTCAGCGGCCTTCTGGCTGGCGGCGGCGGCGATGGTGCCCGGTAGTGAAATAACCCTTGAACAGGTGTCTTTGAACGCCACGCGTATCTGCTTTTTTGAAGTATTAAAGGGCATGGGAGCTGAAATCAGTTGGAAACAGCAGGGAGCACAAACCGAGCCGATGGGTCAGGTTCACTTACGTTATGCGCCGTTGAAGGCCGTGACCCTTGAAGCCCGCGACATTCCTTTTCTGGTGGATGAAGTGCCTTTGATTGCGCTGCTGGGAACGCAGGCGGAAGGGACCACGCGGGTGCGCGGAGCTGAAGAACTGCGGGTCAAAGAATGCGACCGCTTAGCGGCCATGGGTCAGAATCTTCAATCCATGGGTGCCATTTGGAAAGACTATCCCGATGGTTTTGATGTGACCGGAAAACAGCCTCTTCAGGGCAGCAAGTGGACGTGTTTTCACGATCACCGTATTGCCATGACCGGCGTGCTGGCTGGCCTGGTGGTCGAAGGAAATCATCAGATTGATGACCCCGACTGTATTGCGGTTTCCTATCCTGGATTTATGCAGGACTTAAATCGTTTGCAGAGCTAGTCAACTCTATTTTTTAGGAGAGTGACTTGCTGCTTCAGCGATCTCGTAAAGTTTTTTGCTAATTTTGCTCAGCAGTGTGAGTTTGGGAGAAATACCGTGGCGTTTGGCCAGATAATAAGGATTGTTCCAGGAAATATATACCCGGTGATCAATGGCTTCCCACACCAGAAATTTCATGGGCAGGTCAATGCCTAGCGTTTGATTCTCGTGCATCAACTGGGTACCCACGTTGGGGTTGCCAAAAATAATCAGTCGCGTGGGGCGCAGCGCCAGTTTGACGCTGTTGGCGTTGCCCTGATGATCAATGTCTGCAAATACTCTGAACTTTTCTTTTTGCAAAATTGACAGCAGTCGGGCGCTGGTGGTTTTGACGGAAAACGGGCTTGGCAGAGAAATCATGCCGGTGTCTTCGCTATCTGAGCTGATTCGCGGCTGTTCCTGAGGCGGCAGGGTCACTTTTTGAGCAAGCGTCTGGGCGTGGACAGGAAGCGTAAATCCTAGCAAAAACACGCCGCAAAGGGCGTGTTTGATTCTGTTGTTGCAGGACATTATTGTTGAATCAGTCCCTGTAAGCCCGCGTCTGAGCCTTTGAAAGCACCGACGGTGGCTCCACCGACGGCAGATACGCCTGCAACACCGGTGAAAATTGCGCCGAACATCATGCCTGCCATAGCGGCGCCTCCTGCGTCAGGACCGCTTTCCATGGCTGTCCCTACAATGCCGAGAGCTACAGAAGCCACTGCGCCACCTACACCAATTTTGGTGCCCAGATTCCAGGCAGCTTCTTTCATGGTATTGGCTTCATTGTCGATACCTGTAATACTGGCACGTATGGGGTCGTCACCGATATAAATCTGGGTGAAATCACCCTTTTTGATATCTTTAATGTCCAGCGCTTCACCCTGAATGACAAAGTTCTTGCCGCCTGCTTCTACATAAACCTGATCGACGCTGTCGCTTTTGCCGGCTTCCATGGCCTGTTCGACGGTGACGCCGTCTTTGAGCTGATTCACTTTCCCTTTAAGAGGCGTTCCGTCTACGGTAACCACCATGGGTTTTTGACCCAGACTGGCCAGGGGGTTATTGCTTAATGAGGGGGTGTTGGAAATGGAGCCCATAATTTGTATATCCTTCTACGCGAGTTATGCTTTTAATATAGGAGATTTTGCCTTTGACTTCAATAGCTAAAGGGACTCAAATGCCGGAATTTAGCGAAAAGTTAAACGGGGCTTAATTCGCTATGGTAGCTGAGGGCGTAGTTTCGCACAGTCATATTCTGAGCTGCGCAGCGGGCAGCAGCGACACCCGCTGCTTCCCCCATGGCGTAACAATTGGGAATAATGCGTACGGCGCCCTGCGCGGCAAAATCCGCCGAAAGAGCCCGGCCTGCCACAAGCAGTTGATCAATATCTAAAGGCACCAGACAGCGAAAGGGAATATCGTGATAATCTCCCGCCTGCATGTGATGCAGCCCGCCGTTTTCGTCACGGGAGTGAATGTCGATAGGGTAATTATTACGGGCCACGGCGTCTTTGAATTTACGGGCCGCAAAAAAATCTTCGGAGGTGAGCACGTACTCACCCACAATGCGCCGGGATTCACGAATGCCCAGCATGGGCGCAATTTGCACAATATAGCTTTTTTCAAAACCCTCTAAATACTTTTGACAAAAACGCCATAGCCGCACAATGCGCTGTTTGCCTTCGATCATGGCCTGATTGCGCTGGCGGAAGTCCATGGCGTGTTTTAAGTGGTCCATGCGGGGGCAGTTAAAAGTCACTTCTCCCGGGCGGCCCGGTAAGGTGAAAATCTGAAAATACGCCGCATCATCTTCACTCAAGTCTCCTGCCTCCACGGCCTGTTCAAAGAGAGGCGTGAGTGGCCAGTCCTTGTCCCAGGTGGCGGCGGTGGTCCAGAGGGGAATCTCAGGATGAACGGGATTATCTGTCCAGTCAAATTCACCCAGCTTACTGAAAAAATCCTGAGCCTTTTGCAAATTCACGTTGCCCAGATTAAAACGCAGGGCCATGGGCTGATTCTCCATCTGTTCTCCTCGCCCCTGTTCCACCGGTACCCCCGCTCTGAAGGCCAGATCCGCGTCGCCGGAAGCATCAATAAAGACCCTGGCTTCCACGATGCCACGTCCGCTTTTGGTTTCTACTACAGCCCCCGTTAACACACCGTCTTTGACCACGGCATCGGACAGCGCCACGTTATACCAGATATCCACACCCGCTTCCACAGCTTTGGCTTCTAAAACCCATTTGAGCATTTCCGGGTTAAACCAGCCCATGTTTCCGTCTTTGTACTGCACAGCATCACCGGTGGTCAGTAAATCTTTGAGCACTTCCAGGTAAATGCCCTGATTCAGGGGCTGCTTTTTTAAATGATTGGCCATCATGGGAGCCACCAGTGCACCCGTAGACGTGCCGCCCAGAAAACTCTGGTATTCCACCAGGATGGTATGAGCACCGCTGCGGGCGGCGGCAATGGCAGCTGCAGAGCCGGCTGAACCACCTCCGATGACTAAGACATCACACCTGGCGAGTGTTTTCAATGGTCGCTATCCATGCGTGCGCGGGTGGCGGCCGACTGAGATTGAATCCGCTCAAGAATCGTATGGGAACGGCTGGCCTGTTGGGGAATATGTTCCTGAATCAGGTTTTTGTATCCTCGTGACACCTTACCGTCCATGCCGTCTGCCCAGCGTTCGTGCTTTTTGAAGAACTCAGACTGATCGGCATTTTGATTGGCCCACTTAATGTCTACCGCCGGACTGGTAATTAAACCATCCGTCATAATCATTTCCTGGTACAAATACCCGTCGTCTTTCATGAGCATTTGCAGGCTCTGAGGCACTTTGTCATATAGAAAGCCTGAAACGGGGGCTGAGGTTTGAGGCACCAGCGGGTAGAGTTGCGTCTCAAATTGCGGGTCGGTATTTGGAGCAGCCATCCAGGCCTTGTGTACAAATTCCGTACAGTAAATATTTTTATCGTCAAAAGTGTTAAATCCGTTGTCATAAGGACGGCCCACCATTTTTTTGCCTTCTGCAATCACCGCTTTGCGATCCGCTTCGGTGGCTCCTTTGACTTCCACGGCAATCATGGTATCCCGGGGGTGGCGTTCTAAATAGCTTTCAATGGTGTCCAGCACCACGCCGGTGCCGCCTGCTTTGCGTTCCCCTTTGTCTTCATCCACCGCCAGAGCATGCATAATGAGCCCTTCATCTTTGAGGGCCCCGGGTTCAAGTCCCCAGTTTTTTTCGAGCTGAGCCTGGAGTTCAGGATCCTGTCCCACATAAACAATGGCGTGAATAAAGGAACCGTTATTGCCGGTCATGACAATGTCTCCGGCATTTAAATTGCTTTTCATGTCCTGTATTTCGGCGGTGTTAATCTCCGGCAGCGCGTCTGCTGGTGAGGGGGCGGACATGTATTTGTCCACAATGCCAAACCAGCGTTCGCTTTCGTCTAAGCCGAGGGTGGCCCGCATTTTGTCAAAGGTGGTGCGATCAAACTGATTATTATAAATATCGGCCTGGGGTTTACCGTCAGCGGTTATAAAAAAGGCTCGCGAGGTGGCTTTTTCTGTCACCTTTTCCACATGTTGCAAAGGGTTTTTAAACAGCTCCAGATTTTTCATTTCAGCCCCGGTTTTCAAGGTTTGGCCCTTGTCATGAATGGTCACCGAGTAAACGTCATAACCCAATTCACCGGATGTTTCGCGGTTTTCAATGACCATTTCAGCACCGGGATGGGCTTTGGCAAATTGGGTGGCGGCTTCACGGGTGGCAAAGCGCTGCTCTTTTTTGACAGTGACCTTATCTGCCAGGTCTGTTAATCCTTCGTCGTAGTGACCGATTTTGAAATTTTCGGGATCGGGTTGGGAGGGGCGAATGCGCACAGATTTTACCTCGTCATACTCTTCGTTCTCTTTGATTATAGCCTTCGCTAACGCCGAACTTGTGTGGACCTTTTGCGTTTCTTCTGCTTGTATAATGCAATTATGTTAACTGCCAACACCATTCGTCATATTTCAGATCGCATGCAGCCTCAGCAATTTGGGGATATCATGAGCTTCTGGCCACCCTATCTGGCTGCGGGGATTCGTATTGACTATGTTCAGCGTGATTTTCGCCGGGTGCACGTGTCCATGAATTTACGCTGGTACAACACCAATTATGTGGGCACCCACTTTGGCGGCTCTCTTTTTGCCATGGTGGACCCTTTTTTTATGATCATGTATATGCAAAATCTGGGCAAAGACTACGTGGTGTGGGACAAAGCGGCAACCATTCGTTTTCGAAGACCGGGAAAAGGCAAAGTCAGCGCCCTCTTTTCGCTCACGGAGTCCGATTTAGCGCAGGTTACAAATGGCCTACAGCACACTGATAAAATGGATGTGGTCAGAACCGTTGTGATTAAGGACCGTCACCTGAACACCGTTGCCGAGGTGGATAAGGTCATTTACGTGCGTAAAAAGAGCCGTTAAAAACTGGTTTTGAGCTTTTGTTCTTCTGCGCTGCGGATCAGTGCCAGATCCACCAGCTGATTGAGTAAATCCCGGTAGTTGATACCTGTGGCCTCCCAGAGTTTGGGGTACATGGAAATACGAGTAAAACCTGGCAGGGTGTTGATTTCGTTCATATACACTTCGTTGTTGTGCGTTAAAAAGCAGTCCACCCGGGCCAGTCCTTCAGCTTCAAGGACTTCAAAGGTTTTCAGTGCAAGGGTTTGAATACGCTGACGCACGGTGTCGTTGAGTTCTGCAGGAATACAGAGCGTGGCCCCATCAGCATCCACATACTTGGCTTCGTAAGAGTAAAACTCTGCATTCACCACAATTTCTCCGGGCACCGAAATCTGACTGTTACCCCGGTTGCCCAGGACAGCACACTCAATTTCACGGCAGTCCAGCCCCTTTTCAATCAGAATTTTTTGATCGTATAAAAAGGCGTCTGTTATAGCCGCTTTAAAATCAGCCTCGCTGTTAATTTTATGAATTCCCACCGAAGACCCCAGGTTAGCGGGTTTTACAAACCAGGGATACTCTCCAATCTGCGAAGCCACGTAATCAGAGCTAAAGTTTTCTTTTTGACTGGCGTGACAACTCACCCACGGTGCGGTGGGAATATCTGCCTGCACCAGCAGGCGTTTCATAAGCTCTTTGTCCATGCTGGCTGAAGAACCTAAAACCCCACTGCCCACAAAGGGCAATCCCAGCATTTTTAACAATCCCTGTACCGCTCCGTCTTCACCATAGGTGCCGTGTAAGACGGGAAATACCACGTCTACACCTAAGGATTGAGGAGTCTTTCCGTGTACGAGCAGTGGTTTTTCACTGCCTGGTTGTAGACTAACGGGCGCAAGCTCTGTAAAAGTGCTGTAGCCCTGTAATACTTTGCCTTCGGCGTCGTGATACCATTGACCGTCTTTGGCGATGCCAATGAGGGTGACCTCAA
>CAYFGW010000125.1:0-14220 GCA_964342365.1 uncultured Candidatus Sericytochromatia bacterium | reverse complement strand
TCAGCATCATCGTGTGCAACCGTCCCGAATTTTGGTGGTGACTTTTACCAATAAAGCGGCCCGTGAAATGAAAGAACGGCTGAAAAACCTGGTGGGAGAAAAGACCGTGCAGCGGGTGTGGATGGGCACCTTTCACAGCGTGTGTTTGAGACTGCTGCGCCAGGAAATTGATCGTCTGGGTTACGCCAAACGTTTTGTCATTTACGACCCCAACGATCAAGAAAAGCTCATGAAGTCTGTCATGAGTGAGCTGAATTTGGACCCCCGGGACGTGAAGCCCCGACAGTGGCTTAAAAAAATCAGTGGACTTAAAAGCCAGGGGCTTTTGCCTGTGGATTATCGCAAACAGGATCTCGATTTTCAGGATTTGACGCTGGCCAAAGTCTATGAAACCTTCCAGGAACAGCTCGCGGTGCATAACGCCCTGGATTTTGATGATTTGCTCTTGCTCACGCTCCAGCTTCTCAAACGCTTTCCCGAACTCAAACAGCGTTACGGCAATCATTTTCAGTACGTGCTCATTGACGAGTATCAGGATACCAATCCCCTGCAGTTTGAAATTATGCATCTCCTGGCTCAGCCTCAGGACAATATTTTTGTGGTGGGAGATGTAGACCAGAGCATTTACTCTTTTCGTCATGCGGACTTTCAGATTATTTTACGCTTTCAAAAGGATTATCCCGCTGCCGCCTGTATCAAGCTGCAGGAAAATTACCGTTCCACCCGCGAAATTCTGGAAGCAGCCAATACCCTGATTGATCACAATCGGGATCGCTTTGATAAGGTGTTGATCAGCACGCGGGGTGAAGGGGAGTCTATTCGCTTTAAAGCACTTCCCAATGAGTATCAGGAAGCGGACCATGTGCTGGCTACCCTGCGACAGCTGTATCGCAACGGTGGTTACGATTATGGTGATATGTGTATTTTGTATCGCACCAACGCCCAGTCCCGTCTGTTTGAAGAGCGACTCGTGCAAAATCATATTCCTCACCAGGTACTGGGGGCCTTTCGTTTTTACGAGCGCAAAGAAATCAAAGACATCATGGCCTATTTGACCGTCCTACATAATCCCCTGGACAGCATTAATTTAAAGCGTATTATTAACACGCCCAAACGGGGCATTGGTATCAAATCTGTTCAGAATCTGGAGCGGGCGGCACAGCAGCAGGATTTAACCCTCTGGGACGGACTACATAATAGCACCGTGTTGGAGGCTGCCTCTAAAAAAGCCCGCAATACCCTTATTGAATGGGTCGCATGGCTGGACCAACTGCGTCAAACGACCCTCAAATTGCCTGAACTGATTGAGCGTATTTATGAAGAAAGCGGCTATGCTGAAGCGCTGGCAGGAGACGAGGAAAGTTTTGAGAGTCGCGATCACAATATTCAGTCCTTTATTCAGGCGGCGCGGGAATTTGAGTCAGACAATCCCGAAGAAGAACTGGGCGATTTTTTGCAGCATCTCTCTCTGATTTCTGATGTGGACAATCTCAAAGAGAAAAACCAGTTGGTGCGTTTGATGACGGTGCATGCCGCCAAAGGATTGGAGTTTCCCGTGGTGTTTGTTACCGGACTGGAAGAAGGGGTTTTTCCCCACGTGCGTTCTATCGATGCCGAACATCTGGGGGACGATTTACAAATTGAAGAAGAACGTCGTTTGATGTATGTGGCCATGACCCGGGCACAAAACGAATTGTATCTGAGCCATGCCCGTAAGCGTACCCAGCGGGGCGAGTCCTCCTATCAGGAAAGATCGCGTTTTCTAGAAGAAATTGAAGAACATTTACCAGAGCACGCCCGTCAGAAAAAAGAAGACAATTATTTTTCAAGTCAGATTCCCGTGCCAGAGACCCTCCATGAAGGTGAAGACCTCTCAGATTTGGGGGTTGGAGAAACCGTATTTCACGGTGATTTTGGCAAAGGAGAAGTGGAGAAAGTGTACCAGAGCGGTGCGCGCACTATTGCGATTGTACGCTTTGATGACGGATTTGGTAAGCGTATTCTGGATTTACGCTCAGCTCCTTTACAACGGGTCTGAAACGCCTGAAAAGTGGCTGTAGAGAGTTACTAGGGGTGAAGAGGCAGACACACTTCAAAACAAGAGCCGCTGCTAGAAGTGGATTTGAGCGAGATACTGCCCTCGTGTAATTCTACAATTTGCTTAACAATTGCCAGGCCCACACCTGTAGAGGTCTCTCCTCCAGTGGGTCTTGCGGACAAACGCTGGAAGTACCCGTAAAGGTGTTTTTGATCTTCGGCAGAGAAGCCCGGTCCCTGGTCCGTAATCTGGAGGCACCAGTTCTTGTTTGTGACGCGAGAGCTGATTTTAATGGTGGCGTGGCTGGGGGAGTATTTCAGCGCATTGCTAATCAGGTTCTCGAACACTTGTTTTAAACGATTGGGGTCCGCCATGACCTTGTGATCTTCAGTATCCAGAAGGGCCAGCTGTTGCGACTTTTTCAGCGCAGCCTGTTTTTGCTCCGATAGGGTCACCAGCAGAACTTGATGGGGAGAACAAGGACGGGGCCTCAGCTGAATGCGCCCCATTTCAAGGGCTGCAGTGTCCAGAAGTTCCGTAATCAACGAGCCCATGCGAACGGCCGCTTTTGAAATAAAATCTACCATTTCAAAGGCTTCTTCATCCTGTTTCACCAGCGGATAGCGTGCGAGCATTTGTGCAAACCCTGTGATGGCGCTCAAGGGGTTTTTTAAGTCGTGGGAAGCCACGCTCAAAATACGATTTTTTACTTCAATGGCTTCCGCCAATTCCCGATTGCGCAAGCGCAGCATATCTTCGTGGGCTTTCAAGGCCAGATGGGTATTCACCCTGGATTTGAGTTCAGAAGGATTAAAGGGCTTGGTCAAATAATCAGCAGCACCCACTTTGAATCCTTCTACAATACTATCTTCGTCACTTTTTGCGGTTAAAAAGATAATGGGAATACGGGCTGTTCGAGAGTCTTTTTTTAGGATTTTGGCCACCGCCAGCCCGTCCATTTCGGGCATCATCACATCCAGCAAAATCAGATCAAAAGCTGTTTCAGCAATCTGTGCCAGGGCATCCTTGCCAGAGTTTGCAAACGCCATATCATAGTTTTCAGTAGAAAGAATGGAGGCCACCAGTTGAATATTGGTGGGAACATCGTCAACGATGAGTATTCGCATAGTCTACTCCTCTTAGCTCATGAGTTTCTTTAGCATAGCATGGCCTGATACCTTAATCTTTTCTTTAACTCTACATTGGGCTTTAATCTTGTTTTTATCTATTCTTCAAAGAAATATAAGTTTCAAAGAGGCATTCTAAAGCTCAGGTTAAACTACTGGCAACATGACTTTACTTAAGGCAATTCGCGGGTTTCAATGGGCTATATATAAAGTATCGATTCTCAAGTGTTTTTAAGTGTTAAAGAGGAAAACAAAGTTATGGATGCAAAGGCCAGTGCCTTCACCGACGGATTTAGATTACACACCGTGGACACGTCTACAGTGGGCCGTCAAAACTGCTCACCGGTCAAATCCGTAGCTTTGTCTTTACCTCAATCTTTGCAGCTCCCGCGGGGACGCGCCCGCAGTCATATTTCACTGGGCAACCGCTTTTCCGATCCCTTGCCTGAAACCTGTGCGGGCTATTAATTTATGCATAATTGTCAAAAAAGGAGTTACTGATGGGGAATATTTCAAACCGCCCGCCCTCTGAGCCCGTTTCTCCAAAGCCCGTCTCTCCGCAGCCTGTTCCTTCTGCATCTCCCGCTCCAAATCCAACGATCTCGAATCCACCCACCTCTACGCCTTCTGCCGCCACGCCCTCAGCGTCAACATCTACTCCAGGCACGCCTACTCCAGATCGGGTGAATTTAACGCCCAAAGCACCCAGTACGCCGAAGCCTGTTTCTCTGGCGAGCCCCAAGCCGGGGGATGTGGAATTAAAAGAGGCGCTGGAGATCCTTGATAAAAACGAGTTTGAGACCTATGCCATCAACACCCTCGTTTCCAAGTTGGGCCTGGCGCATACTCATGCGGGCCGCGCTGCGGGCGATCTCTGGCTCATGAAAAACGCCGACACGGACAGAGAACGCCTCAGGCATCTGGCTCGCTTTGCGGTTCACGTTTATGACGCGCCGGAGGCCAAAAGCTTTCTGGACAGGGAGCTAGGACCCATTATTGATCGTTTGCCTGAAAACGTACAAATTATGGGAAAACGTCTGCTGGGAGAGGGCAATGCCTCTGAAGCGCGTTTGTTTCATTTGAGCACCATGCTGGATGATGATTTTAATATGCAGGATCTGTTTGCCTTTCAATCTCTCCTGCAGGACATGGGCACAGACGTGATTGATTTATTGCCCCAATCGTTTCAGGACAAATGGGGCAATGCCACCCGCAGTTTGCAACCGGCAGATCAACAAAAGGCCCTGTTTCTGGTCAATGATCTCATCAAAAATATGGGGACTCTCAAGGACGGCACGTGGAACCTCAGGGATTTAATTGCCATTGGAGATTTACTGAATTCTGCGGGTCGCAGTCTGATTCCTCCCTTACCGGATCGGGCACAAAATCTGCTGGATAAACTGGGTGAAAAAAAACTCATTGAGCTCACGGGTCGCGCCAGTTCTGTGCTGGTAAATATGGACAAACTTACCGATGACAAGTGGGAGCCCGCAGACATTCTGGCCCTCTATGAGCTGCTTTACAAGGCCGGAGACAATTATCGCTTTATCAGAGACATGCTACCACCGGGAGCACAAAAACTGGTGGGTAAAATTGAAAAGCTCACGGGTGCAAATTTTCTGGAGCACATGGACAAATTACTTCATGCGCTGCCTGAAACACAGAATGCGGCGGTAAAAGCGCTTTTTTCTACGTTAACGGCTCCCAACGCCTATTTGCGCCTGAACGCGGCTCTCGATTTTTCCCGGCATTTGAGTGTGCAAATTCTGGGAGAAGGCAATCGCGTGGATGCATTGTTGGAAGTTCTGAATATTGATTTTGTGGTGGCCCAGTCTTTTGAAAAGGTGCTCAGTCTGGATACCCCCGCCCGGGTGCGCACCGAACATTTACACCGTATTGCCAACCACTACAAGGTGCGCAGTGAAACCCTGGCCAAAAAGCTCACACCTCAGGTGGCCCAAGCTCAGGCCGAAGTGAGCACCGAAGTGGCCCGTCGCACCTTGCAACGTATGACCCCTGCGGAACATTTAAAAAAACTGCTGGCTGAAAGTCAAGTTCCCCCGGAACAGCACAAGCTGTTCGAAACGCTGCTCTCTAAAGAAAACTCTAAAAATGCGCTGGATAAGGTGTTCCAGAACTTAGAAGAAATGTCCGCCTGGGATCAGAAGTATTTTTTAGAGCATTTGTCTGATCTGGAGCCAGAAGAAGCCCTTGAGGCGATTCAGCGCCCGGCTTTTAGAAATAAGCTCTTTTCAGACATTCGCACCCGCCAATTGGACCTTGAGCCCCTGTTGCAAAAATTCCCCCGGGAAACCCGTGACACCCTGGAGAAAGCTCTGGCTTTTCGTTCTCCGGCGAGTGAGAAAACCTGGCAAGAAACCCTTGAGCGGGTCGCCCGTTTAGAACCCGATGCGCTGGCCCGTTCCAGTCGTGCTCTGGGAGACGACCCGGATTTATGGCGGCAACTCTTTCAGAAAACGGAGGGCTGGTCCCTGATTCAGCACGCAGCAGACCGGGCTGAGATTCTAAACGAGTTATCCGGGATGCTGAATCTCGGAGACGAAGCTCAGCAGTCGTTGCAGCAGCTGTTGCTCAAAAATCCCAATGTTTCTGATGAGGCTTTTGAAAAAGCGGTGATTCATCTTAAAAAACTCACTGCCGAAGAGTCAGACAATGTGCTTAAAATTATTCAAAAAATGAACCCTGAGGCCGCTGCCCGCGTGCTGGGTTCAGATACGCTGGGTGCGCCCTTTCTAAAAAGCGTGTCTCGTTTGAGTCCCTGGTTCAAAAAAATAGGCATGTCCTCAGCAGATATTGCTCCCAAACTTGCTGCAGGACTTTCTAAGGCAGTGCCCGCCATTGGAGCGGTAGCTTCTGCGGTAGACACTCAGAAAATGTTAGAAATTGCGTATTCTGGCCAGCGCGACGGCAAAACTTATGACCCGGAATTGAGGGTGCTGGCCATGTTGGGGGCTGCGGTCAACGGGGCCGATACCCTGATTGGCGTTGCGGAAGCTTTTGGGGTGGGTAACGTGGCTTTTCCTATTCAGTTGGGACTGGCAGGCACGTCTGTCTCTATTGATATTATGATTGAGTATTTTGCGGAACATCCGGACAAAATGCCCGCTGAAATGCGTCTGGCTCTCAAAGCTCTGGCGCTGGGGACGGCCATTTCTGCACCTTTGGCCATGCCCGGTAGCGGGCTGGGCTGGACCGCCACCGTGATGCAAATTTATGGGGCAAGTGGCACGGTAGATCTCGCCAGTGAACTCACCGAAGTGATGGGCAATAAAGCGCTACAGGGCATTGAAAACCTTAGTGATTTGCATGCTGAATCTATGGATAAAGCGCTGGCAGACACCGCAGAAAACATTCATACGTTGGCAGATATGATTCGCTATCCTGAAAAGTACGTGGCCATTTTTGGGGAAAAAGCCTGGGATGCCATTACACATATTGATGATCAGTTATTGGCATTGGTGGAACAGGGCAAACTGGCCTTCGAACAAGCACTGGATATGCTGTGCAAAGCGGGGAACCGGGCCGAAGAAGCCATTACCGGATTGATTCAAAAGGGCATTGAAAAAGGGCTAGCAAGTGTTCAGTCGGTGGAAAACGCGGTGCGTTACGCCCTTGAAAACCCCGGAGAAGTGGCCACAAATATACTCTCGGGTATCAGCAACGCCCTTCAGGGAGCAGCCCATCGGGGGCTTGAAATCACTCAGAATATGGCTGAAAATCTGGTGGCGCTGGCCCAACGGGGAGGTACACTGGCCGCTAATGTTCTTACCACTGTGGTGACACAGGGCGTGAAGGGAGCGGAATTTGCTTTGGGAGCCGTTAAAAATGCCCCTGCTGCCATCAAACAGGGGGTTTATACCGCCGCGGACAAAACCATTCAGGCAGGAAAAGCCTCGCTGGGTGTTTTACACTACGTGGCCACGAATCCCCGTGAGGCGTTGGAGAGTATTCCTGAGCACGGTGCCCGGCTATTATTAGAAACGCGTCAGTCTCTGGTGACACATATTAAAACCGCCAAACATCAGGTGGAAGAGAGTGTACAGGCTCTTGAAACCCTCTACGAGAAAACCTGGGACAAAATGGAAGCAGAAGCCCACCGCACGGCCAAATCTCTGGAGAACCTGGAAGAAACGCTGGTGGATTTACTCAAAGACGGTGTGGATATCGGTCAGGAGAGCTGGAACAAACATACGGCCGTGCTTACAGAGCGTTTGCCAGAAATTGCCGAAGCCTGGGCCGATCTAAAACAAGCTCCTATAGATTTGATGGTGCGCGTGGGTCAAAACAGCTACACCACCGGCAAGCGCCTGGCGGGGGTGCTGGCCGCCCGCGTTGAAGATTTTGGTAACGAAACGCTGACACATCTTTCACATCTAAAAGAAGCGGGCTGGGAAGCTCTTGAAGAACTGTCCCATAATGGCAAGCGTTCGGGCCGTCTGGCTCTTGAGGCGTTGAGTCGTCAGGGAGAAGCCACCCGTCAGTATCTGGTGAATGTGGCTACCAACCAGAGTAATAACGCCTGGTATGCCATGAACTTGATGAGTCAAAAAGCCCGTGAGGGGGTAGATTCAGCGTTAGAGGATCTGGAATCGGTGGCCCGCCAGGTGCCCGACGCGGTCAACTATTTACGCAGTCTGGGGCCCAAAGGCATTGAGCCCCTGTACCGTGTGGCCCTGGCCAGCGGAAAAAGCAGCTGGGTGGCTCTGGATGCGCTGCAAAAGTCGGGTAAAGAAGCGATTCACCATCTTAAACAGCTGGCGCTCACGGATTTGCCCGTGGCCAGTGCTGCTTTTCAGGAACTACGCGAAATGGGCGAAGGCGCGATTCTGGCGGTGCGAGAAATTGCGATTAAAAAGTCAGCTTTTGTGCCTCAGGCGGTGGATTTTCTGGGAGGCATGGGTTCAAAAGCAGCCCGGGCGCTCCAGGATATTGGCGCAGAGCATACGGCCCACGCCCGAAAAGTGATAGATCATTTAAAAGACATGGGGGCAGAGGCGGTACAGAGCATTAACGATCTGGCAGAGCACCTTCCCCATGTGAGAACTTATGCGATACAGGCCCTTCAGGGTATGCCCTTTCAGGAGGCGCAGCGGGCGGTAGAGCATCATCTCGATGCGCTCTGGCAGGCAGGAGAAGTGGGAAAAAGACAGGTGCAGCGTCTGGCGGGAGAAGTATCTCAGGCCCAACACTGGCTCAGACGCAAAATTGGAAATCAGCCCGTGGTGAGACAGGCTCAGCGCCGCGTACAACAGGTAGAGAGAACCATAAAACGCCGGGTTAATCAGGTTATTGATCAAGGAAGAGCAAACGCCGCCAACCTGAGAAGGCGGGCGGCGCGACAGCTGAAAAATATTCAGCAGGGCATTTTCGGGCGTTAGGCGATTAGCCAGTTTGGGTGCTCAGGACAGTAAGATGTCTCCGCTCTGCGTGGAGGCTTTGATAACCCCTTCACCAGATCCCAGCTTGCCTTTCAGCGCGTGTTCAGACACCTGTTTATCAGATAAGTCCAGGCGGGACTCAATATCTCCGGTTCTGGCTTCCATTTCCACCTGACACTGGCTTTCAGGTTGCACAATCAAATCAATATCACCGCTGTGACTGGTGAGGCTGACCACGGCCTGAGGATGGACCACAATATCACATTGCAGATCACCACTGGCACTGTTCAGCACCGTTTCGCCGTGGAGTGCCCCGGACAGTTCAATGTCCCCACTGCGGGTTTCGAGATTTACGCCCCCCTGGCCGTCTAGCAGGTGAATTTGGAGATCGCTGCTGCTGCCTTCTGCTTTCAGCTGTTGTAAGACTGAGGCTCTTACATTCACATGGCCACTGGCGGTGGAAACCTGCCCTTTGTAAACAGAACCAGAAAGCATAATGTCTCCACTGCGGGTTTTGATTTCTAACACCTCACTGGCCTGCTCTGCGGTGACGCTCCCACTCTGGGTTTCCAGATCCACCGCCCGCAGCGCCACGTTTTGTAAATTCAAATCGCCGCTGCCGCTGCGCAGATGCACTTGCCCCTGGGTGTGAGACCATTGATCCAGAGAAATATCGTGTTTTTCGGTGGCCAGTTCCAGATCCAGGGAGGCGGGAACCTGTAAGGTGAGGTGTATTTCTGCGTGCTTTGACGGCTGCAGGTTATCGTGATCACCAAGTTTTAAAAAGAGGGTGTCTCCTTCGGTGTGGCTTTCCAGGGCCAGGTCTTCATACTTGAGTTTATCTTCCACCCGCTCGCTATAAATGCGCTTTTCGAGAGTCACATGAATATTTTCACCGGGGTGGCTGGTAACAGAAACGTCTCCGAGGGTATAAAGGGCCTTGATCTTTTTGATATTGCTTTCCAGCGGAATGACTTGCTCATCGCGACGCTGGGTTTCAAAAGTGTCCGCAGGTGGCACATCGGAAGGACCGTCGGTGCTGGTTTTCTTTTGTTGAAACCAGCCCTCAAAACGCTTTTCGAGATTGGGACCCAGCTGCTGAGACACAGTGTCAAACATGGAACTTAGAGAACTGACAAACTGTTCTACCTTGGGAGCTGTGCGGTCATAAAGGGTGTCTTCGGGGCGTCTAGATCCGCTGCTTCCACCGCCTTCAGTGGCTTTGAGCAGACGTTCTGCCTCTTCGATGGTAATGCGGTTTTCCTGTAACATTTTGAGAATGAGCTTGCGATCTTCTGACATTCTGAGTCTCCTTTGGACTTTTACGGGGCTTCTTCTCTCATTTTAACCGCTGTCGCGTCATTCACAAAATTTATTGTATAAATTTACCGAAAAAGACGTATACCAAAAAAGACGGGGTGGCCCGCCTTTTTAAAGTATGTGAGTAAAAAATATTCGTTATTGAATATCCGTGCGATCAGAAAATGCTTCCAGATGTGAGGACTCTTTCTCTACTGGCGCGGCCATCTGAGCTTTGGTAGTTTGACCCGGTGCTTTTAAAGCCTCCGCGCCCATGACATCCGCGTCCATTTTGCTCATGGTTTCATCACTGATATTGACTCCAATACGTTCATACCCTTTTTTCAGGGTTTGTAATTTGGGATCCATATTGGGAAAGCTAATGCCACTTTTGCTGGGGTCAAAGCTGCCTTTTTTAGCCACGGCGCCAAATTTGGCGGCATCGCTGGCGCGGTGTTTCATACTGCCACCGGACTGATCACCTGCGGAGTTGTTGGTGTCAGAGGACTGGGCCTGGGTAATGGTGTTGGCGGTCATGCCGCCACCCACAGCGCCCGCCTGCTTGGAAGAGACGGCGTTTTTATCGAACTTATCGTTGCTGTTTTCGTGAGTGGTGTTTTTGCCGGTGTTTTGCTGAGAAGCGCTGCTGGCAAAACCTTTGCCGGGTGTATAACCCCATTTTTCAAGGGTTTTTTTGACGTTGTTTCCACCGGAGCGGCCGGTTATTTCTTCAATCGGTTGTGACATGACCTTTGTTTCCTCACTTGAAGTGCTTACTCAATACTATACCCACTTTCACCTCGTTTATAACAGGATCAGCGGAAGCATATAGAGATCTTATCGTAAAAAAAGCGCAAGTTCTTGCTATTCATTCTTGCTGTTCAAGGGTTTTTATTGTGAAAAAGCGTACGGTATGCATAGGTTAAAACGCCCAGGCCGCAGCGGTACAGTCCCAGTCGTTGCTGCCAGTGGGGCTCCGCAAAGCGCTGCACTTTTTGTAACATGAGCAAGCTGGTTATGCCCGATCCTATAATTCCCGGAATCAGTTGACGGGCCTGCACGGCCGAAAGATGACGACTTTCATAAAGGGCGCTGGCACTCACAATGGGCAGAGCCAGCACAAAAGAAAAACGCTGGGCTTCCACCGGTGATAATCCGGCCCACTGACCGGCCATCTGGGTCATGCCGCTGCGCGATACCCCCGGAAAAAGGGCCAACGCCTGAGAAAATCCCACGGCGGTGGCCTGGCTACAGGACAACTGATTCAGTGACACAGATCTTTTCTCTGGATTCATCAAAAAGCGCTCCGATACGAAGAGTCCGAGTCCCCCGAGGACCAGCATGGCTGCAGTCACCCGGGGAGTGCGCCAGCGGGCCAGAGGCTTTTCAATGGCCAGACCGGTAAGGCCCGCAGGCACGGTAGCGCACAAAACTTTGACCCAGAAAGCCGGCTCTCGTACGGGCATATGCTGCTGTTGCTGAAAAACCCAGACCCCCGTGGCCAGTAATGACCCCAGATGTAAGGCGGTGTCCGTGCTTAGATCGGCGGGCTCTCCTAGCAGGTATCGTACCCCGTTCAAATGGGCCGTGCTGCTCACAGGCAAGAACTCCGTGATGCCCTGGACAACACCCTGTAAAAAACTGGAAAGCAGAGGCTTGATGGGCAAAATCAGAGCCAGTCCATGGGGTCAGTGTAAACGCCGTTTTGCTGGACGCCAAAGTGCAGATGATTACTGGCACTGGCCCCGGTATTGCCGGTTTCAATCACCGCACTTCCCCGTTTGACCTGTTGTCCCTTTTTGACCTTTAATTTTTCACCGTGACAGTAAACGGTGCGAATACCGAGATCCTGATGGTTTAAACGCACCATATTGCCACAGGCTTTGTCATATTGGGCCATCATGACCGTGCCGGTGCTGGCCGCCAGGGCATCCACACCGGAGAGGGTTTCAATATCTACCCCTTCATGCAGACGCCAGGTGCCTCGAATGGGGTGTAGGCGATAGCCAAAGTGCGAGGACACATAGCCCGTGGTAGGGAACTTCAAGTCGTGACGTTTAACGGGCACAATGAGCATACGATAAGTTTCTACC
Source organism: uncultured Candidatus Sericytochromatia bacterium (assembly GCA_964342365.1). Lineage (GTDB taxonomy): Bacteria > Cyanobacteriota > Sericytochromatia > UBA7694 > UBA7694 > CAXRDE01. The sequence continues at coordinate 2,264 of CAYFGW010000125.1, read as the reverse complement.
CAGTCCTGACTTTGTAAATGATTGGCCTTACGAATCAAATCGGGAGAGGTGCGAAATTTAAGAGCAATCAGATCCAGAGAATTGACGTCTTCTAACTGGGCTTTGTACACCACAGGGGTATAGCCCTCCATCATTTGCGCAAATCCGGGGTCTTTCATGCTGGCCTTGATATATGCCAAATAAGCCTGTGAAGCCGGGTGGTACTGCCCCTGCTTTTCGTAAAACTTGGCCTGTAGCCAGGATTTCTTGCGCCCTGCGGGCATGCCAATGAGGGCCTGTTTAACCTGATTGAGCTGTCCCAAATGCAGACGAGAAAGTAACTTATCGTGAGAAGAGGAACGGCTATTGATGGTTCTTTCGGCCTGCTCTATGTGAATGAGCATCTCTTCAAACCAGTTCAGGTAGGTGCGATCTCCTTTGAAGTCACGCAGCACTTTTTTGGCTTCGGTCACTTTGCCCGCATCCCGCAGGTGATAAGCCAAAATGGCGTTAAGTTCTGGAGAGGCAGGCAGACGCGCCTTGCGGAAGAGTCCCAGAGCCACGTCGATTTTGCCTTCATCCCAACGATTGAAGGCGTCGTTCAGATGACGATAAGCGGTTTTAACCTGGGCAGGCGTGGCCCCGCCGTGTTTTTTGTAGAGCAACTGGGCCAGACGCTGGCGGTAGATGGTGTTGCGAGGCTCCAGGTTTAAAAGCCGGTAATAGTTAAGTTCTTGCTCTTGTATAGAAAACGGTTTTCTGGCCGCATAAAGGGAGGCCAGAGCGGGTCGGAAAAAGGGATCGCGCGGGGCATGATTGACCACCTGGCGTACCGCTTCTGTTAACTGTGTGTCGTCGTCTTTATTTTTTTGCCAGGCCTGTACCTTTTGTTTCAGGGCGTCGTCCTGATGGGGCGTATGGGCAGATAATCCCAGTACGCTTCCCAGAATCAGGGTAAAAAGCAGCTTTTTTTTCATGAAAAATCCTCACAACAGTTGGTTCCCCATCATCATACCGATTTTTGCCCCGGTTTGAGATGTTGTGCCTCAATGCCGCAGAGATCTGCCCAGTCCTGAGCAAAACGTAGGAGCATTTGCTGTTGCCGCTGTTCAAAGCTCTGCTGACGATCAAAGATGAGTACCAGAATGCCGTGACAGGTTTGCTGATGCCAGAGCGGAGCGAGCACCCAGAAGGTATCGTGGGAGAGCTTAAAACTCATGGGCTCAGCGGTTTTGAGGTAATGGTCCAGATCTTCTGACTCAATTTCGATCACCGCCGGACGAGAGCGAGGGGCTAAATCCGCATGGGGCTGAAGCGCAAAGGCGCCGGGCAGTCCTTGAGACGTGGGGCAGGCTCCGGTTAGCCTGTACGTGGTTTCATCGGGGTTTTCCTTGTGGGGAGTAAGTAGCATCAGGCGATTGGCTTCGGGGAAACTGCGCGCCATCACGTGCAGGCGTTCAGAACGCTCCCGGGGACCTCCCGGCAGGCTTTGTAAGAGGGTGCGCACAAAGGCATAATAGTCGGACTGTTGTTGCCACTGGTGCTCTAAAACTTCCAGACTGCCCGTAAATAATTCATTTTGTAACACCATAATCAGGCGAAAGCCGTGGTTAAACAAGTTTTTGCGTTCACTTTCGGCCACGGGCAGGCTGAAAGCCTGGCGTAAAAAATGGCGGTACACCCGCAGCATGAGCTGTTGTAAAAGCAGCAAATGGGCTTTGCGCGGCAGACGGCGGGGCAGCACCTGTCGCAAGCGATCAATAATCTGCTGCAGTTCACTGTCCGTGTGTAAACGCTTCTGGGCCGTGATTTCTGAGGTCACCAGCGCCAGCAAAATTTGAGGCACCATGGGCAGCAGTTGTTTTTCAAAATAACGTACCAGACTGCGGTTAAGCCCGGCATTTTGCACCTCAAAGGTGAGAATGCGCAGGAGTTCCGGCTGGCTCTTTTCCTGGTGATCTCGCCAGGTTTTTTGTAGCTCCGGGGGCAAACGGCCTTCAAAACGGGTATTTTGATCCGCGGGCTGTGGGGGCGTGCCTCTGGAATAGGTTTGAATCATGAGTCCTTTATCGCCCATGACCGCCTGACAAATCTGGTTACGCCCCTGATGCTTTGCCCGATACAGAGCGGTGTCGGTGCGGGTAATAAGCTCGGAAGCCGTTAAGTCGGGTTCTTCAATTAAGCAGCTGACGCCGATACTCAAAGACATGGGTACCACCACATCTTCTTTGCCCCTGAAGATATGGCTCGCCACCCGTTTGCGAATGCGCTCAGCCACTTCACAG
>CAYFGW010000124.1:0-14280 GCA_964342365.1 uncultured Candidatus Sericytochromatia bacterium | reverse complement strand
AAGTCGTGGGCAGCGCAGCCATCAGACTGAAGGTGAGAGCAGAGGCCAGAGAGAGGCGTTTCATAGGTCGTTTGATCCTTATTCAAAATGGGTCTTGTTTGTCTCAGCATACCGCAAAGAGAGAGTGTTTAGGTACGTGCTACAATACCACGCGGCAAAAGTACCCAGGAGACAGATACAATGGCACAGGCCTTTCGGCAATTACCGCGACGCGTGGGTTCCCGACCCGGTCAGTTGCGCCGTGCCGGTGAAGCCTTTCAGGAAAGCCTTCAGATTCAGCAGGGGGCCAGGGCAGCGGCCCGCGTCCAGCAGCAGCTCAAACAAATTCAGGCCCGCATCCAAAAAATGCCCGCCACCGTTGAACGTCAACGGCTTCAGGGCACCTTGCAATCCCTGAAACAGCAGCTGAGTACCCACCACAATAACCTGCATCAGTGGCGCAGCGAAGCCCGGGCGGAATCTTTACAGACCCACACCACCCGGCCTCACCCGGAAGAAAAAGCCGCAAGCCTTTACTTTCACAAGCTCTACACAGAACATCATCCGCTGCCCCGGGCGCTGCGAGAAAAATACGTGGCGGCCACGCCCCAACAACAGAATTTCAAAGCCTTCCACAAGGCGCTGGAACCCCTGTATGTGGAGCTGATTCTTACAGAGCAAAACGCCTGGCAGGGGTTCTGGACCCTCTGGGATCCCCCGGCACCTGTTCCGAACACGGGGGCATATCCTGACACCGAACCAGAGACCGAACCAGAAACCGACGACGATTTTGAGGTGATTTCTTTTGGGGAGATTCCCACCATTCCCCGTCAGAAGAAAAGGCCTGCTTTTGCCCCTTCCACGGACGAAAATCTGCAGGTATCCTTTGATTTTTCCAGAGGTAAATCCACCGTCCGCAATGCCATGGGCATTACCCTGAACCAACCCAAAAAAACCTATCCTGAATATTTACAGCTGGGTTTTCAGGCCATGGATCAGGCGGTGGCCTCAGCTTTTGAAGATCGTCATCTTTTGGAAGATGCGATTACCCACTTTTTGGAGGCTATGAGTTTAGACAAAAGCCGCCATGAGGCTTATTTTGGTCTGGGATATCTTTATGCACTGGTACAGGACGCCAATCACGCCATGTATTTTCTGGACGTGGCCTATAAAATTTCCGGGGACCCGGCCATTGAAGCTTTGCAAAATCAGGTCAGGTCGCAGCTGAAACTGTGAGTCTGTTTTGACCTTTCCCTACTTTATTCCCGTGGGCCCCTGGCAGGTGCACCCTCACTTTTTCTTTGAGCTACTGGCTTATTTTCTGGGGTTTCAGTACTACCGCTGGTTAAGTAAGCGCTCCGATCAGCCACTGCCTGCGGGCACAAAAATGTGGTTTCTGGTGGCCTGTGTGGGAGGAGCCGCTCTTCTGGCAAGATTACTGGCCTGGGTAGAAACTCCTTATGACGTGGTCACCGGACGATGGATTCCTCCGGGAAAAACCATTGTGGGCGGCTTGCTCGGCGGCTGGATAGGTATTGAGTGGGTTAAATCTCATTTTAAAATTACCCGGCGTACGGGAGACGCTTACGTGTTTCCCCTGATTTTTGGGATTGCCCTGGGGCGTATTGGCTGCTTTTTAACGGGACTGGCAGATCACACCTATGGCATTGCCACCACTTTGCCCTGGGGCGTCGATTTTGGCGATGGTATTTTGCGCCCCCCCACCCAGCTGTACGAGTGTTTCTGGCTAATAGGTACGGGATTAGTCTTGTTTCTCTTTCGTCGTTCTTTGAGGCATGATGGTCTGTTGTTCCGTGGGTTTATGCTGAGTTATTTGAGCTTTCGCTGGACCGTGGAATGGTGGAAACCCACCCTCAAAATTTACGGGGGCATGAGTGCTATTCAGTGGGCTTGCCTGTTTGGGCTAATAGCTCTGGGGATTTCACTGCGGCGTATTTTGATAAAAAGTGAAGGGCCTTTTTACGGGCATTTGCATAATCGCTGAACACAAAATCCGCCTGCGAGAGGTCCTGTGCGCCTGAGTGAGGATTTTTATACGCCCAGCAGGTCATGCCTGCGGCTTTGGCCGCCGTGACGCCGTGGGCAGAATCCTCAATGACCAGACAGTGTTCTGGAGCGACTTTAAAAAACTTCGCTACCGCCAGAAAAAGGTCGGGAGCGGGTTTTCCTTTTTCCACGTTATGGCCACTAAAGCAGTGCTCAAAATAAGGAGTTAAGCCCGCTTGTTGCAGCACCTGCTCAATCATGAGCGGGCTGGAAGAAGAACCAATGGCCACTGGAATACTCTGCTGCTGAATGGTTTTAAGCCATTCTTCTACGCCTGCTATGGGTGAAAGCTCCACGTGCTGGAACTGCTTGAGATGAGCCTGTTCTTCCTGGGCCATGAGCGTTTCTACACTCTCATTCAGATGGTAACGGGACTTGAGTGTGGACCACATATGCTGAGCGGTGGTGCCCACAAAGGCGTCGTGCTCGGCTTCAGGTAAGGTAAATCCGAGTTCGGCAAACAGGCGATGATTGACCTCGCGGTAGTGCATTTCTGTGTTCACCAGCGTGCCGTCCATATCGAAAATAATCAGGGAAAGGTTCACCTGTGCCTCCTGCTATAGTGATGTCTAAAATTGTGCCATAAAGTAGGGTGACTATGTGGGTGTCTGTCATAAAATATAAGCGGCTTCAACGGGAACAGCGTTTTGTGTACACAGAGGCTGAGGAACCTATTCTGGTGTGTTTGCAGCAGGAACAGGTGTATGCGTTTTCGGAACGTTGTCCTCATCAACAGTTTTCTCTGGAGCGGGGATTGCTAGATCCGGAAACCGCCACCATCCAGTGCCCTCTGCACCAGTGGCGCTTTGATTTACACACTGGACAGGGCCTTAATCAGAACAGCTGCTTGAAAATTTACCCCACCCGCATCGAAGATGGCAGGGTGTGGCTTAATACGCAAATTTAAGCCTTGAAAATACCGTGTTAAAATAAAAAGAAAACATCACAAAGCGAGAGTAACGTCATGGGATTTCTGGATTTTTTGTTTGGTAAGCCCAAAACCTATCAGGACAAAGGTGGACTATTGTCTTCCGGGAGTCGGGGTGGGGCATTGGCAAATCGCCACACCGTATCACCCCGCCGTCGCGAAGGCAACGTGCTCGATCTGCGCCTGGGCGGTGTCGTCACGTATAACGCCACGGACTTCATTGTGCGCAGTCGTTATGTTTATGAGGATCACGGTTTTGAGTGGTTTTCCTTTCATCTGGTGGACAGCATCAGCGGCGAGAAACTGTGGATTGACGCCCAGGACGACGACGAACTAGAGGTGGTGGTGTCTCGCCCCGTGAAAATGAATATCTCCGCTCCCGTGGCCAGCCGTCTCGTGCACGAGGGAATTACCTTTCATCAGGATGAGCACGGTTATGCCAAGGTGCTCATTGAAAGCGAAGACAGTGACCCCAGGTACAGTGAAGTAGAATACTGGGATTTTTACGATGACAGTGACGAACGGGTGCTGGGCGTCGAGCGCTGGGGTAGTGATTTTGAAGTCAGTACGGGCAAGTATATTGAACCCTATGAACTGACCATTTTGTCGGCAGGAGGATAGGGTTTGAATCGATTGACTTTTATTGTGCTGAGTGCCGTACTTTGCCTGGTGCCGTTCTTCTTTTTTGGCGGCGTGCAGCGGGCCACGGGCGGTGGCTATAACGACGGCTATTCTCGTGGTTATTACCGGCGAGGGCCCAGCTTTTTGTTTATGAGTTTTGGTAATAATTACGGTTACAGTCGTTCCCGCAGTCGCGGACGGGGCTATAGCTCCGGCGGTTTTCGCGGCGGCGGCTCTCGATTTGGAAAATAAACGCAACATACAATATTCGAAGGGATAATTAAAATCAATGGAAGAATCAGTAGCAGTAGATACGGTGGTAACAGATACCACCGCCACGGTAGCTGCACCCGCAGTAAAGAGTGTCTTACAAACCGAAACCCTCCACGCCATGACCCCCGGCGTGCTGCTGGTGTCACTGGTATACGCCGTGCTGGGCATGGTGTTTTTGATGATCGCTTACAAAATTTTTGACCTCGTGAACGCCCTTGAGTTTACCAAGGAACTGGGCAAAAACAACCAGGCCCTGGGCACCACCATTGGTGGTTTCTTTATTGCCATGGCAATTATTATTGCTGCGGCTATTCACGGTTAGTTCTTAATATTCATGGCTAAAACATCACTGGCGCTGAGTCTGTTGCTCAGCCTGTCTTTTTCGCTGCCCGTGCTGGCAGACACTGCCACCCGTGATTTCACGGATACGGATTTCCTGGCTTTGCCTGCCATTGCGCTGGTGGACAATACCTCAGCGCTTCCTTTGAACCCCGCCGCCGCGGGTGCGCAGGATTTGTTTGAGGTGTTTTTGTCCAAGTCTATTGATCCCAATGTATCGGGTCACGCGGCGGCTTTTGTGGGATTGCCCAATTTGTCGCTGGGGTTTCAGCAGTTTCAAACCAACGTTCTGGGCGATCTGCGTAAGTTCTCAGCGGCGTATAACTATGCTTTCACCGACTATCTTTCCTTTGGCGTAGGTTATAACCTCAGCCAGCAGGTGAGTGTTGCCGACTCCAATATTCACAGCTTCGATATGGGCCTGCTGATTCGTCCGGCGCGCTTTTTGTCTTTTGGAGCCAGCATTCGCAATTTAAATGCACCCACCGTGGGCAATACGCAAATTCAGCGGGCCTATGCGCTGGGTGTGGGCGTACGTCCCTTCGGGGAACGCTTTACGCTAACCGCTGATACCCAGTGGGACGAAGGCGATAGCGTGCAACAAATTACCGGACGCTTTGGCGTAGAAGCTGAACCTGTGGACGGTTTACTGGTGCGCGGTAGCGTGGATTTACTGGGCCAGTTTACGCTGGGCGCGGGCTTTCAGTTTGATACCTTTGGCGCAGGCTATTTCCACGGTTTTAACGCGCAGGGCAAAGCCCGGGATGCAGCCGAAATTCAGGTGACCAGTGCGCACTTTCAAAACGCCTTAAAACAGCTCAACCACAGCTTCGCTTATCTGGATTTATCTCAGGGCGTGGCCATGGATCAGGGGCAAAGTGGCGACCTTTTTACCCGTGGGGGGCCGCCGGGCTACTGGCAGGTGATTGAGCAACTCAAGCTGGTGCGCAACGCTCCCCGTTATCAGGGACTGGTGATTGATGTGGGGGCCATGAATGTGGGCCTCGGTATGGTAGAAGAACTGCGCTCGGCCATTCAGGCGGTGCGTGATGCGGGCAAGCAGGTGATTGTTTATCTTAACGATGGTGGCATTAAAGAATATTATCTCGCCAGTGCCGCCGACAAAGTGGCCATGCATCCCATGGGCTCACTGCGTTTAAACGGTCTGGCTTTTGTGATGCCTTATTACAAAAACGTGCTGGATCTCGTGGGCGTGGGCGTGGATTTTATTAAGGTGGGCAAGTACAAAACCGGCCTGGAATCTTATACCCGCACAGAAGCTTCTCCTCCTACACAGGAACAGTATAAAGCGGTGCAAAACAACGAGTTTGAACGTTTTAAAAATACTTTGATGACCCGCCGCAACCTCAAAGACAAAACCTTTGACGGCATTATGACCCGCACCCTGTTTAGTGCCCGCGACGCCAAAGAAGCGGGCCTGGTAGACAATATTGTGTATCGCGATGAACTGGGTCAGATGTCGGCGGATTTGATTCACCAACCCAAGGTGGAAATTGAAGATCTGCGAGTAATTCGTGTGCACAACGAATCCTGGGAGCCGCGCAATAAAATCGGCGTGATTTATGTGTCTGGCGGCATTACCGAAGGCCCCAGCAGCAGAGACTTTTTGTTTGGTGAAACCAGTGCGGGCAGCAGTAGTATTGTCAAGCAAATTTACGCCGCCCGTGAAAATCCGCAAATCAAGGGGCTGGTGCTGCGCATCAACAGTCCCGGCGGTTCCGCCCTGGCTTCTGACGAAATTTACAGAGCCCTCATTCGTTATAAAGAGACCACCAAAAACCCGGTGATTGTTTCCATGGCGGACGTGGCCGCTTCGGGAGGCTACTGGATTGCCATGGCCGGTGACGAAATTCTGGCCAACCCCAGCACCATTACCGGCAGTATCGGTATTTACGCAGGCAAGGTAAATCTGGAGCGTCTTTATGAGCGTCTGGGCGTGGAACACACCATTATCAAGACCAATCCCAAGGCCGATCAAAACGGGACGCACCGGGCGTATACCGAAGAAGAGCGCAAGGTGATTCAGGATAATCTGCTGGAGTTTTACCGCATTTTTATTGACCGGGTGTCTAAAGGACGTAATCTGGATATCAAGCAGGTGGAAGAAGTGGCTCAGGGCCGCATTTACACCGGTGATCAGGCCCTCAAAATCAAGCTGGTAGACAGCCTCGGTGATCTCTCTGACGCTATTGCCAGAGCCAAAGCCCTGGCTGACATCAAAACCGCTGACGTGGGCGTGGTGCATTTTTCACAGGCGGGTCTGGCCCTTGAAAGTCTGGCCGGTGTGCAGGCGGCCCTCGATTTGGGACAGGACGTGGCCAAAAAAGGCGTGGTGGGCAGTGCGCAGGAATCGGTACGCACCTGGTTCCCCCATCAGAATGCCGTATTGGCGATTATGGACCCCCGGTGGGGGAAGTAGCTACCGCCCGATTCTAGCCAACAGCTTTTTGCCCCTGCAGCCACAGGCATTGACCGGGTGGCCGCAGGGCAAATGGTAATAGTAAGATTGTTCAGAAATATTTTTTTCAATCACGGGCCAGTGCTTCCAGCGGTCACTGCCAAAGGTGAGGCTCACCAGCACCCGCAGTGAATCTGTGGGAGCATAAGGCTCGGTGCTGTGTAAAACACCATCGCCTAAGAGCACCGCTTCCCCTTTTTTATAGGTGTAGGTGCTGGTCTCTGCCTGCTCATGGCTTTTGTACAGCAAATGCCCGTGCTCTGGTCGCCAGTCAAACAGGGGCGTGATCAGCGTGTATGCCCGCGCTTCCGGGCGGTAATCGTAATGCCACATGGTTTCATGGGCCCTGTTACCCACCACGAAAAAACCACTGTACATGACCAGCTTACGCCGAAAAGGAATGTAGGGTTTCAATGGCTCATTCAAAGACAGTTGCTCAAAAAAATCGTGGAAAAGTTGGTAGCTGTTTAGATTATGGTTGGTGAGCCAGAGCAGAGGGTATGTGTCATAGGAGAGCAAGTAATAGTCTCCAACGCGCCGGCTCTGGTAATACACCCCGGATAAGAGAGCCTTATTTTCAGGCAGGTAAAAGAAAGTAGACAAATGCTTACTAAAGGCTGCACGCAAAGGCCACAGCAGTTCGGGGTCGAAAGTAAAAGAGAAAGCATTGAGTTCCGGGGCAAGAGGTTTCAACTACAAAATTTTCCGTGCTTGAGAATGGCTCAGGGAGCGATGACACGTCTATTCTGTCACAGCTGTTTGACAAAATCAACGGGAATCTCTATCTATAATCTTTCTGTTTTTAAGTTCGCTATGACCACTGCCAATTACACGGTTTCTCTTCAACATCAAAATCAGTGGCTTTATCAAAATATGAAAAGGTTTAAGCTGTGTTCAGACCAGCACGCGTTGTTCAACACCACACGCCAGGGTATCAGCAGGTCCGTATTCGACCTGCTGATACCCTGTTAGATCCTGCTGGAAACGCTATCCTCAATTAGCTTAAGGATGTGGCGGCTTTACGGGCTTCCGCCACGTCATAACGGTCCAGCATCATCACCTTTTGCCAGGCTTTGACAAAATCCTTCACCATCCGGGCATGGCCGTCATCGGAGGCGTAGATTTCGCTGATATTGCGCAGCTGCTGATTGGATCCCATAATCAAGTCACATCGCGTGGCGGTGTATTTTTGCTCGCCGCTGTCCCGCTCATCAATAGAAAAGCTCAGACCCTGGTCGTCCAGTTTACGCCAGTGGTAATCCATGCTGGTGACGGTTTTGAAAAAGTCGTTGGAAAGTACGCCGGGGGTGTCCGTAAAGACGCCTGTTTTTGAGCCATCATAGTTGGTGTCCAGCACCCGCAGGCCTCCGGTGAGCACCACCCATTCTGGAGCTGTTAGCGCCAGAAGACGGGCCCGGTCAAGGAAAAACTGCTCGGGGGACACCTTTTCAAAATCGCTCTCGTGGTAATTGCGGAACCCGTCGGACACCGGACGCAGCCAGTTAAACATTTCCACATCCGTTTGTTCCTGGGTGGCGTCTTTTCTTCCGGAGGTAAAGGCAACGTTAGCCTCTACTCCCGCGTCTCTGGCGGCTTTTTCCACGGCCGCACTGCCACCCAGTACGATCAAATCCGCCAGACTGACGGTTTTGGATGTCTGATTCTCAAAGTCCGCTTTGACCTTTTCCAGAGCATTCATCACTCGCTGAACCCGCTCGGGGTTGTTGATTTCCCAGTCTTTTTGCGGAGCCAGGCGAATACGAGCACCGTTGGCTCCTCCTCTTTTGTCTGAGTGGCGATAGCTAGAGGCACTGCTCCAGGCCACCGAAACCAGATCGGAAACGCTGAGGCCACTCTCCAGAATCGCTGTTTTGAGCTGGTCTATATCCTGCTCACTCAGCTCTGAGACGTCGTCCTGGGGAAGGGGATCTTGCCAGGCAAAGTCTTCGGAAGGCACCTCTGGCCCCAGATAGCGGCTCTTGGGACCCATATCACGGTGGGTGAGCTTAAACCAGGCTTGTGAAAACGCTTCGGTGAAATAGTCGAAATCCGCAAGGAACTTTTCACATATTTTGCGATACTCAGGATCTACTTTCAGAGCGAGATCGCTGGTCATCATCATCAGTTCGTTCATTTGCCCCTCAATGTGGGCATCGGGTGTGCGGGGAGCGTTGGGGTCTTTGGGCTTCCATTGCAGGGCGCCGGCTGGACTGGTGGTCTGCTCCCATTCATATTTAAAGAGGTTTTCCAGATACGAATTGTCCCACTGGGTAGGATTGGGCGTCCAGGAACCTTCAATACCGTTGGTCATGGTGTACTGCGCAAACCCGGTTCCTTCGGGGTTGTGCCAGCCCAGTCCCTGAGCTTCAATGGGGGCAATCTCAGGGGGAGGACCCACTTCATCAGGAGACACCATGCCGTGGGATTTACCGAAGGCGTGTCCACCAGCAATCAGTGCCACTGTTTCTTCATCATTCATGGCCATACGGGTAAAGGTAATACGGATATCGCGGGCCGACTCTGCCGGGTTGCCGTTGCCATTGGGTCCTTCGGGATTGACGTAGATCAGCGCCTGATGACTGGCTGCCAGCGGATTTTCCAGATCATAAGTTTCTTCGTCAGGTGCGCCTTTCCAGCGCTTTTCGCGCATCACCATACTGGAAAAATCCTGCGTTTTTTTAGGATCCCAGATTTCGGGCCCCCAGTACGTGGCCGTGTCCGCTTCATTGGCATCCCGTCGGCCGCCACCAAAACCGGTGGTGGGAAAACCCATAATTTCCAGCGCACAGTTTCCGGTCAGCACAATCAAATCAGCCCAACTGAGTCCTGCGCCGTATTTTTGTTTGATGGGCCACAAAAGACGTCGCGACTTATCCGTATTGCCGTTGTCCCACCAGCTGTTGATGGGAGCAAAACGCTGCATGGCTTCACCCGCGCCTCCACGACCGTCCGCAATACGGTATGTTCCGGCAGAGTGCCATGCCATACGCACCATCTGAGGTCCGTAATTTCCGTAGTCTGCGGGCCACCATGAAACGGGGTTCACCAGCATGTCTTTAATGTCTTGTTTTAAAGCCTCAAAATCCAGGGCGTTAAAGGCCGCTTCGTAGTCAAAGTCCAGACCCAACGCATCGGCTTGTGCGCCGTTGTTGTGTAAAGCTTCTACTCTCAGACGGTCAGGATACCAATCTTCAAGGGTGTGACCGGTGGCGTGGGCTCCACCGATTCTGTCGCCTCCAAAAGGGCATTTTCCCGTCATTTTGTACGATTCTGTGTTGGGCGTGTCTGTACTGGGCATAGAATATCCTTATTATCTTTAATATTATAAGGATTGTACTTTAAGAACTACCTTAATATTCTGCTGCTTCCAACGTCTCTTGTTCACCTCGAAAAACACACCCGGCCGCGGCCAGTCCCAGTGCTATGCAGTACCACAATACAAAATGATAAATTCCGTGATTGGTTAAATCAAAAGCCAGACAGCCCAGTAACCCCAGCCCACTGGTCCACAGCAAACTTCGCAAAAACGGATCGATTGCCAGTCGGTAAGCCCGGTGCAGGGTGAGTAAGCACCAGCCCATCAATCCGTAAAAGCCGGTAAAACCCACCAGGCCGGTTTCCGCCAGCAATTGCAAAGGCACGTTGTGGGTCTGCACAAACTTCCCCAGACCCTGTCCCACCCAGGGGGCTTTGAGAAACGCCTCCCAGGCCAGGGCCCAGGTTTGCAAACGCTGGCCCGCTGAATAGGCCTGTGGAGACCCCAGTTCCTCAAAACGGGCGTTGATTTGCAGCAATAAGCTGAGTTCTAACACCTGCTGGCTCACGTAAAACAGGACCCCCAGTACGCTAACGCCCGCAATAGCAACCCCCAGCAAACGCAGTGTTGAGAACCGGGCGTAGGCCAGCTGTATGAGTGCACCTACCGCAAAGACCAGCCACGAAGCCCGTGTGAAATTTAAAATCAGCGCCACGATGATTGCACAGAGCAACAGCCCATAAGGCCAACGGAATCCAGCTTCTGAAACCCTGTTGGACTGGCTCTTCGAGCGAGGTAAATACAGCAGCATCAGCGCAAAAAAACCGCTGGTTTGCAAGATTTCACCATATTCGTTGGCAAAGGTGCCCGGGGAAAAACGAAAAAAGGGTCCGTAAAAGTCCACCAGGCTCTGATGACTTCCCAGATACGCAAAAGGGTCATAAATCCCGCCGTAAAATCCCAGCTGCTGCAAGAAGCCAAACCCCAGCGACAGACCACAGGACAATAGTCCCAGTTTGACCGCCGTGAGCAGCTGCTCAGGGGTGCGCAATCGCAAGAGTGCAAAACAGACGAAACACAGCAATAACAACAAGTTGAAGAGTAGCCTGACTCCCCCACTGTCCGCATTCAGGGCGGCTTCTGAAGCCGATAATCGATAAAAAGAGGGCAAAAAACTGAGCACCATGACCCCAAAGGGAATTCCCCAACTCAGGGGAACAGGACTATAAGGATAGCTTTTTTGTTGCACTCTCTGTAAAAGCCACTGCAAACTGTGGGCCAGAAGCCCCATCAGGGCAAACAATTGTGGGGCTTTCAGCGTGAATCCCACGGGTACTGCGGTGAGAACACCCAGAAAAAGAGTGGCCAGCGTTCCCTGGAGTAACAGTGCGGGGAAAAGCCAGAGGGATGCAAAGCCCGTCATGCCGAGCAAAGCCAGAAGGAGTCCCTGCGCGGCGTCTGCGTAGCTCATCCTAGCCGCCGATACTGGACATCGTGCGTTCGGGTCGCTGAAAATTGGGGGAGTTGATCAAATGTCCCGCTTCTTTTTTGTCTATGGCCTGAGCAATGGCTGCATAGATGTCTGCGTCACTGGCCCCTTCGCGCATCAGATTGAGCAGATGATGTTCTTTTAGAGAAAAGAGGCAGGTGCGCAATTGGCCGTCAGCGGTCAGACGCACCCGATTACACTGCCCGCAAAAGGGCTCTGAGACGGAGTTAATAAAGCCGATTTCTCCGGGGGAACCGTCCGCAAACTGCCAGCGTGAAGCGGGGTTTTTGCCCGCTTGCTCAATTTGCACCAGCGGGTAGACCTTATCAATACGGGAGCGCAGTGTTTCACCGGGCACCACCACCCGGTGGCTCCAGTGATCGTCTTTGCCCAGGGGCATAAACTCAATAAAGCGCACGGTCCAACCTCGCTGGCGAGCCAGAGCTGCAAAGTCCAGGGCTTCGTCTTCGTTGAAGTCTTTAATGACCACCACGTTGATCTTGATGTCGCAGGGGTGTCCGTGAGTTTGTTCCAGCTGGTGTAAAATCTCCAGTCCCTGATTGACTTTTTGTAGGGCATCTCGCCGCACCGACTGCGCAAAGCGCTCGGGAATCAGGGAGTCAAGGCTCACATTAAAAGAACGTAACCCCGCCAGATAAAGCCCTTCCGCGTGGCGGGGCAAGAGGGTGGCGTTGGTGGTCATGGCCAGTTTTTTCAGGGGCAGTTCGGCCAGGGACTTCACCAGGGGCAGTAAATCTTTGCGGAGTAGGGGTTCTCCGCCTGTTAAACGCACGTGGGTCACACCGCCCTGTATAAAAAGCCGGGTCAGACGCAAAATTTCAGGGTTGCTCAGGACCCGTTCTTCCGGCAGCCACGGTAAGCCTTCTTCCGGCATGCAGTAGGTGCAGCGGAAATTGCATTTGTCCGTGAGCGAAATACGCAGTTTTTGCACCGGGCGCTGAAAACGGTCCATAAGGGGAGAAAAGGCGGTGGATGTGAAAGGGGAATCACTCATAAGGTGGCCAGAGTGCTTTCAATGGCCTGGAGCACACCCCGCACGGTGGTGAGATTCTGATAACCCAGATGCCCCACCCTGAAAATCCGTCCCGTCAGCTTGCGTTGTCCGCCTCCGAGGGTAATACCCTGCGACCGTAAACGCTCTCGTAAGGTATCGGCAGCTATTCCGTCCGGTGGGTACACGGGCGTGACAGCCCGGGAAGCAAAATCGTCATTTTTAATAAAGAGTTGCAGTCCCATCTGACGCAAGCCCTTTCTGACCGTTTGCATCAGGACTTCATGGTGCTGATGAAGGGCAGTAAGCCCCTTTTTTTGATGCAGTCTCAGAGCTGCTTGCAGCGCGTAATACAGACTCACCGGCGGGGTCCAGGGGTTCCAGCCTTTGTCTGCGTAGTCACGGGTCAGGCTAAAATCAAGGGTGTAGCGAGGCAGTTTTGCTTTGCCATGGGCTTCCCAGGCAGCATCACTGATGGCCACCATGCTCAAGCCCGGGGGGCAGGCATAGCTCTTTTGGGAGGCGCTCAGTACAATATCTATGTCCCACTGATCCATGGGCAATGGAGTGGTGCCCAGGCTGGAAATGGCGTCCACAATGACCAGCGCCCCGTGGGCTTTGGCCATTTTCGCCCAGGGTTCAAGGGGCAAAAGAACCCCGGTAGAGGTTTCGTTGTGCACCAGAAATACTGCCTTGTAGGGCTTATTCTCTTTGAGGTGTTGCTCCAGGTCTTCTAAGCGAGGCAGTTCGCCCCATTCATAGCTGAGGGTGTCACATGCCAGACCGTAAATGCGGTTCATCAGGGCAAAACGTTCTCCAAAAGACCCCTGAGTCACCACCAGCACCCGATCGCCGGGCGAAAACAAATTGGTAATGCTCGCCTCCATGCCTGTGGTGCCAGAACCCGCAAAGACCAGGACGCGCGAGGTGGTTTCATGAAACCATTGCAACCCGGCTTCCACCTCAAACACCACTTCTTTCCAGGCTTCGCTACGATGATTGCACATGGGTTTAAGCAGGGCCTGTTGCACTTCGGGAGGAAGGGGCGTGGGTCCAGGTAGCATGAGGTGGTGGTTCATAGAGAAATATTCATGGGGTTAGAGACTAATCGGCCAGGCGAATGATGGTAGCCAGCCAGGCTTTGACACCCTCTGTCTTCAGGACGTAGTCTACGGGTTCAATATGTTTAACCCGAAAACCGTTCTGAGCGGTAAACAAATGGCGAATTTCGGAACGCTTGATTCCTGTTGCTCCCTCCAGGTGGGGGGAGGGTTTATCTGCCAGCACCAGCAGGAACAGCCGGCTATTGGGAAACATAACGTGTCGCAGGCATTCCAGATAATCTGCGTGCTCTGAGTCATCTAAAAAATGAAACATGCCGGAATCCAGCACCGTATGGAATCCTTCACCAAAGTGCAGCACGTCGGTCATGCGGCCTTCGATAAAGGTGACATCCTCTATTTTTTGCTGATCCTGTTTTTCTCTGGCTCTGCGCAGGGCTTCCGGCTCTTGATCAAGTCCCCACACATAGTGACCTCTCCGGGCCATCATCAGACTGTTGTCACCCACTCCACAGCCGAGATCCAGCACGTCCCCTACAATTTTTTCCTGTTCGGCCAGTTCCACCAGTGCCGGTTGTGGGGCGTCAATCGCCCAGGGAATGTCTACCGCAGCATAACGGCTGGCAAAAGATGGGGGGGCGGTTTTAGAAGCCATAAAATCCTACTTCTTTCGGGCGTATGAGCATAAGCTTACTTTACCAGAACAAATCAGGGGCTCACAATACAAACCAACCGGCAAAATAGAGGATTGCAATTTGTCAAGACTTTTCAGTTAA
>CAYFGW010000123.1:0-14281 GCA_964342365.1 uncultured Candidatus Sericytochromatia bacterium | reverse complement strand
GGGTTCTGATAGGCGGGAGCTGGTGCTGCCTGAGCCGGTGCGGGTTCTGCGGCCGGTGGAGGGGCTGTGAAGGATTGATGAAACTTTTGCGCGTCTGAGAGACTCCAGATTTCAAAAATTTCGCTATCGAGCACGCCTTCAATGGTGAGTTGATAGCGTACCGTTAGCAATTCACCGTTAAAAGGAGCAGGCAGGCTGTCCTGTTCGAGGTTGAGCCGTTCGCTAGCGGGAGGGTCCATGGCTAATTTTGTGCCCAGCTCTGCTGAAATGGCGGTGGCGGCGGCCCCAATGAGCTGATTCATCACTTCACCAATGGCGGAGATCTGGAGATCGCTAATTTCTAAATCGGGGTTGCGTCCGTCTTTGCCCATTAAAATGTCAAAAATAACCGCCACGTCATAATCTTTGATTAAGAACGTAATCGGATAGTTCTGTGCGGTCTGGTAGCCCGTGCGAATCATCACCTGATGGGGAGAACCTTCCTCGGTGAGGGCCTGGGCAGAAAGTACGGAAACGTCCGGGTTGGAAAATACCACCGATTGTCCCAACGCCTGAGAGACGGCCTGGCTGCCTGACTCCATGCCTTTTTCAGCAAGGCTCTTGAAAAAGTTTGACAGATCGCCGCCGCCTTCTTCATAGGTGCCGGTGCCTTCTAAAATGGCGTTAATTTGTTCCTGTGACAGCGTCATATGTGTTTCCTTCGTCAATGATATCGGTAATCTGCGCGGCTATCTTATTATGGAGAGTACCCGGCCGCGCCCAGAATTTGGGGCTGTGTTCCACCCGCAAACATAAATCTTCATCTACAGCACTGTCCAGACGCACCACATCGCCCACATCCAGTTCCATCCATTCTCTTAAAGACATATCGGCGGTGCCAAGTTCTAAAGCCATGCGCAGGGTAATTTGTTCTAAATGCTCTTTAACTTCGGGCATATAGCCTTCCTGGGGCGTGACGTTACCCTGATTCATCACATACTGGCGACTCAGGCGCGGCAATAAGGATTCCACGGTGGGGTAGGGCAGGCACAAACGCATGGAGCCCTGGGTATCGCCCAGGCGAATTTCAAAGGACACCACCAGCACGCTGTCTGAGGGGGCTGAAATTTGCACAAAACGTGGATTGGTCTCCAGAGTCTGATGCACTGACTTCATATCGGGCAGCACGTTTTTCCAGGCTTCCTGCATGGAATGCATGCCCTTATTCATGACTGTGGTCATGAGAGTCTGTTCAATATCTGTCAGCTCCCGCGGCTTGCCGGGAGGCCGTCCGGGGCCTCCGAGTAAACGTTCAATCAGGGCAATGGCGGTGCCGGGTGTAAACTCAAATAAAATATTTCCTTTTAAAGGATTCAAGCGATACAGCAATACCACCGTGGGATTGGGAATCGAGCGCATAAACTCGTCGTAGGTGAGCTGATCCAAAGAAATCACTTCGCTTTGCACGGGCAGACGCATTTGGGTGGTGAGCTGGGTGCTCAACAGGCGAGCATACAGTTCGTTCATAGCCTGAAAGGCCTGCACGTGTTCTCTGGAAAACTTGGAAGGGTAGCGAAAGTCGTAGTTTCGTACATCTTTGCGCTGAGGGGCCACCTCTTTCATATGCTGCACAGATGTGCTGCCCTGATCAATGGCGCTGAGAATGGAATCAATCTGGTTTTGAGACAGGACTTCATGGGTGGCCATTGCGCTATACCTCGTTTACAGATTGATAAGTCATTATACCCTAATTGCAGCCCTTTATAATAAAGCCGCCGGAGCGTTCATCCCGCTCCAGTTCCACCACTCCGGCACTTTCGGCTTCGCTCAACAATTCACCAAAACTGCGGAATCCGTAGTAAGTTTCGTTAAAGCCCGGTTTACGCCGTTTAAGGGTTTGTTTAATCATAGAACCCCAGATTTTGCTGCCGTCTCCCCGTTCCTCCAGTAAATCCTCATACGTTTCTTGAATGAGTTCCCAGGCTTCTTCTTTTTTCTCTTCAATGCTGCTTTCCTGTGAGCTTTTTTCAGATTTGTCCTGTGTGGCTTTATTTTCCTGTTTTTTGCGCTTCTTTTTCTGACTGCGGCGCTGCTTTTCCCGGGCGTCCTGACGGGCTAAATCGTCGTAGTAAATAAACTCATCGCAGTTGGCGGTGAGCAAATCAGAGGTAGAGTTTTTTACCCCCACACCAATCACGGTTTTGTTATTTTCTCTTAACTTGCTCACCAGGGGTGAAAAGTCGGAGTCTCCACTTAAGATCACAAAAGTATCCACATGGGCTTTGGTATAGCAGAGGTCTAAGGCGTCTACCACCAGGCGAATGTCTGCGGAGTTTTTGCCCGAAATACGCACGTGGGGAATATCGATGAGTTCAAAGGCCGCCTCGTGCATGGTAACTTTAAAATCCTGATAGCGCACCCAGTCACAGTAGGCTTTTTTGACCACAATATTGCCTTTTAGCAGCAGCTTTTCTAAAATCAGGCGTACGTCTAAATTGCGGTAGGGAGTATCTTTGACCCCCAGAGCCAGGTTTTCAAAATCGCAGTAAATGGCCATGTTCTGAGTTTCGTTGGGGATTGACATATTTTGCCCTTGTCTGTGTTATGTTGACTTAAACATAACATGAAAAGAGTGTCTAAACTGTGCTGTCTCCCGTGCTGTCTCCCTGTATTCTTGATGGTTTTCAACTGACTCTAAAAGATGTCATTGAGGTGGCCCGTCACGGTCGGAGGGTAGAACTTCACCCGGACACCCGGGAACGGGTGCAAAAAGCCCGCGATGTGGTAGAAGCCGCCATTGTAAAATCGGAGGCCATTTACGGCATTAACACCGGTTTTGGCTATCTTAAACACCGCCGTATTCCCCCGCAGGATCTTGCTCAACTCCAGCGCAACCTGATTTTAAGTCACGCCTGTGGCGTGGGAGAGCCGTTTTCAGAAGAAGTGGTGCGTGCCATTACGCTACTGCGCATCAATACCCTGGTGCAGGGGCATTCTGGCATTCGTCAGGAGGTTTTAGATCGTCTGATGTACTTTGTGAATCACGGTATTCACCCGGTGATTCCCTCCAGAGGATCTGTGGGGGCCAGTGGCGATTTGGCCCCGCTCTCTCATCTGGCGCTGGCTTTAATCGGAGAGGGCGACGTGAATTACAAAGGGCAGCGGCGTGCCACTGCTGAGGTGCTTGAGGAGCTGAATTTAGAACCCATTGTGCTGCAGGCCAAAGAAGGGCTGGCTCTGATTAACGGCACTCAGCCCATGTGTGCGGTGGCCTGTGTGGTGCTGGACGGTTTAGAAGCGCTGTTGGAACAATGTGATCTCATTGCGGCCATGACCTTGCAAGCAGGCATGGGCTCAAAACAGGCTTTTCGCCCTGATTTACACGCGCTGCGGCCCCATCCGGGACAGCAAACCACGGCCCGCAATCTCTGGGAATTCATGGCCAATAGCGAAATGGTGGAATCTCATGCGGCCTGCGATCAGGTGCAGGATTCTTACGCGTTTCGCTGTATTCCACAGGTGCACGGAGCCAGCCGTGATACCTTTACCCACGCACTACAGGTGCTCACCCGTGAAATCAACGCCGTCACCGATAATCCCATCATTATGCCGGAGGCCACTGAATACAGTCAGGCAGGAGACATTATTAGCTGCGGGCATTTCCACGGTCAGCCCATTGCTTTAATTATGGATTTTGTGGGCATTGCGCTGAGTGAACTGGCGAATTTGTCCGAACGACGCATTGAGCGGTTGGTCAATCCTCAGCACAATCACGGTTTGCCCGCTTTTTTGAGTCCTGAAGAGGGATTGAACTCCGGGTTTATGATTCCCCAGTATGTGGCCGCTGCGCTGGTGTCAGAAAATAAGGTGCTGGCCCACCCCGCCAGTGTTGATTCTATTCCCACCTCCGCCAACCAGGAGGACCATGTCAGTATGGGGACCACAGCGGCTAATAAAGCTCTTAAAATTTTGGAATACGCGCAGCAGGTGTTGGCCATTGAGTTATTGTGTGCGGCGCAGGCTATAGATCTACGTCGTCCCCTGACAGCCTCTGAAGTGGTAGAACAGGCCTGGAAGACACTGCGTGAGCACATACCCATGGTCACTTCAGATCGTTATCTGGCTCCCGACCTGGAACGGGCGGCGCAATTGATTAAGGAGAAGGCTATTTTTCCTCGGGCATTTGATTCACCCAGCCTAGCAACTCATCAAGGGGAGTAAACATCACTTTACGGAGTAAATTTCCGTTAGGTTGCGTTTCGTTGCGCATCAGGCGGCCGTACTCCTGCGCCAGCTTGCCGTTGCTTTTATAGGTGGAAGGTGGTGGGGCAGCACCCACCGGCAGAGGTTGTCGTGCTGGAGGGGGCGTTAGCGGTGCCGTGGCACGAAGACCTTCTAACACCCGGGCTACCACCTGCAAATCACGCTCAGGCAGTTGGTCAATCAAATCGTGTAACTGGGATTTATTCATCTGCTCACTCCGGTTTCTTAACATAACTTTACATTAGCACAGGGCGAGGGGTTTTGTGAAGAAATATTAAGTGAAAAGTCAGGCCTGAAGTTGAACTCCTGGAAAAAACGCTAGACGAATATGGTTTCCTTTAGGATCATAGGCTTTAAAAACATAGGGGATTTCACCCTTATCGCCTCCCCACCAGATATATTCATTGTGGTTTTTCTTTAAAATTGGATTCTCAACGCTAATGTAAATGCCAGAAGCTTTGGTGTTCTTACCACTTACAAAATCAGCCTGTAACAAATACACCGTATCTCTGAATGCCCGCACAAAATAGCCTTTCTGGCGATAATCAGGAGACACATATCCGCGGCAGGCATAAAAATGCATCTGCATGGCATCCACATACACCAGTCGGGCAGAGGTAACCCCAATGATATGCCCAAGGTCAGGTGTTCGCAACAGACAAATAACACGCTTTACTCGCTTACGGGCAACCTCTTCAGGATATACCTGTTCACGGGCATAAAAATCCAGGATTTCTTGTTCCAGATCAGCAGTAAGTTCTTTACGGACATCTTCTAAAAGAAAGGGGGTTCGACGAATCACTGGCATTAGCGGTTGAACCGCTGGGCATACACGCCAAATTTGTCACCATCCTGATTTTCGGACGACCATGCAAAGACAATATCACCGTCTTCGTCCATGGCGACTGTGGGTTCATGTTGAAGATCTGTCGTCGTGGTGTTGACCAGAAATTCATCACCGTTACGGGTTCCATCTCGATTAAAAGCTTGTGCATAGACGCCACCGGGATCGGAACCGTTGGTAGAAGACCACGCAATCACAAAGTCACCGTCGGCATCCATAGAAATACTCGGGTCAAACTGTTCGCCATCGGTGGTGGTATTTACAGCAATTTCGGTCCCCAGCTTATTGCCTTCAGCATCAAACCGTTGAGCAAAAATACCGTCAAGACTTCCATCGCCATCACCGCGCCAGGCAATGACAAAGTCACCGTTGTCTTCTATAGCTACCTGAGGGTTATTCTGAAAGCTTGCGGTGGTGGTATTGACCAAAATTTCGTTACCCACTTTATTGCCACTGGCGTCAAAACGCTGAGCATACACGCCATCACCGCTGCCGTCCTGATCCGTGGATGTCCAGGTAATAACGTAGTTCCCACTGGCGTCCATAGCTATGTTGGGCTCGCTTTGGTCGTTGGCGGTGGTGGTATTTACGAGGGTATTGGCGCCCACGGTAGCGTTGTTAGCATCATAGCGTTGCATATATATGCCGCTGCCTTCACCGTCCTGACCCACAGAGCTCCAGGCGATCACATAATTACCGTTGGCGTCGATAGCAACAGTGGGTTGCGATTGATTGCCTGCGGTCGTTGTATTGACCGGAAAGGTGAATCCTGCGAGGGGACCGTTAGAGGGCTGCATATATATACCACCGCTGTCGCCATCACCGTTATTATCCACATTTGGAGTGATGACCCACGTTGTAACAAACGTGCCGTTTTCGCTCAGGGCTACCTGAGGTGCGCTCTGGTTTGCGCGCGGCGATGAGATTGCAATTTCTCCACCCGTTTTTGTGCCGTCAGCAGTAAAGCGCTGTGCCATAATTTCAAAACCGAGTGGGCCTGCGCCAGAGCGCCAGACTGCCACAAACTCACCGTTTTTTCTCATAGAGATATTTGCAGTTTCTTGATCAAAGTCTGTGGTGGTATTTACCCTTATTTCTCCACCAGCTTTTTGTGCCACGGCCAGAGGCGGTATGGGCGTGGGGGTTGGAACGGGTGTGGGGGTGGGTTCAGGTGTGGGCGTGGGAAGGGGTGTTGAACTCCCAAAAGAGGTAAAGAAATCAGGATCAGAAATATCGATTAAAATGGAATCTTGAATGGTCGTACCCACCACTTGTGCCGTGATGCGTGAAAAACCAAGCCCTGTTAATGCCTTGATGTTACCCTGTGTGTCAACGGAAACATCCTGAGGACGGTTGGTGGTCCACTGAATCACAGCACCATTTTGAGACACGGGATTACTGGCAGCATCGAGCAGGAGTGCACTGAGCTGACGTTCTTCCCCGTCTTTGGTCAAAAAGCGGTTGTTAATATCTAATTTAAGGGCAGCAATCTGAGACGGGGCATTTGTAGATGGTGAAGTTGAGGGTATACCAGAAGGTGATTCTGAGGGAACTGAAGAAGGGATTGTTGGGGAAGTCTCTGAACCAGAAACATCAGAAAGACTGACTCCTCCTGCTACAGAAGACAAACTTGCCCCCGTCAATTCAGGGTTAAGCAGCACACAAACGCCCTGAGCACCTTCAGCAGGTTTAAAGCTCAGATCCACGTTCTGGTTGGATTCTTGTATATCAATAGTATAAGAGACGCTTCCCATTGAATTGCCTTCAGAATCTTTGAGCTGTGTGATGACCTGAAGCACTCCCACAGGGAGCCCTGGTAGCGTGAGTTCTACCCCGGTAATAAAAGCCGAGGTGTCTGAAACGGCAGCGGAAAAGATAACGCGATTACCGTCAATGTTTGCGCCCAGTGCACTTAAGGCTGTTTGAAGTTCTGTAGAAAGTTCTGAAGAAAAGCGCAGCTCACTTTCTATCTGGCTTAAGTCTGTCAGACACACACCCTGAGATTGTTGCTGTACGCTAAATCTTGCCAGAGTCTCGTCCCCTTTGATGCGCAGTTGTAAGCGGTTTGTGGTTGTAGCATCTGTGGGCGCTGATGCTGGAACCGTTGTCGGGGTGGGTGAAGGGCTTGTGGTCACGTTGCCAACAGGAGGGTTACAGGCAGTAACGATTAAAGTAAGGCTGGTGGCAAGGGGTAAAAGGGTGTGTTTTTTCATAGGATGTCCTCTTTGGTTGTGTTTATCATTATACGGGTTTTTTCAGATGTTTTAAACGGGGGTTCATGAGGCGAAACCAGAGCCCAGGCAATAAAATAAGGGGCAGTAGCCCCGCGTAACCCACGGGCAGTTCGGGAGCGTGAGAGTGGCTCCGAAGTTTAAAGTAGGGGCGAGCAGGGTAAGTGTGGTGATCAGAATGGCGTTGTAGCATAAATAAAGCAGCATTACTCAGGGCAAAATTAGCGTTCCAGGAATGATGAATTTGCACCCGTTCGTAACGTCCATTATGCTGTTCTCGTTGTAAACCGTAATGTTCAATGTAGTTGACACCTTCCAGTAAAATAACCCCAAGTGCCGATTGTAAAAGGTAAAACAAACTGGCTTTCCAGCCCCATTGAACCCATAACAGTACAACCACTGCCAGCGGCAAAACAGAAAAAAGCAGCATTTGGTTATGCCAGAATCTGCGCTGACGCCGCAGAAGGCGTTGCTGCTCCGATTGCCACGCCAGCTTAAAATTGCTCACGATGCTTTTTAAGCAAAAACGGTAAAAAGATTCGTTTTGAAGTGCAGTGGTGGGATCTTTTGGAGTGCCCACGTGAGGGTGGTGAACCCGCAGGTGAGACACAAAAAAGTGCATGTAGTTTACGTTTAGCAAAAGCAGTAGCCCTCCGTAACGCTTCATACGACGGGGTTGATGAATGAGCTCATGGGCTACGCTAATACCCAGACCGCCCGTACTCAGAGCCATTGATATCAAAAATCCGGGCCATGCCCACCCAACAGGAGTTGCAAACTGAGCCGTATAAGCCCCCAGCAGCATGATGAGAGGTTGCAAGATTACATGGCACCATAGAACAGCTTTGTAGAAGGTGGTTTGGGCGACGGTTTTGTTTGCTTGATGTAGTAAAGGCATATGTGTGGTCTTGCCCCCTAGAAAGTCAAATATGGGGGTCACCACAAACACCAGGACGGGAGCAATGTAAAAAAATGCACCACCCATAAGCACACTGAATATAACGCTCAGGGGCACAAAAAAAGAGAGTAAAGGGCTCAAAAAAGTTAAATATGTCATGATTTGAAAAAAAAGTCTGCCACACTACGTGGCAGACCACTTCAGTTAGGGGAACTAATTAAAGTTGGGAGCAAGTTTACGTACCACGTCATTTTCTTCGTCAGCGATATACAAATTGCCCATCACATCCAAAAACATACGTTTGGGCTCATCAAATGTCGCGTTTTTAGCCGGACCGTCGTCTCCCGATAATTTGTTGCCATCATTGGGTATACCTGCAATAAGCTCCATATTGCCTGTCGCAAGGTTCATACGTGTAATAAAATGATCTTTTGTAACTGAGATATAAGCATAGTTACCACAGGCGTCGATTTCAATACCGTAAGGCTCATCAAGATTGGCCTGCAACGCCGGGCCATCTCCACCGTAGACGCCACCGTCCCCCGTGCCAGCCACGCGTGTGACCTGATTGGTTGTGACATCGAGTTTGAGAATGGTATTGGAATCCTCGTTAACAATATATAAGTTGCCGTCAGGATCAAAGCTCAGATCACGCGGTTCGTCTAAGCGCACCTGATCAGCGGGGCCTTCTTGAATTTCAAGTCCAGATCCATCACTTCCGCTGCGGTCACCAACCAGAGTGGTTATAATCCCGGTGGTAATATCTATTTTGCGCACGGCGGGGTCACCCTCATCAGTCATATAGATATTGCCGTCGGGGCCAAACAAAATGCTGTCGGGGTCATCAAATTTGGCAACGGTTGCCTGAACATTTTCTCCATTATCCGGTGCATCGTCGCTCTGCCTTGGTATACCAGCAAAGGTACTCACAAGTCCCGATTGCAAATCGAGTTTGCGCACCACATTTGTGGACCTTTCAGTGATAAACAAGGCGGTTTCTTCCGGGTTAAAAGCCAGACCAATGGGTTCATCAATTTTGGTTTCTGTGGCCGGTTTTCCGTCTCCGTTGAATCTTCCGTCACCAGTCCCCATGAATGTGGTAATGATGCCATTGGTATCTACCTTTCGAATCCGGTCGCCACTACGTTCGGCAATATAAGCATTGCCTTTAGAGTCAAAAACAATATCATTGGGATCATCCATCAGGGCTTTGGTGGCTGGCTGATTATCAATCACGCCACCACCCGCAAAGCGATCGACTTGCTGTGCCGGATCAATTTTGCGCACGGTTTGATTTCCGTCATCGAAAATATATATATTATTTTGACTGTCAACACTAAAGTTTCTGGGCTGACTGCCAAAGAACGCCTCAGCAAACGGACCGCCGTCCCCGGAGCTTGTGCTATTATCGTCGTCGACTCGATTTGTAAAATCTACAGCAGTGGTAATCACATTGGTATTTAAATCGATTTTGCGCAATTTATGACTGGAATTATTAAAATCGCCTTCCTCCATAAAATACAGGTCATTGCCCTGAACAAAGAGTTGTTGAACCCGGCGGATCGTCGCCAGATTCGCCTGCCCACCGTCTCCTGTAGAGCTGTCAGTTCCATCGCCAGCCAGTGTTGTGAGCACATTGGTGTTCAGGTCAATGCGGCGAATCCGAAAATTATTTTGATCTGCGATATACAGCACGTTATTGTGCTCAACGATATCTACAATTACATTAAAACGTACGGCTGCATCATCAGCCTGACCGCCATCACCGCCAAACCCTGCTGTATTACCAGAAAATGTGGTGATGTTTCCGGCTGCATCTCTTTTCCTGAGTTGATGGTCTCTTGTGAATCTGCCAAAATCATTAAAATATAAATTACCCGCGGCATCCCCCGTGATGTAATCAGCCTGTACAGAATTATCGATATTGCTGATAATTCCTGTGGCTGAGTCTATATGTCTTAATCCGACATTGTTTGTGTTGCTGACAAGAAAAAAGTCTCCGTTATCGGCCCGAAAAAAATCACGCGTACCCCCAATAACGGCCTGTGTAGCAGGACCACCGTCGCCATTATTTCGGATTCCAAATGCCCCGCCCCCGGCAATGGTGGAAATGACCCCGTTGGTATCTATACGGCGAATGCGATCCGGTGAAAAGAAGTACACATTGCCCTGGGGATCGTAACTTGCGTAATCAAAGCGACCAATAGGTGCATTTGTGGCCTGAAAACCGTCCCCAACAGTATCTTTTTCACCTGCAAATGTTGAAATGGTATAGTCAGCAGGAGAGCTTGACACCTGTCTCAGGCCTTCAGCACGAAACGCAGAGCCCCCTTTTTTGGTATAGGTTACTTCACCAGCACCCGATACTGTGACGGGTACGGTTCCCACTACATCACCATTGGCTTTTTGGGCTTGTATGGTCCACTCGCCTGCTGGCAGTTGAAGATCCGCAGTAACGGCTCCGATACTGTCTTTGGCCAGTTTTCGAGGCAGTGTATCAGGTGCGTTGCTCACCACCGTAATTTCTTCATTTAACTTGCCGCAAGTCTGAAAATGCGCTTTTACAGCAAATCCTGGCGGCTCAGTTACAGGTTCCTCTGATGCACTATTGCTGAGCGCATTAGAAGAAGAGTTTGATGAAAAGAACGAGGGGTCTGTCACATCAAACAGTACGGAATCTTTGATATCCGTTCCGGCTACTGTGGCCGTAATCTGAGCAAAGCCCAGACCTACGAGGGCTTTGAGATTGCCGTTAGAGTCAATGGATACGTCGTTAGGCCGGTTACTGCTCCACTGAATCACCCCTGCACTACTGGGTAGGGGGTTGCCGTTGGCATCAAACAAACTGGCGGTTAGCGTGCGTTCTTCGCCTTCTCGTGTTAGAAAGCGGTTGTCAATGTCTAAGGTGATGCTTGCCACGCCGTTAGCAGTAGGAGAATCTGTCACGGGAGCCGAAGGCGAGTTTGGAGAGCCCGAAGAAACCGGCGTGGGGGCAGGGGCGGCGGTGAGCAGTCCGCCGGCAGTTGAGTTGATTGTTGCTCCTGTGATTTCAGGGATCAGGGCCGTACAATGGCTGCCACTGTTTTCAGGCTTGGCAGGCTTGAGCAGTAGGGTAACACTATCGCTATTGAGCGCAATATCGTAGCTCAGGCTGCCCATGGAGTTACCCACAGCGTTGTGTAAGTGAGTCACTGCTTTAAGTTGCCCCGCAGGCAAAGCCGGCAGTTCCAATTCAATGCCCTGAATCAGTGCGTCAATACTGGCAAGTTCAGCATTGATGGTGAGGGTATTGCCTTCAATAGATGCGCCTTCGGCTTCTAGCCGGGTTCTGGCTTCAGCGCTCAGGGGGCCAGGTAAGGTGAACTCGGTTTGTAATGCTTTGAGCTCAGGAAGACATATTTCCTGAGTTTGTTGTGTGCTAAACCCCTGTAAAGCCGGATCACCTTTGATGGTGAGTGTGACAGTTTTGCTGGTGGCGCGGTTTGTAGATTCTGTGGGAGCAGACGAACTGCTGGCCACAGGAGAAGCCGTGGGTGTAACTGCTTGCTGCGTGTTGGGAGAAGCGCAACTGGCAATACCAATACTCAGAGCCAGTGCAAAATAGGTTAATTTCAACGGGGTATTCATGGTGTGTATCCTTTTGTAGTCAGGGCTATAGGGCAGGGGGATAATAAAACGTTAAATTAATGTTATCAAAAAAAAAAAAATTTTGTGTCTTAAAATTTCTTAAGAAAGCGTTTGGCTCTGTAGCGTTCACGCATGCCCACAATGGCTGGCGACACCCGTCGGGGCTTAGAGCTGCCTGATACCCTTTGTAAAATGGAGTAGTAGTTCAGCCCTACCTTTTCGTTGGCCAGAATCAGGTGGTGTTCATGAAACAAAAGATCCAGATGGTGCAAGTACGCTATATGTTCTTCATATTCGGGTCTTTCAGCTTTGCACAACTGGCTAAGTGCCCGGGCATAATGCGTATAGTCCTGCCCAATGCTTCCCGAGAGTCCTCTGGAGCCGTGTTTAATCGAGTACGCTTCCATGGCTTTTGAGATATGCTGCTGATAAAGGGGAGAAGGAAATTGCATGGTATACCAGAGCATGCTGATGGAACCCCGCGTGATACAACTGATCTGTTTTAGATGTGAACAGTTTTCAGATTCTGATGCGTTTTTTATCAGTGCTGTCAAAAGATTCAAACTCAAATTCCACAGTTGGTGGCCGGTGAACCAGCGGTAAAAGGCAATGTGTATCTGAGTGTTTTGATCTTCGATACAGCTTCTTTTATGCCAGAACGCTTCGTACGCTTTTGCCTTCGGTGAAGGTATGGCTATTTCCGCAATCGTTTCCTTCTCAGGACGGGCATAAATTTGATGACAGCCCATTTTTACGGTATCTGATAAGGCACATAACAGATGATGGGTTTCATCTGAAGGGAAAGATAAGTATCTGAGATCCAGACAAATGTTATACCATAGCTCCAAACAAGATTTTAAAAAGGAAAGTACATTCTGTTGTGAAAAGCGATACTGTCGAAAAAATCCGTCATAAACTTTATATTCAACGATCTTTTGTGTAGTGCCTTTTTGCGTGGCAAAGTAACGCTCTGTGACTGTGTCACTATCCTCTCTTGAACAGTCTGGCAAAACCATGTCCAGGTGGTGCAATGCATTAAAAATAGCTTGCGCAAGGCACTCAAATAAGTGGTCTCGGTACGACGGTGTGGTGATGTTTTTATATATCAAAGCGGCGGTTTTATCAGCCTGTTTTGAAACGTTCTGGAGGGCCTTTAAACCTGACTGACTAAAAGCTTGAGGTGTCAAATCTACACAGCAGGCAACAGATAAGCAAGACTCCGGATAGTGTGCATATATATTATTGTCCATAAGCTTCTACAATGCGGATCATTTTTTCTTTGATTTTTTTTAAAGGAATATGAATGGGCCTTGGAATAGGGTTGCTGCCGTCATCTTTAAGGTTTGCAAAAAATAACATACTGCTGTTGAGTTCAAAAATGAGCAAATCGCCGTTGGACATGAGCGCACAGTCTGCGCCCACAAGATCCAGGGGAATACGTTCATAAACGGCCTGAAAGCGTTCGTGCAGCTGCGGTTTTAAGCGGGTTTCATAATGTTCTAATAAACAGGCTTCGCGGTGCTGGTATTCGGGGTTTTGATCCATGAATACCTTACTGTTGCCATAATGCATGAGCCAACGGGTACCGTAACGAGCGTGCCTGAGCACGGTGTCTCCCTGAATGGAGACAATGCGAAACTTATGATAAACCCCTTCTTGTGAACTATCGATAAAAGCAATTAAATAGTAGTCACGGCCGTCTAAAGCAAAAGCATTTAAAGCGCTCAGATCTTGAGCGGATTCAAGGCGAACCATTTGTTTTCCCCCGTGAAGGCCGCATGCTCTGAAAATGAATGGAAATGAAATGTTGTGTGTTTCCATGGCCTCAAGGATGTCCTGAGGGGAGCGAGGCTGAATGCGTAAGGTTTTTGGAACAATAACACCCTCAATATCTTTCAATAAGTGGTACACACGATCTCGGCGCGTCTTGAGAATGTGCTCAGGGCGATTAAATATGGGAATGTTTGGATGCTTCTGGCTGACGTCTTGTAGGTGTTGCAAAACGTGAGCATGGGTATCCGCATCTGAAACCTGATTAATCAGGGCATGGGTTTTAGCGCTCAGTTCAATGTCCAGCGGATGATGGTTCAGAAATAATTGCCTGCGTTTCCAGTGCGGCGGGTTGATGTAACCATAGAAGTCACAGTTGCCCGTATATTTGTAGCGGGGTTTATGGTTACCGGGATTGACCCTGACGATTTCCACGCGGCCATCGTCAGGTAGGCCCGTCACAAAAAGTATGTTTTTACGACTCATGGTAACTATTTATGGCCCATGCCCATTTTCTGATCAGCGGCCTTGACTATGGCTTGTTTGATGCGACCAATGGGTTTACGCAAATGCACCATGTCATCTTTTAAACTGTCAAAAAAGAGCATGCTGGCATTAAATTCAAAAATAAGTAGTCTACCGTCGGGTAATACCGCACAATCTGCTCCT
>CAYFGW010000122.1:0-14386 GCA_964342365.1 uncultured Candidatus Sericytochromatia bacterium | reverse complement strand
TAATAGCCTCTGCCCCTTTGGCGGCTTCGTAGCAATCACTAAAACCCTCGTACATGTCTTTTTCGGCGGCATTGCGAAATTCCGCAAAAAATTTGGTGACGCTTTTGCCAGAAGCCATGAGCTGTTGTCCCGTATCGCTGGCGAGCATGTCCCGGGGATTTCCCTTGACCGGATGAAACTGGAGACCGTTGTCCGTAACAAAGCCTCTGAATTCTTCGTGGGTGGCCACACAAATCTCAAAGCCAGCGGCTTTTAGCCCTTTTCCCAGAGCCACATAAGGCCGCACGTCGCCGTGGGTGCCAATGGTCATTAAGGTGATTTTCATACGCGCAAATGCATCAAAAAGTAGGCCATTTTTTTGCGCCACCAGGGCCAGTCATGGGCCACGTCCTTGCCCCAGACGTCCACCCAGGCGGGAATATTTTTGGCTTCAAAAATTTCACGCATGCGCAGGGTTTCTTCCAGCATGGGATGTTCCCAGTCTCCCTGACCCACGCTCAAAATAATCTGGCTGTCGCGGAAGTGCTGCAGCAATTTTTCGTCTTCTAAGTGCGCCAGAAAATTCAGGGGCGTATGGTAGTAGAGAGCATCGTCCATATAATCTCCGAGAAAGAGCTTCATCTGGTAAATTCCGCTCATGGACAACAGGGCGTCAAAATGTTCAAAGTGCCTGAAGAAAAAATTGCTGGCGTGAAACGCCCCCATGCTACAGCCCATGGTGCCAATATGTTGGTTGTCACGGGGGTTCTGCTGGTGAATAAAGGGAATCACTTCCTGTAAAATATAGCGTTCATAGGCCTCATAGCGTGCAATGCGATCCGGGACGGGCAGCGAGGGGTGTGTCCAGGTCTGGGCATCGATACTGTCTACCGTAAACAATTGCAGCAATCCTGCTTCAATGGACGGACGGCAGACTTCGGTCATGCCAAAATCTTCAAACTCGAAAAAGCGCCCTTCCTGACTGGGAAAGACCAGAAACGGTTTCCCGGCGTGTCCATACACTTTTAATTCCATGTCCTGCTGAAGCTGATCGCTCCACCAGATGTGATAACCCACGTGCATTAGCGTTGCTCCTGCATTAATTTTGTTCCTGAATCAGGGCCAGATCTGACTGAACCTGTGTTAAATCCGGGTGACGCACCATATAGCCGTGCTGTCCCAGGACGGTTTGAAAAATGGGATCGATGGGCGCGTCTTTTAAAAGGCGCTCTCCCAGCATCTGTTTTATACCTTCGCTGCCGTGGCGATAGGGTTTGTCTTTGCGGCCCGCGTAGCCCACATGAAAGTGTCGGTCCGTGGGATGCTGCAGCGGCTTTTGTAAAATCACGTCAGCGTACATGTCAAAAACACTGGTATCGCTGGCATAGTTAAACATATCCACCGTCCAGCCGCCCGGCGGTCGCATATTGACTTCCAGAGCCACCCATTGCTCCTCGCCCTGACGGAAAAATTCAAAATGAAAAAAGCGGCTGTGCAAATCAAAGGCCTTTACGGTGCGTTGGCCCAGCGTCATCAGCGTTTTCGGAATGTCCCGCAGGCTGTAATACTGTAAGTCCAGATTTTGGTTCACGATATGCATAATGCCGTGATTGAAACGGTGGCAGGCCATGAATTGTACCTGCCCCTCGTGATCCACCAGTCCGTCAAAGGAGTATAAATCTCCGCTGACAAAGGTTTGCAAAAAATAAGCCACATCCGGTTTATGCAACCAGAAATCGGCATAAGCTTCTGGTCCATCAAGTAAATAGGTGCCCGCAGCGCCCACGCCCACATCCGGCTTGGCCACCACCGGGTACCCCACTTGTTCCAGCCATTTGCGTCCTTCGTCTTCATGGGTGAGCAAATGGCCCGCGGGTACGGGAATGTCCGCTTGCTGGTAAATGCTTTGCATATGGGACTTGTGCTTAAGGCGGTGAATGGTGTCGTTATTAGGGCCTAAAACGCCCAGATGACTGCGTAAATGGGCCTCGGTTTCCAGCCAGTATTCGTTGAGCGATTCAATATAGTGGATTTCCCCATGTTCCTTTTGCAACTGTTGACAGGCGTGCTCCATTTCTTGCAAATTATGCATGTCTTCCACTTTCCAGTAGGCGTGCAAATGGTCTCTGAGGGTTTGAGGTAAATCATCCCAGGGGGTATCCGCCACGCCAATAACCTGTACTCCCGATTCCCAGAGGCGGGTCCAGAAGGGTAAAAAGAGCGCGGGAAAGTGAGGCGAAAGTACGATCATACGGGTGGTCACGGGGGTAGTCATGGAATAAATCCTGTGGGGGCCTTGAGTATTTTAAAATCCTTATGCCAGAGATCCATGTGAGCATGCCACTGGCTCTGCTTTTGCCAGTAGGTTTTGGCCTGCTCCACATTTTTTTGCAGGGCCAATAAACGCAAATTTTCCTGAACGAGGTAGGCGTGTTGATCGGGGGTTTTTGCGCGTTTCAGGGCTTCTTCAAGGGCAATTTGAGCGGCCTTAAAATCTTTCACCATCATCTGGTAACGGGCTTGCAAACCCCAGAACATAGGATCCTCCGGGTATTGGTTACGTACCTTGAGCAGGGTGCTTCGGGCGTTTTCTGTGTTCTGGGCATTGAGCAGGCTTTCGATATGCAGACGGTGCAGAGACTGGTTTTCATTAGAGGGCTCGGCGGGGAGTGCTGCTAAGCGTTGAGCAAGGACCTCGCTGGCGGCTTTAGGGTCGGTTTTAATGTGTAAGGCCATTTTCTGGTTATCGTAGCGCTGATAATCGTCTTTGCTCCAGGTATCGGGCTTAAGAGCCAGCGCTTTTTCTATATCTATGTAAGCCTGCTTGTCATTTTGCAGGGCCGCATGGTTTTCTGAGCGCTGTAAGAGCAATGCTGCCAGCACTTCGTCCTGTATGTCCGGGGCATCGGCCAGCAGTTTTTCAAGCGCTTGATTGGATTTGTCGTAGCGTTTGAGTTTCTGCGTCAACAGACTTTGCCAGAAGTACAGTTCCACCGATGGATCCAGACTTTTGGCCATTTCTCTTTCTACCTGTTGCAAACTCGTCTCCAGTGCTTCAGGGCGCTTAATAATCAAAGCCAGTCGGACCCGCTCCTTCAGACTGTCCGGTTGCCAATTGAATGCGGCTGCGGCCTGAATATCTTGTGTGGCTTTTTCCGTTTCACCCAGCTGCTGATAAATCCAGGCGCGGGTGTATAGATACTTGCCACGCTGTGCGGGCGCATATGCCAGGGCGGTGTTTATGGCTTTAAGAGCTTTGGCATCATCTTTTTGCTCAATCGCGTACCACGCGGCGTTATAGTGAAGTTCCGGGGAACGGGGGGATTGTTTGAGTTGTTCTGTATGACGCTGAAAGTCTGCATCCGCTCCGCGCGCAGACAGAGTGATCAGCCCGCACAACGTTATGCCAAAGAGTGCGCCAAAGAGAATGTATTGCTTTGTCTTTCCCATCATCACCGAACACGTTATTATGAATTTACTTCTAGTTTAACCTGAAAAGAACGAAAAAAGCATGTTCTCAAAACGATCTCTTCTCAGTCTCTTTATTGTCTTGCTCTGCTGTATGTGGAGCTTAAGTGGTGTACCCGCGCTGGCGCAGTCCGATGCGCCCCCGGACTATGTCACGGGTCAGGTCACCGAAGTGCTGTCTGAATTAGAAGTGGACGATCAGGTGCTCGGACGCAAAAACAAAAAAGTCCGTTATAAGGTCTCGTTTCCGGCCCACGGTGACCAGCCCGCCCACAGCCTGGAATTGGAACAGGATTTTGATCCAGAGGCCCCTCCTGAACTTTATCCGAAGGTGGGCAAAAGCTTTGTGTTTTACCGCGAAGCCTTTGCTGACGGCACGCCTCAGTACATGCTGGTGGACGTGCAGCGCTTTAACCATATTGGCGCGGTGGCTTTTGTGGCCATGCTCCTGCTGGTGGTCATGGGGCGCTGGTACGGTATTAAAGCCCTGCTGCTCAGCGGAGCCATGCTGCTGGTGTTTTTTGTGTTTCACAAACTGGGCCTGCCCTGGTTCTGGAAAAGCATGTTGACCTTTACGGCCCTCGTGGCCCTGGCTCCCGTTCTCACCTTCGGAGTGGATCAACGGGCCAGAGTTGCCGCCCTTTCTGCTTTTGCCGGAGGACTACTGACGCTCATGGTGATATGGATAGCCAGCTGGTTTAAAGTGACTACGCCTGCGGCGTTACTCAATCGGGCATTGGTGCTACAAATGGGTGCAGGCTTAAGCTACATCACCATTTTTTCTGTGCGGGCCCTGGCCCACGCCCGTCGCCAGAATATTCACCTGAAATCTTCTCAACTCTTCAAAAAAGCTTTTATTGGCGGCCAGACCGCTCTTGAAGCCATTGCCACTCTCTACCTGATTTTTGCCCTGGGTCAAATTCTCACCACCGCTTACGCCAGCGGCGGCGAACTGGGCGCTTTGCAACTGGGCCCCGTGCTCACCGAAATGGCCAGCCTGATTTTTATGTTCATTGGCTTCACCCTCACCGTCCCCCTGACCGCTTATCTGGCCACGCGACTCATGAACCGTTCGCGGTAGATGGGTACAGTTCGGGATAAAAAACACCTTGTTTTAATCAGTTGTAAAGCTGGCGGTGGGCATAATGCGGCTGCTCTGGCTATCACTGAGATAAGAGAGTATAAAATTAACGATGGCAGAATTGAATAATGGCCTCCTTGTTTAAAATTGATGTTGGAAATATAGAATGCTATGTAGAAGATTTTTACAATTCAAGGAATAATCTTCTTGGGGAAATCCCCACTCTATATGGGGGCGATTGTCATTTCAAGTACCAAAACTCAATTTTTCTTTCGTATACAGAAGACCTATTCGATCTCGGCTTGCAAACCTATTTGTGGCTAAGTTACCTTTCAGAAGGTGATCATTTGGTAAAGTTTTCCATGTTTGCTTCCGGGACAGAAAATCCTACCTTTGAGTTCGTGAAAAATGAGGATCAATGGCAGTTTTTTATAGGGGAAGATGTGCCCGGCTTAAAATATATTCAATATTCTCTCAATACACCCTCTATTCCTCATGATGAATTTATAAGGGGCCTCTATGAGTTCGTAGAAATCGCGCAGTGGCGATTGAAAAAACACAAAGTTGCTTCTCCTTTCACATTCGAAGAGTTTCTTATATATCTAAAAGATAAAGAGCTGGAAGAAAAAAGCTGGTACGAAAGAGTGTATGAAAAAAGTTTCTTACCCTACTGTAAGGGTATTGGTCCTCGTCCTGCATATGGGCCAACTATCTGATTCACCTCTCAGTAACTCCAAACAGTTCTTAGACGCCGTTTGTGTAAGCCAATAGAAAGTCAGTGATGATAGAAAACAGCCAAAGAAACGAGACATGCCCAGAAGAGGTCTTGAAGGCCGAAGGCCGGAACGCCCCCTGACGGGTATGCCTCGTTTCGCCTTCCGAGGAGCTCCCCAAATTTGCTAGCATAAAGTTATGTTGAACCCCTCCCAAAAAGAAGCCGTTGATCACGTCACCGGCCCGGCTTTGGTGCTCGCCGGTGCCGGTGCAGGCAAGACCAGCGTACTCACCCAGCGCGTTTCTCAACTCTTACTCACCGGAGCCGCCAAACCCGAAGAAATCCTCGTGGTGACCTTTACCAATAAAGCCGCCCGGGAAATGAAAGAGCGCCTGGCACTCATGGTGGGCTGGAAAGTGGTGCGCAAAATCTGGGCGGGTACCTTTCACTCCATTTGCTGTCGGATTCTGCGCAAATATATCAAGGCTTTGAACCTGGGCTACAACACCAAATTTGCCATCTATACCCCCAAAGACCAGGAAAAAATCATGGATCTGGCCATTCGCAGCATGAATCTGGACCCCAAAGATTACCAGGCGCGACAAATGCTGTCCATGGTGAGCAAATTTAAAAACACCGGTCTCAGCCCCGATGAAGTTCCCACCAACGCCGTGGATGATCCCTTTATCGTGCGGATTTATCGCAATTATCAGGAAACGCTCATTTTAAACAATGCCCTGGATTTTGACGATCTAATTGGTCTAAGTTTGCAATTGCTCAGAGAGCACGAAGACACTCGCAATACGTTACAGCAGCAGTTTCGTCAGGTGCTCGTGGACGAGTATCAGGACACCAACAATGTGCAATTTGAGCTGATTCGTTTACTGGGGGACTTTCACCGCAATATTTTTGTGGTGGGCGATGTAGATCAGAGTATTTATTCATTTCGCCACGCCAACTTCAGAATTATTCTGCGCTTTCAGGAAGATTACCCCGACGCCAGACTCATCAAACTGGAAGAAAACTACCGGTCCACCGGCCATATTTTAGAGGCGGCCAACGATTTAATTCAGGCCAATACCGAACGCTTTGAAAAGGTGCTGCGCAGCACCCGGGGCAAGGGAGAACCCATTCGTTTTCATCAGGCCGCAGACGAAATGGACGAATCCACGTATATCGTCAATCAGATCAAGCGCATTCAGGAAAACAACGGCAAAACCTTCGGACAATTCGCCATTTTGTATCGCACCAACGCCCAGTCGCGTATTTATGAACAGAAGCTGATTCAGTACAATATTCCCTATCATGTGGTGGGCGGATACCGTTTTTACGACCGCCGCGAAATTAAGATCTTAATGGGGTATCTCTACTTTTTAAACAATCCTCAGGACAGCCTCAGTCTCAAGCAAATTATCAACATCCCCAAACGGGGGCTCGGTCCCAAAGCCCTTGAAACCCTGGAAACCTCCGCCACTTTTGAGGGCCGGGGCCTGACCCTCTGGGAAGCGCTACAAACGGAGCGGGTGCGGGTACAGGTGCCGCCCAGGGCCCAGGAAGGGGTCGAAACTCTGATTTCGTTTTTTAAACAAATGATGGGCCAGAAACTGCCCATGTCAGAACTGGTCACCCAGGTGTTTATTCAGAGTGGTTTCAAGGCGGAAATTGAGGCAGAAAAAGACAGCAAAAAGCGTGAAAATCGCCTGGAAAACGTGGAGTCTTTTATTCAGGCGGCCCGCGAATACGAAGATAATGTAGAAGACAAAACGGATCTCAGCGGCTTCTTAGAGCATATTGCTCTTTTTTCGGACAGCGACAAAAAAGAGCAAAATAAAGCGGTGAATTTAATGACTGTTCACGCGGCCAAAGGACTGGAATTTCCTGTGGTGTTTTTGCCCGCCATGGAAGAGGGGGTATTTCCCCACGTGCGCTCGTTGATGGACGATAACAGGGCCTCAGCCATTGAAGAGGAGCGTCGCCTGATGTACGTGGCCATGACCCGGGCCAAGGATCAGCTCTTTATGACCTATGCCACCAACCGACGCAGTAAACGCGCAGCGGTCCATCACCGTCTTTCTCGCTTTGTTTACGAAATTGCCCATCATACCCGTATTCCGGGTGAGCTATTGGTGGAAGTGAAACGTCATCAGTACGAAGAGCGTTTGAAACAAAACGCCAAACAGGGGCCCGGTGCGCAAAACAATGTTTCATCCGCAGGCCTCCAGGACACCTTACCTGAACCCAAACCCAGTCAGGTGCCGCTTCATCCTATAGTGGAACGTCTTGCCAAGCAGCAGTATCTCAAAAAGGTGCAACAGGGCGCGACACCGGCAAAACCTGTAGCCACGTCGGCACCCACTGCCACCACATCGCCTCCCCGTGCCAAAGGCGTTGCCTTACAAACCGGTGATCAGGTGCGTCATTCCCAATTTGGCGAGGGCACGGTGGAAAAAGTGATTCCACCACTGACCCGCATTCGTTTTGGAGACACAGTCAAAACACTGAGTATGAATGCAGGTGGCCTGACGCGCCTGTGAGCAGAGTGATGACTTGGATGGTGCTCGTTGTGTTTTGCACCTCTGCACAGGCCAGAGAGTCACAAGGAGATTCACACCTTTCAGGGCAATTGTATTTGAGACCGCAGCTTGTAAATGTTGAAGCAAAATCGGGTGAAGTGAACTGGCAAAAACAGCTGCAGCTCATTCTTCAGGCCAGGGCCAGTCATATTCAAAGGGCAGTGACACAACTGCCTCTGCCAGAGGAAGTCCAGTTTCACGGCTTATTGTTTGAAAAGACAAGGCGACGTTATCTGCTCGATTTGAGCGCCGCCGGAGATCGCTTTACGCTCTTTTTAGAATGGGAAAACCCGGAGCGGTTGCACATTGGTGTGGAAAATAACTGGATTCCGGCAGACTGGGTATTGGGTACCCTTAAAGATAAATTACAAGCGCCTCTTGCCACCCTCAACACCTTTGGTATCGCTTCTGATATGTTGATCACGCACAATACCCGCAAACAGAACGTCCTGCGTATCCACTTTAACCCCCGGCAACAGGAGCGGGTTTCGGGCTATTTTAACGCTGAGGGTGATGTGTTTCTCAACGTCAATGCGCATATCATCGGGGCTGCTCCGGCCCGTTTGCAAGTGTCTGCGGCTGTACCAAATCCCTTATCCGAGACTTTTGCGTTGGATATTGAGCATCAACTGCATCTGGATTTGAGCCCTGAAGTGCTTCAGAATATAAGTCTGGCCAACGAATCTTTGTCCCATCGGGTGGAACGCTTGCAAGGAGTGATTGCAGGACAGGCGCATTTTCTAGGGGATTTTAGAAAGGGTCGCTGGGACGGCGTCTTTCAGGCTGACTTTCCTACCACACAGTTCAAATCCCACACCTATACGCAGTTTAAATCTTATCCCTTTGTGTGGCAGTTTGATGTGCCTTACCAGAATTATTCAGACTTTCAGGTGCGTCCGCAGTGGCCACCGCTCACCTCTGAACAACAGCGTTTAAAACAATTGCCTTTTCACAAAGGACGTTTGCAGTACACCATTGACGGGCCTGACTATGTGGCAGCCCTCCGTGCAGCTGTGCAACAGGCCACACAGCAGGTGCAGCAAGAGGTGTTTGTGTTTTACGAAGGCAAAAGCACACAGTCCCTTGCCAGGCTGTATCTGCTCAAAGCCATGGGGCTCAAAGAAGAGAGCACGGGACGTCTGATTCCTGACCCGCTTGCTCCTGAGGGCATCTCCATTCATCTGCTGCACAATCACGCGCTGGGTAAAAAAGATCCTGAGAGTGTACGTCGGTTATTTCTCAGGGCACAAGAAAAAATCCTGGAGCAGCTCAGCAGTCTGCGTAAAAACACCGCTTTCTATGGGCAGCGGGCGCAAAAGCATCTGCAGATTCGCGCTCTCAATCGGGGCATTGTCAAAATTGATCATCGCAAGCAAATTATCATTGATCATCAGATGGCTTTTGTGGGCGGCTTTAATCTGGGGGATCACTACCTCACCCGTCGCGGTTTCCATGACATTATGTATCAGGTGAGTGGTCCGGTGGTGCGTGAGCTGGAGCAGGCCTTTGTGGAAAACTGGGACGCCGCTGCACAAACCGATCCATTTTTGCCCGCCACCCCTACTCTGCCTCAGCAATCTGCGCCTGGCGCCTTTGATTTTACGCGCCTCAAACGTTCTCATGCACGGGAAGCCTTTTACCCGCACATGGCCTTGTTGCTGCACGATCATGATAAAAACACACTCCGGCCTGCTATTCTTGGGCTGATCAATAACGCCAAACATACCCTCCGTATAGAGCAGGCGTACTTTAATCATCCGCAAATTACCGATGCCTTAAAAGCGGCCAAAAGCCGTGGGGTGAATATCGAGATGGTGATGTCTTACTACAACGACGAAGGCATGTTCGAACGGCTTAATCTGGTGAATATGCTGGAACTTCAGCAAGCCCCCGGTGCTGGAAAAGTAAGCGTTTGGCTTTACCGGGGCTATAATAAAGCAAAGCCCGCCGATCGTAAAAATCCGGCGTATATGGTGCATACCAAGTACATTTCTGCCGATGAAAAAGAAGCCATTGTGGGTTCCACCAATCTAATTCCCCGTTCTTTGCAAAGCCCCTTTTATGGTTTGCACCCCCGCTTTTATAAGCAGGCCCCCGTGTTTTTTAACGAAGAAATTGGCCTCTGGCTCAAAGACCGGGAAACCGTGACGGCTCTGGATCACGATTTGATCAAAAGAGATCAGCGAGAACGCAGCGTAGAATACACTCCTGAAGACCTGCTGGCACTGATTGAGGCACGGGGGGGGAAATGGAAAGTGTTCATCGATCGTTTGAAGGGGCTTTTGAGCTAGGCCTGCTACGTCTCTTGCTAGTTTAGAAGAACGCAGCAAAAAGAAGTTTGGTGGATTGCATTGTTGAAGTTAGTTATTTGGTTTTTTATTTTATGGATAAGTCTCGGCTTTCCTCAGAACGTAAACGCTCAGCATGTAAATCTTCAGAATGTGTCAGAACACTCCTCTCTTGAGGCGCAAATTGCTCTTTACCCTCGTTTTGAACCTGCCCACAGGCACCTTACCTGGAAAAAAGAAGCGCAGCTCCTGCTTAAAGCACGGCCTGAACATATACAGGCCATTTTTAAAAGACTTGAAGACGAATTTGACCTGGCTTTCAATACGCTGCATTTCGATGCAAACAAGCAGCAGTATCAGGCGCGTCTGACTGCCGCAGGAATACTCGATTTTACCTTGCTCATGGATTGGCCCGAATCTGATCAATTGCGCATAGGGGTTCAGGACAGCTGGATTCCCGCCGGTTGGATTCTCACGGTTTTGTGTATGGAAGCTCAAGAACTTCTTGAGGTGTTACAGGAGTTTGGCCTGAGAACTCATGTTCAGCGAGATTCTTCACAAGGAGAGAAACTCATTTTCGCCTTTAAACCTGACAGGGACGATCTGAAATTATCAGGACATCTGAACCAAAGGGGAGCGTTTTCGCTGCACTTGACCCCTGAAAAAACGCCTGAACGCATAGCGCCCACCAATATTTACAGAAAACGAGTGGTGCTCAATGTTCAGGGGACGCTGTCAAAAGCTTCTGCTAAAATTTCTGAGAGCGTCTTTGCCATTGATATTAAACATCGCGCCTTTGCAAATCTTGGGCCTGAAGAGGTCCGGCGCATTGAAGTAGAAGGTAGAGAACTGCACGAGCGGGTAGAAAATATAAACGGTCAGATTACCGGCACCGCAAACTTTCTGGGCAATTTAAAGCAGGGGCAGTGGACCGGAACGTTTGCAGCCCATTTTCCCGATATTCGCTTCAAAAGCTATGATTATAAGGGCCTGAAATCTTATCCTTTTGACTGGCGCTGGCGCTGGCCCTATCGCCAATACTCTGATTTTGAAGTGCGCCCCAGACTGCCTGAGCTGGCCTCTGATGTGAAGCGCTTAAAAACGCTGCCTTTTCATGAAGGGCGTTTGCAATACACCATTGATGGTCCAGATTTTACCGCTGCTCTGATGGCTGCTGCTGCACAGGCCACACAAAGTATTAAGCATGAGGTTTATGTTTTTCATAGCGACCGCTCTACGCAAAAACTGGCCCGACTTTATACGCTCAAGGCCATGGGACTTAAAGAACAGAAGGGCCAACTTGTACCCGATCCGTATGCTCCTGAAGGCGTCACCGTGCAGCTGATGCATAATCATACGCTGGCCAGAAGACACGCAGAAAATATTACCAACCTTTTTAAAGCTCAGGCAAAAAAAATACGCCATCAGCTACAGGAGCACTCACAAGACACGTTTCTTTACGAACGGCGGGCCAAACGCAACTTCCAGTTACGGGCCCTGGACAGAGGTATTGTTAAAACAGATCACCGCAAACTGATTCTTATTGATCAATCCGTAGCCTTTGTGGGGGGAATCAATCTGGGAAATAACTATCTCACAGAGCGAGCGTTTCACGATGTGATGTGCCAAATTAGCGGGCCCGTGGTGCAAGAATTAGAAACCGCTTTTGAAAACAACTGGCGGGCGTTGGCCGCTGCTAATCCCCTGGCCCCTTTATTGGGAGCATCTTCCGGGCCTTTAATGCAGACTATTGCTCCGCCAAAGCCTTTCGATTTTGAAGCTCTGCCCCGCTCTCATGCTCAAAGTGATTTTTACCCTCGCATGGCTTTGCTTTTGCACGATCACGACACGGGCACCTTGCTGCCCGCCATGTTGAGCATGATACGGCGCGCAGAACACACGCTACGTATCGAACAGGCTTACTTTTATCATCCTCAGATTATGGACGCGCTCAAAGCGGCCAAAGCTCGCGGTGTAAACATCGAGATCGTGGTGTCTTATTTCAATGACGAAGCTATTTTTGAACGCCTGAATCTCAATAATATACTGGAGCTAAAACAGGCCGAAGGTACAGGAGAAATCAGAGGGTGGCTCTATCTGGGGAAAGACAGACGTTACCCTCTCAATCCCGGTGATCCCACTTATATGGTGCATACCAAATATATTTCTATGGATCAAAAAGAGGCCATTGTGGGTTCAACCAACATGATTCCAAGATCGTTGCAAAGCCCGTTTTTCGGTCTTTTGCCGTCGGTTTATGAACATGCACCCGCGCTTTTTAACGAGGAAGTGGGCATCTGGATAAAAGATCAAAAAACCGTGACGGCATTGGATAAAGATCTGATTCACAAAGATGCCAGAGAGCGTAGTGTTCCTGTTACCGAAAAAGAACTTATAGCCCTGCTGGAGCTTCGCGGCGGCAAATGGGAATTGCTCTTGGATCGCTTAAAGGGATTGCTCAGCTAAGCACGATTGTCCGAAGGATCCCCGATTAACCTCTGCCCCTGAGTGGCCAATTTATGCTATAAAGAGAGGCAATGATCCGGTTAAATCTGGAGTTTTGTGAACCATGAATTTAGTATTGAACATTTTTCAAAAGCACGCTACCTTTTTGCGTTATGCCGTAGTGGGGGCGCTGGGTACCTTTGTAGATATGGGAACCCTTGCTCTGCTCACGGAAATGAGCGGAATTGATCCCCAAACCAGCAGTTTATTTCCGTTTTTTGTCACCTGTGCTTTTGTGGCCGCCGTGGTCAATAACTACATTCTCAATCGTCTCTGGACCTTCAAAAGCAATGACAAAAATGTGGCCGCTCAGTTCTTCCGCTTTTTGCTGGTATCTATCGGGGGCTTTATTTTCACCCTCGCTCTGATGTGGATGATGGTTTCCGGTCTCGAAATTCAGTATTTAATCGCCAAAGCGCTCACCTCTTTGATGGTGCTCATTTGGAACTTCGCGCTTAACAAACTCTGGGCTTTTCGTAGCCCTCCCACCCTTTTGAAAGAAATTTAACCTATGGAAACCTCACGTACCCTCTCTTATGCCCGTCACATTGGTCGGGAACTCGCCTTACTGAGCCTGTCTGCTTTGGGACAGCCCGGCGTAGACTTAGACACCGTGGAAATGGCGGATATCATGCAGCGCGCCGTGCGCGTACTTACCCAGGAAGCCGAAGAATATCTCACCAGCAGTGGAAAAACTCTGGAAAACAGCTATACAGCACTAGAAGCCATTGATTTAACCGAGTTATCCACAGAGTCTAATGCCCGCGATTTGGGCCAGATTCGTAAGAAGATGACTCGTCAGATCGAGGACTTGCGTCAGCAGCTCAAGGCCGAGATTGAGAAAGCCTCACAGGCGGTTAATCTTGTGGGTGAGGCCCTGAGCTTGCCCCTCTTGCGCAGTCTTTCTGACAATCCAGACGTGCAAAAGTTCACCCTGACGCTTTTAGAAAGCTACCGCAACCATCACGAAGATCTCGATGCCACCATCAATCAGGTGTCCAAAGACTGGACCGTGGAACGCATGAACAGCCTGGATCGCAACGTGATTCGTATAGGGGCTCTGGAAATGCTTTTTGACCCGGTGGCACAGGATCCCCGCGTGGACCCC
Source organism: uncultured Candidatus Sericytochromatia bacterium (assembly GCA_964342365.1). Taxonomy (GTDB): domain Bacteria; phylum Cyanobacteriota; class Sericytochromatia; order UBA7694; family UBA7694; genus CAXRDE01. The sequence continues at coordinate 669 of CAYFGW010000122.1, read as the reverse complement.
ACACCCATTCCCGTGATCATTAATGAAGCGGTAGAACTGGCTAAAAAATATGGGACCGACGATTCTTTCCGCTTTGTGAACGGCGTCCTGCGTAACGTGATGCCACACGCCGAAGAAAGAAGGCGGCGCGCATGAGCGAGAAAAAAAGTTTCTGGAAGGTTCTGAATACACCGGTTCAGGATCTCTTTAAAAAAGAAGACGAATCCCTTGCCGTTGAGGGGCAGGTAGCAGAGACGCCGGTAGCAGAAGCTCCTGCAAAAACAGAGGCTCCCGCAAAAGAAGAAACAAAACCGGTTGCCCCTGTTGAAACTGTTGCTCCCGTTGAAGAAGCCCCTGAAGCAGCTCGGGCCGCTGAGCCGGTAAAAACCGTTGAAGAAACCCCCGAGGTGGTTGGGGCTGAAGAGCCCGTGGCTCCCACCGTGGAAGCCGCAGACATCAAAACGCCCCCGCTGAACACCACTGAAGTCAACACCGTAGAAGTGAAAAGTGCTGAAGTCAACACCACGGATGTGGATACCGTTAGCGCTGAGATGGCCCCCGATGAGCAAGACACTGAGCAAGACGCTGAAGAAAGTGAAGAAAAGGCCGCGACCCGTCGCAAAAAGAGTCTCTGGGAAGTTTTAAATACCCCGGTTCAGGATCTCTTTACGGAAGAGGGCTATACCACCG
>CAYFGW010000121.1:0-14416 GCA_964342365.1 uncultured Candidatus Sericytochromatia bacterium | reverse complement strand
ATCGAAGGCATCCTCTCCATCCATGTGGACGACACCCTCATCGTAGGCAACGACGGTCTGGTTATTGCGACCACTATGCCTGATGAAATTGACAAAGAAATTGTAGGAGCGTTAACCTCTTCAATTTACTTAAATCTGGATGTACAGGTTAAACAAATGCAGCGTGGCGGTATGCGCCGACTGGTGATTGAAACCGATATCGGTTACACCGTTCTCTCTACCCTTGAAATGGGAACCCTGGTGGTGTTTGGAGAAAATAGCGGCGAGTTCAGTCTGAATAAACTGCTGGCCGCAGTAATTGCAATGAGTGGGAGACAATAAACATGGCTGATTATCAGAATATAATGGCGACCTTAAACGCAATGCCCGGTGTATCCGGGTCGGCAGTTGCTGGCACCGACGGTGCTGTGGTGGCCTCTACCATAGAAGGTGCTCCCAACGATATTGGCAATATTGCCATGCAGGTGTATAGCAATATCGGGGTGCAAATCAAGCGCATGCAGCGGGGAGCGATTCGCCGCTTAGTGCTTGAAACCGAGGACGGAATTACTTTACTATCAGGATTAGCACAAGGTGAATTACTGATTGTATTTGCCAACGTACAGGACGGCTTTAATCTTTCGCAACTGATTGAAACCGCGTCCCGTTATTAAAACTTAAAGAAGGCAGTCACCCCAAAGCATGGCTTTAGTCAGAAAAAGACTCGGCGAGATTTTACTGGAAGCGGGCATGATCACAGAAGATCAGTTGGAAAAAGCCCTCGCAGAACAAAAATCGTCAAAAAAATCTCTGGGGCAAATCTTAATTGCTTCAGAATTTGTCACCGAAAGCAATATTAAGGATGCTCTTGAGCTTCAGTTTGGTATTTCTTATGTGAATATCAAAAGCATTACCTTTACGCCAGAGCTGGCGGAACTGGTGCCAGAGAATCTGATTCGTCAGCGGCAGCTCATTCCCATCAATATGGTGGGTAATCAGCTCACGATTGCCATGGTGAATCCCCAGGATTTGCCCGCCATCGACGACGTGCGTATGGCGGTGAGTAAAAAAATCGGCAAAAGCGCTAATGTGCGAGCGGTGGTGATTACCGAAGACGATTTTTACGCCTTCCTTAACGAGCAGTTCGAAAGTGCCAAGGAGTCCGCTCCCAAAGGTCCCCAGGGGATTTCCATTGATCAGGAACACGATACCAGCGGCATTCTTGATGAAATGGAACTGGAAGAAATTGAAGACGAGGATGAGTTTGACGACGGCGATGCCGACGCTGCTCCCATTGTTCGTCTGGCCAATGCGATTCTGGCGAATGCCATCAAGCAAGGGGTGAGCGATATTCACATTGAGCCCCAGGAAAAAGCCGTCCGTTTGCGCTACCGTATCGATGGCGTTTTGCATTTGCAAGATGAGTATCCCAAGAAGATTGCCAGTGCGCTGGCTTCCCGTTTTAAAATTATTACCAACCTGAATATTGCGGAAAAGCGTTTGCCTCAGGACGGTCGTCTGCGCCGCCGTTTTAACGGTCGCAATATTGACTTCCGGGTGTCTACGCTGCCCTCCAAGTTTGGCGAAAAAATCGTCATGCGGATTCTGGATAACTCCAATACCTCTCTGGGTCTGGAAATCCTGTTTCAATATCCTGAACTACTGAACAAGGTGCGGGAGCTGGTACAACGCCCGTACGGCATTATTTTCGTATGTGGTCCCACGGGTTCCGGTAAAACCACCTCCCTGTATTCGATTCTGGCGGAACGAAACACGATTGACGTAAATATTTCCACAGCGGAAGATCCCATTGAATACGACCTGGCGGGGATTACTCAGACTCAGGCTCAGCCTAAAATTGGTCTTACCTTTGCACGCATTCTGAAGGCTTTCTTGCGTCAGGATCCCGATATTATGCTGATTGGTGAGACCCGGGACAAAGAACTGGCGCACATTGCTATTGAATCGGCATTGACCGGTCACCTGGTATTTACCTCTTTGCACACCAACGACGCGCCGGGCGCTATTACTCGTCTCCAGGAAATGGGCCTGGACGGCTTCCTGATTTCCTCCTCCACGGTCATGGTGCTGGCTCAGCGTCTGGTGCGGCGTCTCTGTGGCGATTGTAAAATTCACTATGAGCCTGATGCGGATCTGATCAAATACGTGCGTTATCCCTTCCGGGATGAAGACGGCGTTGCCAGAGCCTATAAACACAATCCTGACGGCTGTGAAAAATGTAGCGGAGGTTACAAAGGTCGTCTCGGCGTTTACGAACTCATGGTGATGAACGATGAACTCAGAGAAATCATCAACAAAGAAAGCAATAAAGATGAAATCCGGATTGCTGCCCGTCGTAACGGTATGGTGCCTCTCATGCAGTTCTCTCTCATGCTGGTCCGTGACGGATTCACAGACTTTGATGAGGTGATTCGTGTAACCTTAACAGACGAAGGCCAGGATGATCCGGTGCCTATTCAGCACTATTTCACGCTGGATGGTGAAGGCATCGATCTCTGGGCTCACGATAATCGCAAGGCTACCCCTGAAGAAGTGGCCGATATGATTGCGGAATTTAATCCCCGCAAGAAGAAAAAGAATCCTGATGCCGGGCCTATGCCCGGTGGAGCACCCGCAGCAGCCGCGGCACCCGCACCGGCTGCCGCACCTCAGCCACCCAGTGCCGAAGCCCTCTCGCCGGAAGCCAGTGCCGCCAAGCTTTTGGCAGAAATGCAGAAGCCCAAAGGCGCGCTGCCTGCCGCTGGAGAAACCAGTGCTGGTAAAGCTGACAAAAAATGTCCCTCCTGTCTGGCCACCGTAGAAGCTGACTGGGATAGTTGTATTTACTGCTTCGCAGATCTATAATCAAAGAGGAGCCCTTATGTCACAAGAAATATATATGGAAGAGCTACTGCAGCTCGTATTTGATAAAGATGCCAGCGATTTGCACATTTCGGCATCTGTTCCTCCTATGATTCGGGTGGGGGGTACGCTCATGCCCACTGACTACGAGCCATTAACTCCTGACGAAACCCAGAAGCTAATTTTTAGCATCTTGACCAACGATCAGCGCAAAACCCTGGAGCAAACCTGGGAATTGGACTGCTCTTATGGGGTCATTGGACTCGGCCGCTTCCGGGTCAACGTCTACAAAGACAAAGGCGCTTATGCCGCCGCTCTGCGAACCATCGCTTCTAAAATTCCTCGTTTTGAAGAGTTGGGCTTGCCTCCCGTGGTGAAAGAATTGATCAAAAAGCCCCGCGGTCTGGTACTCGTTACAGGGCCTACGGGCTCCGGTAAATCTACCACCTTGGCCTCTATGATTGATTTGATTAACACCAGTCGTGCTGAGCATATCCTGACCATTGAAGACCCTATTGAATACGTGCACGTTTCTAAAAAGAGTCTGGTAAATCAGCGGGAGTTGGGGGAAGATACCAAATCCTTTGGTAATGCCCTCAAAGCTTCGCTGCGGGAAGACCCCGATGTGATTCTGGTGGGGGAGATGCGGGACCTGGATACCATTCAGTTGGCGCTGACCGCCGCTGAAACCGGTCACCTTGTGTTTGGTACCTTGCACACCAGTTCCGCCAGTCAAACCGTGGACAGAATTGTGGACGTTTTCCCACCGCACCAGCAAATGCAAATTCGCGTGCAGTTGTCTAACTCTCTTGTGGGCGTACTCTCTCAAACCTTAATTCCTCGTTCAGGTGGCGCTGGTGACCCTATGGCCAAAGGGGGAGCACGGGTGATGGCTATGGAGATCATGATGGTGACGCCGGCCGTGGCCAACCTGATTCGAGAAGGAAAAACCGCGCAAATTTACTCAGCTATTCAAACCGGTGGTAAGTACGGCATGCAGACCCTTGAAATGGCGTTGAAAGATCTCTGTCTGAGTCGAAAAATTCGTTTTGAGGATGCTGTGGGTAAAACCAGTCGCCCTGAAGACTTCCAACGACTCATGAGTGAAAGTGGTGCTGGTGCTATGGCCACCGCCAATGCTTCCGGATATGGAGCACGCCGTTAAGGCAAGAAAGGATATCTAAATGACTCAATTTGCATGTACCGTTCGCGATGCCAAAGGCCAGCAAATCAATAAGAGTATTGAAGCTGATAATCTCGCCCAGGCCCGTGCTAAATTGCGCGAACAAGGCCTTTTTCCAATTGACATCAAGGAAAAACAGGGCAGTGACGATATCCTCAAGCCCCTGAATGACTGGCTGCTCAAATTTCAAAAAGTAAAGCTCAAAGAAATGGTGGTGTTTACCCGTCAGTTTGCTACCATGATCAACTCCGGTGTGGCCCTGCTGCGTGCGCTGAATATTATGGTGGATCAGGCCCAGTCAGAAGTCTTTAAAAAGATTTTAACGGATGTGAGAGACGGTGTAGAAGAAGGTCGCTCTCTGTCTGAATCCATGGCGGATCACCCCAAAACCTTTTCTAAACTCTATGTGAGTATGGTATCGGCAGGGGAAATCGGTGGTGTGCTGGACGAGGTACTGGATCGTCTGGCCGTGTTTATGGAAAACAACGCCCGTCTGATTGGTCAATTGAAATCAGCCATGGCTTACCCCGTTATTGTGGGCGTGATTGCCAGTTTGATCTTTGTGTTCCTGCTGTATTTTGTTATTCCAATCTTTAAGGAGATGTTTGACTCGATGGGGGTGGATCTGCCCGCCTTTACACAGATGCTCATCAATATGAGTAATATAATTCGAGACAACTGGTACTTCTTATTTCTCGGGCCACCCGCGGTCATTTATGGTTTGATGCAGGCTATTAAGACTCCCGCGGGCCGCTCTATCTTCGATAATATTATGCTGAAAGCCCCGGTGTTTGGTAATATTATTCGCAAAGTGGCCGTGGCTCGTTTTACCCGGACTTTAGGGACGCTCTTGCGAAGCGGTGTTCCTTTGATGACCGCCCTTGAAATTACCGAAGACACTTCGGGCAATGTGCATATTGCCAACGGAATCACGAAAGTGCGGGAAGCCGTCAGCGAAGGGGAAGGTATGACCAAGCCCCTTGAACAGACTAATTTATTTCCGCCCATGGTGACCCAGATGATTGCCATTGGTGAAGAATCCGGTAACGTGGATGCCATGCTTTCCAAAGTCGCTGACTTCTATGATGAAGAAGTAGAGCAAGCGGTGAAGGCATTGACCTCGCTTTTGGAACCCATTATGATGGTAGGTATCGGGGGCATGGTGGGAAGTATCATTATTGGTATGTATCTGCCCATGTTTAGCGTTATTAGTGCCATTCAGTAAAAAGGGGGAGTAGGTGTCCAATCCGACGGTGATCAAAACAAGAGAAGCCCTGATGGAAGAGTACCTTCCGTTGGTGCGCCGTATTGCGCAGCACTATGTGCATTCTGCTGTTCAAAATCACTATGAAGATTTAATTCAGGTGGGTTGCATTGGGCTTTTGCGGGCCATTGACCGCTTTGACCCCAATCGTGCCGCTAGTTTTAAAACCTATGCCTCTCACACGATTCGCAGCGAAATTCGTCACTACTTACGGGACCAGGTGGCAACTGTCAAATTGCCCCGTGATTTGCAGGAGCTCTTGCCCCGTGTACGTCAGGCCGAACAAAAACTTTCTCAGACCCTTGATCGGGCGCCAGAACAAGATGAGGTAGCCGAGCACTTAGAAATCACGGTGAATAAGCTGGAAGAAGTGTATCGCATGGCTTCTAATTATTCGCCCATTTCGCTAAATCAGAAAGCCCATAAATCTTCTGAAAATGATATAACCCTCATCGAAAACATTGAAGACCAGGGCAATCGCAGTTTTCAACTGGCTGCTGAAGATCGCATGCTTATTCAGGGGGCGCTCAATAATATTAAAGCACAATCCCGTCAAATGATAGAATTTGCCTTTTATGAAGATTTGACCCAGACTGAAATTGCCCGACAACTGGGGATTTCGCAAATGCAGGTGTCAAGACGTCTCAAAAAAGCGGTAGGGGAACTATGGGATACTCTGAATACTCGGGTCACCCCCTGGTAAATTTCAGACGGTAAACCCTTCACAGAATATACAATAAACAGAACACACAGAACACGTCACAAAGGAGCAATAGTATGGGACAGGGTTCAGAACTTATTTCTTATGTTAAATCATTACAGAATACCGATGCCTATCAGGAACTGCGCTGGGAAGGTAGCTTTGAAGAGTACTTAGATAAGGTTTACGCCACCCCCAAAATTGCCCGATCTGCTTTTCAGCGGGTTTACGATATGGTGATGTCTTTCGGTCAGGAAGAATATACCGAATACAAAAAGCGCATTATTCGCTACAAATTTTTTAATGATCCATATGGTAACGGCGACGACGCTATTTTTGGTTTAGACATTCACCTTATGAAAATGGTGCAGGTGCTTAAAGCCGCCGCCCGCCGCTACGGTACTGAAAAACGGGTGATTTTACTCCACGGCCCTGTGGGCTCTTCTAAATCCACCGTGGCCCGTTTGCTCAAAAAAAGTCTGGAGAACTATTCCAGAACCCCTGAAGGGGCGCTGTACACCTACTCGTGGATTTTAGAAGACGGTGAAGAAATTCCCAGTCCCATGCATGAAGAGCCTTTAAAGCTTTTGCCCGAAGACCTGCGGGCCAAGATCATGGAAAAAATCAACGCCAACTTAGCCCCCGAAGACCGTCTGATTATCAAAGGCGACCTTAACCCCTTATGTCGGTATTACTATAACCACTTTATGGAAAAGTATCAGGGTGACTGGGCCACCATGGTGGAAAAGCATATTCGCGTTCACCGTATGCTGATTTCAGAGCGAGATCGCACGGGCATTGGCACCTTTCAGCCCAAAGACGAAAAAAATCAGGATTCCACTGAACTCACCGGCGATATTAACTATCGCAAAATTGCTGAGTATGGTTCTGACTCCGATCCCCGTGCTTTTAATTTTGACGGGGAGTTCAACGTGGCCAACCGGGGCATCATTGAGTTTATTGAGGTGCTCAAGCTGGACGTGGCCTTTTTGTACGATCTGCTCACGGCGTCACAAGAGCATCGTGTTAAGCCCAAAAAGTTTGCTCAGACGGACATTGATGAGGTGATTATTGGGCATACCAATGAGCCAGAATTCCGCAAACTACAAAGCAATGAGTTTATGGAAGCGCTCAGAGACCGGACCATCAAAATTGATATCCCCTATATCACCAAGCTCAATTCTGAAATCAAGGTGTACGAAAAAGACTTTAATCCTGAAAAAATTAAAGAGATGCATATTGCTCCCCATACCATTGAGGTGGCCTCCATGTGGGCTATTTTGACCCGTCTGGAAACGCCCAAGAAGCACAATCTCAGTCTGCTGCAAAAGATGAAACTTTACAACGGTCAGATGGTGCCAGGCTTTACCGAAGACAACGTGAAGGAGTTGCGTAAAGAAACCGTACGCGAAGGCTTAACGGGCATTTCTCCGCGGTATATTCAGGATAAATTGTCCAATGCACTGGTGAAATATGCCGACGAAAACTACATTAACCCCTTTATGGTTATTAATGAATTGGAAGCGGGCTTAAAAAACCATTCGCTCATCAATAACGAGGACGAGCGTAAGCATTACAAAGAAATGCTCGGCGTGGTCAAAGAAGAGTATGAAAACATTGTTAAAGGCGAGGTACAACGAGCCATTTCAGCGGACGAGGACGCCATTCGTAATCTGGCGGGCAACTATATTGAAAATATCAAAGCCTATACCCAGAAAGAAAAGGTCAAAAACAAGTACACGGGCAACTACGAACAGCCCGATGAAAAGCTCATGCGCGCCATTGAAGAAAAAATTGACATTCCCGAAAATCGTAAGGACGACTTCCGTCGGGAAATCATGAACTATATCGGCGCACTGGCCATTGAAGGCCGCACCTTTGAATATGACACCAATGCCCGCTTACAAAAAGCTCTGGAACTCAAGCTCTTTGAAGACCGCAAGGATTCCATTAAGCTCACCAGTTTGCTCAGCAACGTCATGGACGAAAAAGATCAGCAGCAAATCGACGTGGTAAAAGAGCGCCTGATTAAAAACCACGGTTATAACGAAGCTTCCGCCACAGATGTGCTGAACTTTGTGGCCAGTATCTTTGCCCGTGGGGACGCCAAGGACAGCTAATGGCCAAAACTCGCATTGATCAGGATATGGCGCGCTTCAAGCGCATTGTGCGTAGCAAGGTGCGCGATAATCTGAAAAAGTACGTGTCCCAGGGCGAGATGATGGGCAAACAGGGAAAAGACGTGGTGTCGATTCCCATTCCACAAATTGACATTCCCCGGTTTAAGCTGGACGGCAGCAAAGGCGGCGGAGTGGGATCTGGTGAAGGTCAAGAAGGCGATGCCGTTGGCGAACCGCAACAGGGCCAGGGGCAGGGCGGTGGTGAAGCCGGCGATCAGCCCGGTGAACACCCTCTGGAAGTGGAAATTAGCTTTGACGAATTTGTGGAGATCATGGCAGAAGAACTGGAGCTGCCGCGTATTGAGCCCAAGGGTGCTGAGCAAATTGACAGCGTCAAGGGACGCTATAGCAGTATCAATCAGGTGGGACCTAACTCTCTAAGGCATTTTAAGCGCACCTATAAAGAAGCCCTCAAGCGCCAGATCGCTTCGGGGGAGTATGACCCCGAAAACCCGATTATTGTGCCTATTCGTAAGGATTTGCGCTATCGTTATCGTCAGGAAACTCCTGAGCCCATGACCAATGCCGTCATTATTTTAATGATGGACGTATCGGGTTCTATGGAAGAAGAACAAAAAGAAGTGGTGCGAATGACTTCTTTTTGGATTGATACCTGGCTGCGCAGCCATTATAAGGGACTGGTGACCCGCTATATTATTCACGATACCGTGGCCAAAGAAGTGGACAAGGACACCTTTTTTAGAGTGCGTGAAAGTGGCGGAACCGTTATTTCTTCGGCCTACAAGCTCTGTGCGGAAATGATCAAAAACGATTATCCCGTGGATCAGTGGAATATTTACCCCTTTCATTTTTCAGACGGTGACAACTGGTCTGAACGGGACAATGAAGAATGTATTCGGCTGGTTAAAGAAGAGTTGATTCCCGCGTCAAATTTATTTTCCTATGGTCAGGTGGAGAGCCGTTACGGCAGTGGTAAGTTTATTAAAGAGCTAGAAAAGAACTTCCCCGACGAAGAAAAAATCACCCTGGCCAAGATTGAAAACAAAGACGCCATTTTAAAGGGCATAAAAACTTTCCTGGGCAAAGGCAAATAGAGTTATGAGTTTATCTCCTGAATTAGAAAGCACGCGGCAGGAAATTATTTCTCATGCCAGAGACTACGGCCTCGATTTTTTTGACGTGATCTTTGAAATGGTGGATTTTGAAACCATGAATCAGATCGCGGCCTACGACGGTTTTCCCGTGCGCTACCCCCACTGGCGCTTTGGCATGGAATACAACCGTATGAGCAAGGCCTATGCTTACGGTCTGCAAAAAATTTACGAGCTGGTGATCAATACTGACCCCTGCTATGCCTACTTAATGAACTGTAACCGTTTTGTGGATCAAAAAACCATCATGGCTCACGTGTACGGTCACTGCGACTTTTTTAAAAACAACGCCTGTTTTGCCCACACCAATCGCAAAATGGTGGATGTCATGGCCAATCACGGGACCCAGATTCGCAGGTATATGGAACGCTATGGTGAAGATAAGGTGGAAGCCTTCTTGGACACCTGTTTGTCCTTAGAAAACCTGATTGACTTTCATACTCCCCACATTGTGCGCTATGAAACCAAAGAAAAGCCCGTGGCGGGCTATGACGATCCCCAGGACGAAATGCCCAATTTCCGACTGAAGTCCAAACCCCATATGGACAAATTTATCAATCCCACGGACTATCTCAAGAATAAAGAAGCAGAATACAAAGAAGAGCAAAAGGCCTATAAAGAGCAGTTCCCTTCTGAACCGGTGCGCGACGTGCTGCTCTTTTTGATGCAGCATGCCAAGCTGGAAAACTGGCAGTACGAAGTGCTGTCCATTGTCAGAGACGAAGCGCTGTATTTTGCGCCCCAGCGGGCCACCAAAATCATGAACGAGGGCTGGGCCTCGTACTGGCATTCCGTGATTATGACGCAAAAGGCGGCCAGTGCTAGTGAAATTGTGGATTTTGCGGAGCTGCACTCGGGCACGGTGGCCATGTCGGGCAAACAACTGAACCCGTATAAAATCGGCCTTGAGATTTTTAGAAACATTGAAGAACGCTGGAACACCGGGCGCTTTGGTAAAGAATACAGCGAAATCAAAACCTACGAAGAAAAAAAGGCCTGGAATAAAGAACTGGGCCTGGGCCGACAGAAAATCTTTGAGGTGCGCAGTGTCTATAACGACGTCATGTTCTTAGACGAATTTTTGACCATGGAACTATGCGAAGAGATGAAGCTCTTCACCTTTGCCTATAACGGCAGTACGGAACAGTACGAAATTGCCTCGCGTCAGTTTCAGGATATCAAGAGCAAATTGCTCACCAGCCTCACCAATTTTGGTGAACCTGATATTCGGGTGATGGACGGCAACTTTAGCAATCGTGGCGAACTGTTACTGGAGCACCGTCACGAAGGCGTAGATCTCAAACAGGACTTTGCTCAGGACACCCTGCGCAATTTATACCGCATCTGGAAACGTCCGGTTAATCTGGAGACCCTCGTGGACGATCGCAAGGTGCGCCTGAGTTTTGACGGTAGCGACCACAGCACCAAAATTCTCTGATGCAGGATTTCTTTTGATGCAAGACTTCTCCCACTACCTGATTGTGGATTTGGAAGCCACCTGCTCCAACGATAAATCTTTGCCCATTCAGGAAATGGAAACCATTGAGATTGGTGCGGTGATGCTGAAGGCAGACACCCTTGAGGTTCTTGATGAATACTGTACTTTTATTCGTCCCGTGCGCCACCCTCAGCTGACGGCCTTTTGCACAGAACTCACCAGTATTACCCAACAGGACGTGGACGCTGCGCCTGTGTACGCCGAAGCCATTCAAGATTTTAAAGCCTGGATGTATCGGTATTCGAACTTTTTGTTTTGCTCCTGGGGGGACTACGATAAACGCCAGCTGATGCAAGACAGTCAGTTTCATCAACTGCCCTTTCCCATTGGCGCGCCCCATCTAAATATCAAGGTGCGCTTTAGCGAGACTCAGGGCCTGCCTAAACGTTACGGTCTGGACGACGCCTTAAAACGTTGTGGTCTGGACTTAGAAGGACGGCATCACCGGGGCATTGACGATGCCCGTAATATGGCGCGGTTAATGCCCTGGATTACGGGAGCCAGAACCCTCAGGGAAATTTGAATCAGTTTTTGAATCGTGCTATGTTAAACACTATGTGTATTCAACCGATAAGATCTCGAATTTCCCCTGTTCCACGACCCGTTTCTCCTACTCCTGCGGCCCCTTCACAACCCCATTCTCAACCCGAGGCGCAGGCTCCATCTACGGAAAAAATCGAGCCTTCGCCTCCTTCTGAGGCGGCGCTCAACGCGGCTTTAGAAGATGCGCGTGCTTTGCAAAAAGGGGCTGAATTTAATGCGGATTTGATTGATTTTAATCCCGACGGTAGCACGACCCTGCTAGACAATACCGGGGCGGTAGAAAATGTCTTACCCCCTGCCGACGAAAGGCCTTCTCCCGAATTTGAGGCTGATGTGGTGGACTTTTTGATGGGGGCAAAAAAAGCGGTGTTAACCGCGGGAGCACAGCTGTCTCCCACAGCAACCCCTACCCTCAACGATGTGTCCCGGAGCATTACGGACATGAAGGACCGTCTGGGTGAGCTTGAGGCCAAACTCACCGATTTAGAACATATGGCTGACATGCTTTCCACAGACGGACTGCGGGATAAAGCCGCCGACATTGTAAATTTAACCCAGCAGGGCGAAGCAGAATACGCCCGCATTGAAGCACAACTGACCCGGGTGGTGCAGGGGATGGAGCGTTTGAGTGAGGAAAAGGTCAATCAGTTATTGGCGCCTGTCAGAGCTCAGTTAGATCAGGTCAAGCAAGAATTGGCACAGGCGAACGAGCGGCTTCAGGCCAGATTGCCTGAGAATATTCGCGTGGATTTAGAAACCATGACCGCCACCGCCCGTTTACAGCATGATGCTATTACCCTGAGTGCCGAACTCAGCCAAAGTCAGGGGAGTGCCACCGCCAGCGTGGATACAGAAACCTTTAAGGCTGCCATGCACGTGTCCAGTACTGAAGGTCCTTCAGGACAACTGGAAGTGGACACCCGGGCTTTAAAAGCATTGATGGACGTATCCGCTGACCATGTAAACGCTACTGTTGAAGTGAATACCGCTGATGTGAAGGCCTTATTGGAAGTGGTGGATGGTCAGGTGTCTGCAGAAGCCCGGCTGGAATTGGAGCATTTTCGTTCTCGCCTGGCGGCCAATGGAGACGGGGCACAACTCCAGGTGGATGCAGAGCGTTTGCAAGTGCTCCTGGCAGCCGCTCAGGGCAATCTATCGGGTCAGGCCCATGTCAATTTGGAACAATTACAGGCCTCGGTGCAGGCCAGCAGTGACGGTGTACAAGCTCAGGTAGAGGTGAATCGTGAGGCCCTGCAATTGCTGTTATCTTTAGACAGCACGCAGCAATCGGCGGACGTCAAATTGCAAATTGAGGCCCTGGAAGCGAGCCTGCATACCCGTCCCGATCAGATCTCCGGGCGAGTTCGTGTCAACACGGAAGCCTTTGAAGCGGTATTAGAAGCCAGTACCCAGAGCTTTGGGGGCCGCGTTCGGGTGAGTTCAGACCATTTTGAGGCCACCGTGGCCGCCGCCAGTGACGGAAGTATTTCAGGACGTGTTAGTCTGTCCACGGAAAGCCTACGTTTGATGGCTGAAGTGGCTTATAAAGAAAACCTCTCGGCCAAACTGGGCATTGCCACCGAAGATTTACAAGTGGATATAGGTACCGACGGCAGCACCGTTAACTGGTCTGTGAAAGGCCAAAACGATCTGGTGAGTGTGGGGTTAACCGGAGACCACCAACACCTGGCTGGTACCATGCAAATTGGAGCCGCGGGCATTGAGATTGGTTTACACGATGTGTCTGTGGACGTGCCTGAAGCCCTTGAAACGCGTATGCGGCAAATGGGGGGAGAGCCGGTGCAGAGCGAAATGTTTGGCGTCATGGTGACGTATCGCTTTGATGCGCTCTGATCGCTAACCTTTGAATATTTAGCTGGAGGCGGATTCGTAGGCCTGTAATCCTCTGCGCCACAGTACAGCAATCAGCATCCAGCACACCAGCGTTATGCCCAGCATTTTTACCATGCCCGGCCACGCGGTGGTGGGGCCTTTTAAAAAGTGGACGGGTGCACTGCCCACCAGCAGCACCGGAATAAAAAGGCCAAACAAGCGGCGCGCGAAGCCCTGATACACCAGATCAGGCCAGCGCGACACCTTCTGAAGCTGCATGCGCAGAAAGTTAACGCCCATGGACTCCACCGTGTAAAACATAGACATGCTCAACAGGATTTCCACAGAGGTCATCAAAATCAGTCCCAGTAGCACCAATACCGGTAAAATGAGCCACTGCCACCAGGCCAGCGAAAGCTGAAGCCCAAAATAGGTGAGGTAGGCCCAGGGAAACAGTCCGTTAAGCAGCGTGCCCGGTCGGATGGTGCGAAAAAACACCACAAACAAGCTGTTGGCGGGCTTGAGTAAAATATAGTCCAACTGGCCTGAACGAATATCAAAAGCGAATTGCCAGAAGTTTTCGCTCACAAAGGTCATGTGTAAATGTTGCACCGCCAACATAAAGGCCATAAAAAACATAAAGTCTGCCCGGCTCCAGGGACCAATGGTGTCCAGGTGCAAAAATAAGAATTCTACGGTGCCAATCACACTCATATAAAATAGCAAATCCATGACAATCAGCAGCACAAAATGCAGGCGATAGCTCATGGCTTCGGCAAAGCAGTTTTTGACAAATTCTCCGTATATACTCAGGTGGTGTGCAATACCCAGTTTCATATGCCCGCCGCCGTATAGTTGCGAATCCCTCGCTGCCAGAGCCAGCGTCCTGCTATAAGCAGCACCCCTGTCCAGAAAAAGAGAAAGGTGTAGGCCTGCCAGAGGGTGCCATCATAAGCGCCCATAAAAAGTTTGACGGGTACGTGAGTCAAATAGGGAAAAGGTGAATACACCAGCAGGTCCTGTACGAACTGCGGAAAAATTTCCAGCGGTAAAAAGGCCCCTGAAAAAAACTGACTCACCGTGACCGCCATGACTCTTAGTACCCAGGTTTCATCCAGCCAGAACGCCAGAATCCCGATAATATAGCTCATTTGAAACCAGAAAAAGCCCACGCAGAGCGTATAGCAAAATCCTGTGAAAAAGAGGCTGAGGTCTTCTGCGCCCGTGAAAGGAACCCAGCCCCGCAAAATAACGGCCACGAG
>CAYFGW010000120.1:0-14670 GCA_964342365.1 uncultured Candidatus Sericytochromatia bacterium | reverse complement strand
CGCTTGTACGAGGATATGTTGCTCAGAAGAGCGGATACCACTATCACCGCTTCAGATATTGTGACGCAACGCAAACGGGCCCGTGCTCGTTTTCTGCGTCACATCCCCAACCCCACCGATACCCACCTGTTTTTTCAGGCCCGCCAGGTGCAAAAGACCGCTGAACTGCCCGCGGATTTACGCCGGCTGCCTGAACCCCGCGTGGCTTATGTGGGCGCTTTAAAGCCTCATCTGGACCAGCCTTTATTGCTGGCGCTGGCGCAGCAACATCCGAATGTCTCCTTTGTGATGATCGGCAGCCCTTATGCCAATCCCGATTTATCCGCTCTGGAAGCCCAACCCAATATTCATTTTCTGGGACATCGTCCCTATGCTGGACTCCCCGCTTATTTAGCGGGATGTCAACTGGGCTTGATTCCGTATCAATTGGATGAATATACCCGCATGCTGCAACCCAATAAAGCGCTAGAATATCTGGCCGCAGGGCTGGAAGTGGTGAGTACAGATATTCCGGGGTTGCGCCAGATTTTCCCCGGGCATTTGCTCATTGGCAAAGACATTGATGAGTTCAAGGCAGCTTTTGCGAAAGTGCTGCAGCGCTATCCCAATCCGCTTCCGGCTTCTGCCCTCAAAGACTATAGCTGGGAGCCTTACCTGTCAGATTTACTCACCGCCTGGAAAGATCAGGCGACTTGAGTCATTCTTTGAGCCAGTCATAAGGCCGCTCAAAAAATCCGGGCTCGCAGGTGAGTTCGTGAATAGACTTAACCACCCGGGCCGGATTGCCCACGGCCACACTGTCATCAGGAATATTCTCAGTGACCACTGAGCCTGCACCAATCAGGCAGTTTTTGCCCACCTTCACGCCCGGTAAAAGCGTGCTATTGGCACCAATCCGACTCAGATCTCCCACCACCGGGCCGCCTTTGCAGTCCTGATAGCGCGGGCAAACGGGGTGGGGATCGTCGGTGAACACTACATTTGGCCCCACAAATACATCATTTCCGAGGGTCACGAGTTCCAGAAAGCAGCCGCTGTGAATGCGGGTACGATGTCCAATGCGATTGCCGTACTCCAGAACGCTGGAGGTGCCGATACTCACGTCATCACCAATCTGGTTGTTCTCTCTCAGGGTTACATGGTGCCCCGTTTGCAGACGAGCACCTATGGTATTGCCCGCATAGATAATTGTAAAGCTGCGCAGGGTGGCCTGCTCTCCAATCATCAGCGCCAATTCACCAGGCGTGTGATGGCGGGGCGGTTCTCCCAGAATCACATAAGCTCCCACCGTGCTATTTTCTTCATACCAGGTGACGTTGGGGTAAATGAGCACAGAAGAAGGGGTCACAAATCTAGTTTCCTGAGATTCAGGTTGCCCCGGCGTTTCTTTTTGGCCTTGGCTTTGATATTTGCCTCTTTGCGGGCCTTCAGTTTGCCACGGGAAATACGGGTTTTTTTACGGCGGGGCTGACGTTTTAGCGCTTCCTGAAGGACGCTTTGCAGACGTTCGGTGGCAATTTCTTTATTGAGTAACTGACTCCGTTCCCGCTGGCAAACCACCGCCAGCACACCTTCCCGGGTCAGACGATGGCTCAACTTTTGTTTGAGACGCTGTTTCTGGCCAGCACTGAGGGTAGGACTGTTTTCCACGTCAAAAGACAGCCTGACCGCTGAATTCACCTTGTTCACGTTTTGTCCACCGGGACCGCTGCTGCGCATGGCGGTAAACACCAGCTCCTGGTCGGGCAGAGATAAATGAGGGTGAATAAAAAGCGGCATAAATTTAGCATAACACCCTTCCTTAAAGTGTTACAGCTTTTAGGGGCGCTATAATAAAAGAGGAAGAAGGATTGCTTTGAAGGTTACGCTTTATTTTCTTTGCGGTTTGCTGGTGTTGATGCCAGCTCATCGCTTACAGGCACAAAATGCAGACAGTGTGCAACGCGCAAAGACCTCCCTTACCCCACTTATGGAGGCGGTCATCGCTAATAATGCACAGGCTGTAAAGCGTTTGCTGGCCGGGGGGGCTGACATTAATCAGACGAGCGATACGGGGATGACTCCCTTAATGTACGCTCTATTGAATCAGCATGTAGAGCTATTTAAATACCTGATTACTCAGGGAGCACGGTGGGAGTCCCCCACACCACAGGCGGTGGGCGTTCTGGAACTGACGGCCAACAGGGGATATCTGGAAATGTTGCAATGGCTCATTGAATCCCAACATCTGAATCTCAAAACTCACCCCAAAAGTTATCGGCTGCTGGGGCTTTCTGCCCGCATGGGGCATTTAGAACAATTGAAGTATCTGGTGGCTGCGGGGGCGAATCCAGGACAGGTGTCTGATTACCGTTCAGACACGATACTGATGCTGGCCGCTTCGTCCCGTGCTGAGGCTCGCGCAGACATTATTCGTTATCTTGTACAGCAGGGCATAGATCTCAATGCCACCAATACCGAGGGCAAAACCGCTGTCTAATTTGCGGCCCTGGCCCACCACTTAGACACCGTTCAACAACTTGAGGAATACGGTGCCACTCTGGACTTTCAGGATCAAAATGGCACCACACTGGCCCATATTGGTGTGCTATTTCCTGATACCCGTTTATTGAGCTGGCTTAATGCACAGGGGCAAAATCTAAACGTGCCCGATCGCCGGGGATACACACCACTGCTTTTTGCGGTGGCCATGAACAAGCCGGATCGCGTGCGCTGGCTGGTAGAGCACGGCGTCAACCCGCAGGCACCCGTACGAGGTATGACGCCCCTTGACCTGGCGGAATCATTCGGACACACGGAAATTGTGGGCTATCTCAAAGGACGTGAAAATTAGTACACAATTTGCAGCAGCATAGAGCTTTCAGAGGTGCCCTGCAAACGCTGATACATTTGCATCGCCTGGGTTTCGGTCATGCTGGCAATTAAATCAATCACAATGCGCGAACGCTCCTGAGCATCAGCAGTACTTTCTAAGCGTTCTCGGTACCCGAAGGGGAAAATATCCCAGTCTTTGACGTGTTGTGAGGCTTCGTGAAAGGTATTAAACAAATACTCAATAATGCGCACATAGCCGCGTTTTTGTGCGGTCAGGGCCGGACTCCGCATAACGTAATGCCAGGTGAGTTCTTTGAGCATCTTCACTTCTTCCATGGCGCTTTCGTCAATTTGAATCAAACAGCCGTTGTGCAGTACGGGATCACATAGATTCACCGCATTGATGTACCGACTCACGTGCAGTGAGGTAAAGCGACGCAGATAGGCTTTCAGGGTGTGAGAACCGTCGTAAGGGGTCTGTAAGTCAGAGAGCTTACCAATAATGCGCAAAAAAGACTGCACCAGCGCCGCCTGCCGTTCGGGGCTACGGTATTCTGCCTGAATCCCTTTATGTTCCCAGCGTTTAAACACGGCCTTTAAAAAGCGGTCTGTTTCTGAACCGGGGAGCACTTCCCACTCTCCGTTGCCCTTTTTGCGCAGGGAGTTGACTAAGCGATCCAGCGGAATCAGATTGGCCCGGTAAAAGTCTTCCACATCGTGAATGGAATAGGCGATATCGTCAGCCCAGTCCATGATTTCTGCTTCTACGCATTTGCGGTGATGATCTAGACCTTCCCGGGCAAAGTTAAAATCTTCGCGCTCGGTATAGTAGGCGTTCCATTTTTTGGTGGAGCGATTGCCGTATTCTCCGTAAATCCAGGGGTATTTTAAAATGGCGTTCAGGCTGCCTCGTGTTAGATTTAAACCCGTAAATTCCTGTTTGCGAATGGCCAGCTTGGTGACAATACGAAAGGTCTGAGCATTGCCTTCAAAACCGTCTTCTAAACCAATACCTCTGGCCAGTTCGTTGAGTTTGCGTTCGGCAATATGGCCAAAGGGCGGATGACCCATATCGTGGGCCAGGGCGGCGGTTTCGGCAATATCTGGATCAATGCCGCCCACGGCCTCTAGCAAGTGGGCATCGGTTTTTTTGAGCTTGTGGGCCAGGGATTTGGCGATTTGAGCCACTTTGAGACTGTGGGTCAGGCGATTGTGAAAGATATGGCCCTCCTGCACGGAGACCACCTGAGTCACTCCCGCCAGGCGGCGAAAGGCGGAGCAAAACAGCAGCCGATCGCGGTCTTTTTGCGCAGGCTCACGGTAATCGGTTTCATCGTGCTCTACTTCCGCAAAGGGAAGCCCCGAACTGCGGGCCTTATCGCTGTAGCGTCGGCTGTGTTTAAGATCCATTACGCCATCAGCTCCTTGCGAAAAGGGGTGTCGGCGAGTTGGATATCGGGCTGTTTGTCTTTGAATAACCCCATGGACCAGTCGTTGGCGAATAAAATGACCGTATTGTCCAGGCGGTCGGTGGCGGTGATGGCCCCCACGGGTAAGATTTCGCGGGTCAGCGTGCCGGGGTCCACTTCCGGGTGAACCCAGCGCAGTACGGACCAGTTGGCGGGAATGCTTTCGGTTTCGGCATTGTATTCGCTTTTCATGCGGTGCTGTACCACTTCAAACTGCAGCGGGCCCACCGCACCAATCACAAAATTATTCTGAGAATGGGTATTTAACTCAAAGCCCTGTACCACGCCTTCTTGTAGCAACTGCTCTAAACCGTCTCGGAAGCGTTTGTAATTGGAGGGGTTTGGATTGTTCAGGTACACAAAGTGTTCTGGCGCAAAGTAGGGAATGCCTTGATAGATAATTTTATTATCGGTGGTGAGGGTGTCACCGATGCCGAATTTATCGTTGCTCACCAGGCCAATGACGTCTCCGGCCCAGGCTTCTTCTACGGTTTCTCGGTCTTGGCCAAACACGGTATGGGCACTGGATAAGCGCACTTTTTTACCGGTTTTGGGGTGAAACACCTGCATGTTTTTTTCAAATTTGCCGCTGCACACCCTTAAAAACGCGATGCGATCCCGGTGACGGGGGTCCATATTGGCCTGGATTTTAAACACGAAGCCCGAAAAGGCTTTGTCGTCCGGCTGCACTTCTTTTTCTCCTGCCGCCGGATACATGCCGGGAGTAGGTGCATATTCAAAAATAGCGTCTAAGAGCAGTTCTACCCCAAAGTTGTTCATGGCAGAACCAAAAAATACCGGGGTGGTTTTTCCTGAGAGCACTTCGTCATGGTCAAAAGCTTCACCGGCAATGTCTAACATTTCAATTTCTTCGGCCACCTGTTCGTACACGTCGGGGTCCAGGGTGTTTTTAACAATATCATCTTCAATATTGGCCACCGCCTCGGGGGCTTTAAACGCGCCGCCGGTGGTGCGCTCAAAGAGGTGTACTTTGTTTTCTAATCGATCAAAAACGCCTTTAAAGCGGTCACCGGTGCCCAGAGGCCAGTTCACCGGATAAGCGCCAATATGAAGCACTTTTTCCAATTCGTCTAAAATATCCATGGGCTCCAGGGTGGGGCGGTCCATTTTGTTCACAAAGGTGAAAATGGGAATGCCCCGCTTGCGACACACCTCAAAGAGTTTGAGGGTTTGGGCTTCAATACCTTTGGCGCCGTCAATAACCATAATGACTGAGTCCACGGCGGTCAAAATCCGGTAGGTGTCTTCAGAGAAGTCCTGGTGACCGGGGGTGTCCAGCAAATTCATTCGGAAGCCTTCAAAGTCAAATTGCAAGACGGTAGAAGTAATGGAAATGCCCCGTTGGCGCTCTAATTCCATCCAGTCGGAGGTGGCGGCACGCTGGGTTTTGCGGGCTCGCACTGCTCCCGCTTCCTGTACGGCACCACCGTAGAGCAGAAATTTTTCGGTGAGGGTGGTTTTTCCCGCGTCGGGGTGAGAGATAATTGCCACGGTGCGTCGGCGTTGAATTTCGTCCTGAGTTTTCATAATTGTTCTTTCTTTTAAGGAAGGGATATTTGGGGAAGGTATTTATGACATTACGCTGCGTCACATCACATTACATCGCATTACATCAGGGCGTACTTCCCGCTTCGCGCGTATAACCCAGCACGGGCCGCAACCATTGTTCGGTTTCTGCCTGACTCCACCCTTTGCGTTCGGCGTAGTCTTTGACCTGATCTTCTAAGATATCTCCCAGGCTGAAGTAGCGGCTGTCAGGATGAGAAAAGTACCAGCCACTTACTGAGGCGGCCGGGTACATGGCACAGTGCTCGGTGAGCGTGACGCCGATTTGATCCGCGTCCAGCACCTTAAATAAGGTGCGTTTTTCTGTGTGATCCGGGCAGGCAGGATACCCCGGCGCCGGGCGAATGCCCTGATAACGTTCTTTGATGAGATCTTGCAGGTTGATATCGCCTAAAGCATCGCTCTGCTCTAATCCCCACTGCTGGCGGGCCTCTAAATGGAGTTTCTCTGCCAGGGCTTCTGCCAGTCGATCTGCCAGGGCCTGGAGCATAATGGCGCTGAAGTCGTCTTGCTGCGCTTTAAAGGCGTTAATTTTGGCTTCAATGCCGTCTCCAGCGGTCACCACAAAGCCACCCAGATGGTCTTTGGATTGGGCATCGGATCCATGAACCGGCGCAATAAAGTCTGCTAAGGCATAGGTGGGTTTATTCCGTTCATGCTGCTGGCGCAGGCTGTGGAAAACCTGTTCTCCTCTGGACGTTTGAATATGGATATCGTCACCGTGGGCGGCGGCCTCAAAGAAACCGTAGGCGGCGTGGGCTCTGAGCCATTTTTCTTCTACCAGTTGTGTCAACATGGTCTGGGCCTGTTCAAAGAGTTCCCGGGCCGCTTTTCCTACCACTTCGTCTTCTAAAATACGCGGGTAGACGCCGTGCAGTTCCCAGGTAATAAAGAAGGGGGTCCAGTCAATAAAGGGCACAATGTCTTCCAGGGGAATGTCGTGAAGATATTTGACGCCCGTAAACGCCGGGGTGGGGGGCGTATAGCTGTCCCAGTCAAAGGGTGCGTGCGTGGAGGTGCCAAAGGCATTTTTTCGGGCGGCCGCTAAGGGTCGGTAGCTCTTTTTCTTTTGACCTGCCAGAAAACGGTCGCGGATATGCGCCTGTTCTGCTTTTAAGCCGTCTAAAAACGAGGCCCTGAACTCAGGCATTAGCAAATCCCGCAGGGTGCCCACGGAACGGGAGGCGTCGGTCACATGCACCACTTCTGTGCTGTAAGTGGGGGCAATTTTGACGGCGGTGTGCTTTTTACTGGTGGTGGCTCCGCCAATGAGCAGGGGCACCTTGAAGTTCTGGCGCTCCATTTCCTGAGCCACGTGCACCATCTCGTCCAGAGAGGGCGTGATCAGGCCGCTTAAACCAATCACGTCCACATCATGGGCAATGGCCTCTGCCAGAATTTTTTCTGCGGGCACCATTACACCGATGTCTATGACTTCATAATGGTTACAGGCCATCACCACGCCCACAATATTTTTTCCGATATCGTGTACATCACCTTTGACGGTGGCCATAAGCACCTTGCCCTTGCTGGTGCTTTTCTGGTCTTCGCGGGCCATCAGGGGTTCTAAAAAAGCCACCGCCTGTTTCATCACTCGCGCGCTTTTCACCACCTGAGGCAAAAACATTTTTCCCGCCCCGAAGAGATCTCCCACTTCGTTCATGCCGTCCATCATGGGGCCTTCAATAATACTCAGGGGCGTCATGTGCTGAGCCAGTGCTTCTTCCAAGTCCTGAATTAAATACTCCGTAATGCCGTGGCGCAGCGCGTGGGCCAGACGCTTGTTTAGAGCCTCCTCCCGCCATTCAGGACTGAGTTGGGCCTGTTTGCGGCCTTCTCCCTGATAGTTTTGCGAGAGTTCCAACAGTTTTTCGGTGGCATCGGGACTGCGATTAAAGTACACGTCTTCAATGGCCTTGCGCAGCGTTTCAGGGATGTCTTCATATACCTGGAGCTGTCCAGCATTGACAATGCCCATGTCCAGGCCGTTTTGAATGGCGTGATACAAGAACACCGCGTGCATGGCTTCTCGCACAAAGTTATTGCCCCGGAAAGAAAAGGAAACATTGCTCACACCCCCGCTGGTGAGTGCACCGGGGCATTCTTTCTTTAAGCGGGCCAGGGCCTCAAAAAAGGACAGCGCATAGCCATTATGCTCCTCAATACCCGTGGCCACCGTTAAAATATTGGGGTCGAAAATAATGTCCTGGGGAGGGAATCCGATGTTTACTAAAAGATCGTAGGCCCGTTTACAAATACGCACCTTGTCTTCGGTGCTGGTGGCCTGACCCTGCTCATCAAAGGCCATCACTACCGCCGCCGCGCCGTATTGCAGGATTTTTTGGGCCCGTTCCAGAAAGAGCGCTTCGCCGTCTTTTAAGGAAATAGAGTTCACAATGCATTTGCCCTGCAAACACTGTAAGCCCGCTTCAATTACTTCCCAGCGAGAAGAGTCAATCATGACAGGGATACGGGTGATTTCCGGCTCGGTGGCAATCAGATTCAAAAAGGTGCGCATGGCGGCCTCAGAATCAATAAGGCCCTCGTCCATATTCACATCCAGAATATTGGCGCCGCCTTCCACCTGCTGACGGGCCACCTGCACCGCTTCTTCGTACAGTTCTTCACGAATCAGGCGCGCAAACTTGCGCGAGCCGGTAATATTGGTGCGTTCACCCACCAGTAAAAAGTTGCTGTCGGGCCGAATTTCAAGGCGCTCTAAGCCGCTAAAACGCGGAGCTGAGGATGCTTCCACGGGGATACGCGGGGCAATACCGGAAATGGCGTTGGCAATGGTTTGAATATGTTCTGGCTGGGTGCCACAACAGCCACCCACAATATTGAGCCAGCCCGATTCGGCATATTCTTTGAGCAAGGCTGCCATGGCCTCCGGGCTGTCATCATAGCCACCAAAGGCGTTGGGCAGGCCCGCATTGGGGAAGCAAGCGGTGTACACCGGGGCTTCCTGAGCCAGTTCCTGTAAATACGGACGGATTTCATCAGCACCCAGGGCACAGTTTAAAGAAAGCCCCAATAAATCGTGGTGGGCGACGGAGGTTAAAAAGGCGGTGAGGGTTTGCCCCGACAGCGTGCGACCACTGGCATCGGTAATAGTGACCGAGGCAATTACCGGCACGCGGCTGTTACGCTCCTGAAACACGTTTTCAATGGCAAAAAGAGCGGCCTTCAAATTCAGGGTGTCAAAAGTGGTTTCGGGCAATAAAAAGTCCACGCCGCCGTCCAATAAACCTCTGGCTTGTTCAGCATAGGCTTCCACAAGTTCTGCAAAGCTAATATTGCGCAGAGCGGGGTTGTTGACGTCTGGAGACAGAGACGCGGTGCGGTTGGTGGGGCCCATGGAGCCCGCTACCCAGCGGGGCTTGCCGTCTTTTTTTGAAACGGCCTCTGCGGCTTTGACCGCCACGATGGCACTTTGCTTATTGAGTTCATACACCTCGGACACCAGATTATAGTCGAGCATGCTGATGGCGTTGGCGTTAAAGGTGTTGGTTTCAATAATATCCGCCCCGGCTTCCAGAAACCGGGTGTGGATTTCCGCAATGATATCCGGTCGGGTAATGGAAAGCAGGTCATTGCAACCTTTCAGGGGGTCCGGGTGATCTTTATAGGTTTCGCCTCTGAAATCATCTTCTTGTAAATCATAGGTCTGAATCATGGTGCCCATGGCACCGTCTAAGATCAGAATGCGTTCAGAAAGGGCGGTTTCGAGGTGTTTTGACATTGAAAAATCCTGTTTTGTATTCACCCTATGATAAGCGGGTATGCCCTCTCGCGGCAAGAACAAGAGGCCGAAGGTATAAAAATTGAACAAAAATTGTCTATTTACGTCTTTCTATAACGTGTATGCTGGCGTGAAGCCGCACGATCCGCAAAATGATTGTGCTACGCTATGATCGCCAAATTTATGAATGGAGCAACACAATGACATTTAAACAATTGAAAATTGCATCTCTCGGACTGGCCGTACTGGCCGGAGCCGTACTCACCAGCTGTAATCCTGGTGATCTTCCCGCAGGAACCATTGGCGTTCCCGACGGTGCGGGCGCTGAAGACGCCAGCATCTCCGGTCTCGTGGTAAAAGCCGACGGCACCCCAGCCAACAACGCCACCATGGTTCTTATCCAGCGTCAGAACGGTTCTGACAGCGACAGACAAATCGTGCGTACTGATAGTGCAGGCACCTACCGCTTTACCGACATCGGCGCGGGTACCTACAGAATCGCTTTCGTTTTGCAATCGCAGCTGGCCCGTGAAAATGGTGAAACCAAGTTTTACGATCCCACAGAAGATCCACAAACCGCCCGTTTCTTCTCCTTTATTACCACCTCTCCTTTTGAGTACGATGGCAACACTGCCTCTAGCTTCCAGGTACCCAGAATGGATGTAGGTTGGGTGTCCAGTCTTTCTCCCCATGACACCACTGTGAACGCCAACAGCCCTATTAACTTCTCCTGGGGTGCTGTAGAGGGTGCTGTGTCTTACTCTCTGGACGTGCGGGATTCTGAAAACAATCCCTTTTACAAGTCAGGAGCCATTAACGGCACCAGCTTTACCTGGGACGATCTCACCGGCAATCAGGGTAATAACACCGGCGAGCGTGTCAATCCTGGCGAAAGATATGTTTATCTCGTAACTGCCAGCCTCAAACGTGATGCCAATGTGGACGCTAATCAGCCGACT
Organism: uncultured Candidatus Sericytochromatia bacterium; assembly: GCA_964342365.1. GTDB lineage: Bacteria > Cyanobacteriota > Sericytochromatia > UBA7694 > UBA7694 > CAXRDE01. The sequence goes on along the minus strand of CAYFGW010000120.1, from coordinate 4,099 downwards.
GTCAACTTTGGTGGTACCGCATTAGCTAGCTTCACCGTTCGTTAAGATCGACTTCTTATAGTTAAAACCGGCAGGATACCCTGTCGGTTTTTTATTCTAGATAATACTGGCGCAACAGACTTTCATAAAAGTCGTAGTCTCCGAAGGTGTTCATCAGGCGGGGAAATACTTCCAGCACCACGTGAGCCGGATAATACCAGTCGCCCTCGGAGCGATGCAGCAAAAGCGTTTGCAGCATTTGGTGCAGTTCCAGTCCCTGCTGACAATAACTTTTCAGGGCTGCTTCTGCGGTGTCAAACCCGCCTATAATATGTAGCTGTTCTAGTTTGTACTCTGGCAATGCCTCCATATCCAGCTCCAATTGCACCAGCACAAAGTCGTTTTGACGAGGAAGATAAAAAAGTTCACCCCGGGCCTGAGCCTCCAGCCGCTCTTGGGGTATATTTTCTTCAGGGGGGCCAGGAGGTTCGTTGACCTGAAGTGCCGATAGAAATAACTCCCGGTAAGATTTGTCTTTTTTTAAGCGTTGGATCAGGGCGTATTCTTCTTCGTTCACCTGAAAAGAAATATGACGACGCAAAATTTAAGTCTCCTCAGTGTGATAGGTGGGCGTGTTTTTGATGGGAAAGCTCAATCAAGTTCTGGTCGGGATCCCGCAAATAAACGGACTCGATGGCAAACCTGGCCCCCGTGCGCTCCACGGGACCTTCAAGAATTTCAAGGTCTAGCTCCTGAAGTTCCTGAATCACTTCTGTGAGGGGTGTTTCCATTAAAAAGCACAGGTCTGCAGAACCCGGAACAGGGACGTTGGCTTTGGGTTCAAATTCGTGTCCGTGGAGATGCAAATTGATTTTTTGGTCACCAAAACGCAGAGCTTTGCGGCCCTTAAAAGTGATTTCCTCCATGCCCAGCTTTTTGTAAAAGGACAGCGAGGCCTCAATAGATTTAACGGTGAGTACCAGATGGTCCAGTCCTTTTACACGCATCGCTCTATCTCCTGTTGCAGGGTCAAAATATCTTCGTCTTCCGGGTTGAGGGCGTGGGCCTTTTTCAGGCTCTCCAGAGCTGCTTCCTTTTGGTTCAGGGCCTGTTGACAGCGGGCCAGTTGGTAATAACTCAGCGCATTTTCGCCGTAGGCCATGGAGCGTTCATAACAGGGAATGGCTTTCTCAAATTGTCCCGTGCTGCGGTAAGCCTCTGCTAACAGAATGTCGCGGTTGAAAACCCCGAAAATATCGTCGTGGGGTTGATTTAAGATCTTCAGGGCGTTTGTGTACTTTTCTTCGTTGAGGCAGCAAAGGGCGCAAAAGTATTGCAGGGTGCTGTCGGTGGGACGGTAATTTAAGGCTTCTTTCAGACTGCGGTAGGCGGCTTCAAGGCGTTCGCTCTGAAGAAGAACCTGCCCTCCTTCTAAAAGGGCGTGGGAGAGCATATTGCGCGGATGGTCAATCCAGCGGGCTGCAAAAGTGTCTTCTAGTGTCGGAGTCAGTTGTTGTCCGGCGAGCAGCGTTTGGATCGGATGATGAGCATGGCGGGTGAGTCGGGTCTGAGCTGTGGCGTGTTGTAGCACCTGCTCGCATAAATCCAGATGAATGGCATGAGACAGGGTCCCGCCGTGTCGGGCAATCTTTACCTGTTCAGGACTCTCTGTGGGCAAAACGGCCTTGTCGGAAATGACCATGATACCGTGAGGGCTGAGACGCTCATACCATTCGTTCAAGGCCCTGAGCATCTGCGGAGAGTAGCTTAATGGGGTAAGGGCGGGCTGCGTCTCAAGAAAAACCGGGTGGTCAAAAGGCTCTCCATGTTCAAAAAAACGCCGTTCTACCTGTGCTTCTGTGATCAAATGTTCGTTGAGCCATGTTTTTAAAGGATTCAGGCAAAGGGAATCCAGCAATGGCTGCAGGGTTTTCACTGGAACCGCATTACTCAGTTTCTGTTCTAATGTCTGATGCCAGTGCTGAATCAGCTGTTCACCCAGACTCGTAAAAAGTTCCTGATGCTCAGTCCTGCTGAGGTTGTGGATTTCTCCCGCTACCTTTTGCTGAGCGGCATAGAGTGTCTCAAACCAGGTGTACTGCGGATGGCTGTTGTCAATATGGGCGGACACATTACGGCTGTTGAGGTAGTGTTTAACCTGCTCCAGCACGCTGTGGGTCACAGGGGCCGTTAGCCGGGTTTTTTCCAGGTGCCACGTGTTTTCCTGACGGAGTAAGACCTCGGTGGGAAAGGTGCTAAACAGATAGTTCGCAATAATCAGGTCAAAACCTCTGTTCACAGCCTCCGGTTCGGTCTCCTTAAGATCGTCGGCACTACCGGGCTGGCTGGCATCCACAGTTCTCAGCGTTAACACGTCCTTTTTTTGCCAGTGAGCAAAGGCGTCTAAAGTGGAGAGATGGGACAGCAACGGCTTTGAAAAATCGCTGAGGGTGTAGTGAAAATCAAGGTGGGGGGCCATGCGTTCTAAAGCCATGAAAAAGTTATAGGCAAAAACGCCGTTGCCACCGCCCAGTTCGAGTATTCGCAGCGGATGAGAATGTTCTTGGATTGGAGATTGAGTCTGGTGTTGGGCCTCGTGTTGAGCCAGAAAGAGTCTAACCACTTCTTCGGCATAGCAGGGGTTAGACGTAATGTTATATGGCACTTCCTGTCGTAAAAAAACGGCCATCCCTTCCTGCTGGTAGTACTGCTGATGGCTTTGCCAGCGCAGAGACTGTCCCGAAGGTACAAAATCTTCCAGCAGGACAAACATTTAGCTTTCCGTTTCAGGCGGGCGAGTGAACACCACATCACAATGTTCTACGCCGCGACCCTGTAAGCTCAGTACGCGCAGTTGCAAGGGGCCAAAATCCACGCTGTCACCCACTTCGGGCGTGCGCTCTAACACGTCCAGAATCAGGCCGCTCAGGGTATCTACTTCTTCGTGTTCAATCGGGTGATCCAGTACCTCACTGAGTTCCTCCAGGCGTACCGTGCCCGCCATGCGCCAGGCGTTTTTGGCCGTCTGACGAATTTCCGCTTCATAAATTTCTGCGGCTTCAATGGGGCCCGCCAGTTCTGAGAAAATATCTTCCAGGCTCAATAAGCCCGCTGTGCCACCAAATTCATCCAGCAAAATCACCATTTTGACCTGTTCTCTTTGCAGGGTTTGCAACACCGTTTCCAGGGCTGAGGTGGCGGGCAAAAAGGGAATACTGTGTAAATTTTCCACTGTCAGGATGCGGCGGGGCACGTCTTCGTCACCGGGCTCATCCTGCCACGCCTGGGGGTTGCGCGCGTAGTAATGGGCTTCCTGCAACACGTGATAAAGATCTTGAATGTGCACATAGCCCAGAATCTGATCCATGCTTTCTTCATAAACCGGATAGCGACTGTGAGGGGACTCCATAATGGTTTGGCGAATGGTTTCCGCGTCACTGTTAATTTCCAATCCCGCCATGTGCACCCGGGGCACCATGAGCTCCCCGGCGTCCGTGTCGGTGAAAGTGAGCAGTTCCTGCAGCACTTCTGCCGTGTCTTTTCCCAGAGCTCCCGCTTCCTGACTTTCGTGCACCACAAACTGAATATCTCTGACAGTGGAAAAATGCCTCACTTCCGTACGTTCCACTCCCAGCAAACCCAGAAATCCGTTGCCCATGCCGTTTAAAAACACAATTAGGGGGTACATCAACATACGAAAGCCCCGCATTAAGGGCATAATCAAAAGCATCAGACTCTCAGATTTTTGCAGCGCCAATGTCTTGGGGATCATTTCTCCAAGCACCACGTGGAAGTACGTGAGAATGGCTACCGCCACGATAGAAGCTGTGGAGTGGGCAGCCAAAAAGGTGAGGGCGTCTACATCGTGAGCAGAATGAATCAGCCATTCGGCCAGGGCGTGTTCGCCGTACATGCCCAACCCCAGACTGGCCAGGGTAATGCCCAGTTGTGAGGTGGCAATATACTGGTCCTGGAGCTCAGCATCTTCTTTGACGGTGAGAATATATTTGGCCCGTTTTTGACCGGCCTCGGCCCGTTTTTTCATGGCGGTGCGGGGCACGGACACAATGGCAAATTCAGCGGCTACAAAGAGAGCATTCAGTGCCAGCATAACAATCAC
>CAYFGW010000119.1:0-14674 GCA_964342365.1 uncultured Candidatus Sericytochromatia bacterium | reverse complement strand
AGAGACGTGCAGGCCGTGGCCATTTACAATCTGGGCTGGGTGGAGTCCATCATGTACACCCTGGCCATTTTAATTACGGTGCAATGGTTTTGCTGGCGCAGCCGAAGTTTTAACTGGCAGCTGTTTTCCACGGGATTGTTTTTTATGGGCACGGGAATCTCTTTGTATTATCAGGGGCACCGCACCCTTTATCTGGCCAGCGTCGGCTGCTTTTTTGTAGGATTATTACTCTATCTGTTGATGCGTTCCACCCCCCTGGCCTTTTTGCGTCAGCAACGCATGGGGCTAACGGTTGTGGTCCTGCTGGTCCTGGCAGTGACTTCAGGACTCGGTTTAATTCGCACGGCAGAATACACCGACAGACGCTTTAGCGATATGCTGAATCGATGGTTGCAGGACGGCCCTGAAAGCTGGAGTGGCTTTTCAGGGTTAACCCGTCTGCGCGGCAATCAGAGTATTCAACTCTCCGATAAAATTGCCTTTGTGATTACCGGCTCACAGGTGCCCGACTACTGGCGTGGCAATGTTTTAACCCGTTATGACAACGGCACCTGGTCTCCCGAAGAAACATTGCACGCGCCTCTCCCCTACGCTTCGGACCCCGCGGAAAACACCGCCACCTATGCAGTACAGGATGAAGGAGCCTCCCGCGATGGATTGAAAAAACTGCAGGTCAGCATGCGCGACCACTATAACGGACTGTTGTTCTTTCCCAAAGAAACCGTGCTGGTGGAACTGCCCCGGGAGGTGCCCGTGTATCAGAATAGATATGGCCTCTTGCGCCGCGAATTGCGTCAACCCCAACACGAGTACACCCTCTGGTTGCACCCGGAACGCCTGTCCCGGGCCATATACGATGAAAACCTGAAAAACGAAAATTTGCGCATACCGCCCGATGTGCAGCGGGCTTTACGTCCTCTGGCTCAGGAAATCACCCGCAACGCCACTTCCGATCGTGAACGGGCTGAAGCTATTGAATCCTGGTTTCGCAAAAATTTCAGCTACAGTCTACGCATGGCCCCGCTCAATTCAGGCACGGATCCCACGGTGGCCTTTATTCAACAACGGCGTTCGGCCTGGTGTTCCTGGTATGCCTCAGGCATGACGCTGATGCTGCGCAGTTTGAACGTACCGGCCCATGTGGTCAGCGGCTGGCGCAGCATGGATTACAATCGCGTATCGCGCCAGTGGGTGGTGCGTGAAAAAGAAGCTCATGACTGGGTAGAGATTCTGGATACGGAGGCCAATCTCTGGCGTCCCTTTGATCCCACACCGCCGGGAGATCTGGCGGCCATTACCGGCAGCGGTGAGCGCCCGGGATGGTGGAATGAAATCAGTACCGCCATTCAGCTAACTCTGGAAAGCTGGCAAAAACGCTGGGCCACCCTGCGCTTTCAAGAACTGCTAACGGCCCTGCAGGGGGCTACGTTACAACTGCTCAAGAGCCCCCTGTTTTACCTCTTTTTAATTTGTTTTCTGGCACTCAATCAGGGACTCAAACGTCGCCGCCGTCAGCAGCTCGTTTCCGGTGAAAATCTGGACTATACCCGTCCAGAAAAATCTTATGAGCAGCTTTATGAAGCTTTTGAACAGTGGCTTACCGCCAGAGAGCTCCCTTCACCCGAGCGTCGGGCCCTGTCTCACTGGCAGCAGGACATAGCCCCGTTACTCAATCCCGGTGAGCAAGAGCAGTTGAATATTTTTCTGGCTCACTTGCTCCGTCTTCGTTTTGGCAATTCCGAAGATCACCACGGGGTTTATCAGGAGGCCCAACACAGCCTGAAACAGCTAGAAGAGGCCCGAAAAGTACGCAAGTTGAACGCCAAACGGGATATAATAAAGTAGGCAAAGGAGTTCGTAGATGTCAAATATTCAAACCCGCCCCACAGCGGCTTCCGCAGCAGTGCCCACACCGGCAATTCCCTCGCGCATTGAGGCACACCCTGAAAAAACCGCTGTGGCCACAGGCTCTACCGAGACACCGCCTTCACCGCTGGCTCAGAACGATCGGGCCACCGCCACCGTGCGCCCACAGGACATGACTCATGCGCAGGCCGCCGTTCAGGATAATTTAACGCCCCCCTCCTTTGACGCCAATGACTTACAGCGCCTGCTCAAAACACCGGCTCAACGTCTGCAGTTACAGCGGGTCTTGCAACAACAGCCTCAGCTGGCTGAAGCCTTTACCCGTCACGAAGGCGGTGCTGAAACCCTTGCTCTGTTGAAAAAACCTCGCCTTAGCGCTGAAGAAACCCGCACCGTTCAACGTTTTTTAAGCCAGCATGCGGACACCTCACTGGCCTACCCTGGCCACGCCACGGGCATCGACGGTCAATACGGTAAACGTACCCATCAGGCGGTCCTCAATCTGTTGAGCCAGGAACTCGGCAGCAACACAGCTCCCGCAAAAGCGGTCTACCAGGGATTGGGGGCAGAACTCAACGCCCTTGACCCCGAAGCCCTGACCGCTTTCAAAGAGAAATATCCGCGTATGGACGCGTTATTACAAAAACCACGGCTCACCAAAACTGAAGTTCTTCAGCTCCAACAGGCTCTGGTGGACGCCGGTGAAAATCTGAGTTATCGCGGACACCCCACGGGCGTGGACGGCGATTTTGGCAAACGTTCCAAGGCGGCCCTGGCCAACGTGATTGCTTCTGTAAAAACGTCTGCACAGACACCTGTAGAGCCCCCTGCCGAACCCGCTCCCGTTTCACCTGCCGAACCTTCTCCTGACACACAATCCCCTGAGGTTCAATTTAGCGCACAAGAAGCTCTGCCAAAGTTGGCCCGCAAAGCGCAAACATTGCCCGCCGAAACCCTGGCCAAACTGCCTGCAGGTGTTCAAGAGGGGCTGAAAGCCGCCGCAGCTGGCTCCCTGAGTAAGTCTGCGGCCAGGGATCTGCAACAGGCGCTGGTGGACATGGGTCAAAAGCTTAACTATCCCGGACACCCCACGGGCGTGGACGGCGCACCGGGACAGCGGACACGCCAGGCGCTGGCCAACGTTTTAAACGCCGCGGTGAGTGGTGAAACCGCTGCGGTAACCAAATCCGGTCCTTTTCCTCAGTATGACAGCATGCTGGACGATGGCTTACTGGATATGACCATGGCCATTGGCTATGACGAAGGCACCGAAAAATATGCCAGTGCCCACCTGCGCGAACAGTATAAGATGCTGGGACAACTCGCGGACCGGGGCTATGTGAGAAACGACGCTCGCGCCCGGGAATTGCTCAAAGAAGCCGGACACGATCTCAAGGCTGACTATACGGCCTTTTATGTGAAAGAAAACGTGGCTGAAAAAGACGGCAAGCCCGTGCACGCCCTGGTCAGGGTCATTCATGCTGGAGACGGCACACAGGGCGCCCAAAAACGAGCCGCCGCCATTGAATCCATGAACCAGAGCGATGTGTTTATGTACGGCGGCCACGCCCGTTATGGCACCGGCATGGATTTTGATCGCAACTTCACCGTCACCATTGACTGGAACGGCGTGGAAAATGCTCCCGATACGGGCAAAGTCACCTACAAAGATTACGGCGCCCTCAAAAAATTGCTCGGCGGCAACGCCGGGGGCAATCAGTGGCTCCAGAAGCTGGAAGCTCAGGGTAAAATCACCATCAACGGCAGCAATGACGGCAATATTCGCATGAGCGAAAAAGATTTACACCGGGCAGAATTCGGTTCCCGCCTCATGAACAAAGCTTTAGAAGGTGTAGAAAACACTCTGTCTGAAGAAATCACGGGGGATCGTCATCGCCTGTGGCTCTTTAACGGCTGCCGCACTTCTGACTATATGGCCAGCATTCACGCAGAAAGCCGCAGCAATGTACAGCTCAAAGGTGAAAAACTGGACGTTATTACTACCGAGCAAACCCTGTACTGGCACAATATTAGCGACAGCCTTATGAGCTTTTTAGACGGTGTGACAGCCGCAGACGGCACGCCGGATCTTAACCAGCGTCTGCAAAGCGCCAACCCTGAGCAAGCGGATCGCGCCACCCATGCCATGAACGGATTTCAGGATAATCCACAACCTTGATACCTTTACGCTTTTTACCCACCCAGGCTCAGGACACCGCCAACACCGCTGACATTGTCTTTGCTCACTCTCATTATCGTTTGCGCATCACGCCTTTTAAAAACGCCTGGCGTATCCGTGTGACCCACCGTCACGAAGACGCGCATAAACCGCCGCAGGATTTTGGAGCCAGCCAGCCTTTTGAAATGCCCTCACCGCAGCATTACGCCGCAGATGGGCTAGCCCCCCTCACATTACAACTGGCCCCTCTGGGGTTTGTATGGCGATTTTTGGAGTGTCTGAGCGTGAGCAGCGGACCCGTGGACAGCTGGTTACAAACCGAGGCCGTTCCCGAAGGCGATCCCCATATTTTTAAGGGCCACCCCGTGGCCGAGCAAATGAACGGACGGGCTCTGGGAGCGGGACTGACTCTGACCTTTGACCTTCAGACAGAAACAGAATTTTATGCCCTGGGTGAACGCACGGGTTTTCTAAGCAAGCGGGGCCGCCGCTGGGTGAACTGGACCCGGGACGAATTTTTCCATTCTCCTACTACCGATCCGCTGTATCAGGCCCATCCCTTCGTCCTTTTGCGTCACGACAACGCTTATGCGGGTCTTTTCCTGGACGAAAGCTGGTTTTCCGCCTTCGATCTGGGTTACACTCTACCCGATCAGTGGATGATTCACACCGCGGGAGCTACCCTGGATCTGTATCTGATCACCGGCGAAAACCCCGCTGAGATTCTCAATAACTATACGGCTGCTCTGGGTCGTGCGCCGCTGCCTCCGCTCTGGGCTCTCGGGGCGCATCAATGTCGCTGGAGCTACCCCAACGATCGGGCGGCCCGTGCCATTGCAGAACAGTACGCTGAACACGATTTGCCCCTGGACGCGCTCTGGTTAGACATTGACTATATGGACGCTTATAAAGTGTTTACCTTTTCTACGCATCGCTTTCCCGAACCCAAACGCTATATTACAGAAATGGCTGAAAAGGGCATCAAAACCGTGGTCATTGTGGATCCTGGTGTCAAACAAGAAGCGCTATACCCCATTTACGAAACGGGACATCAGCAGCAGCTCTTTGTACGTAACCAGCGCGATGAAGAACTGGTGGGAGAAGTATGGCCCCGCCCGGTGGTGTGGCCCGATTTTAGTCTTGAAAAAACCCGCCGCTGGTGGGGCGAGTGCCACCGTTTTTACACGGAACTGGGCGTGGCAGGCATCTGGAACGATATGAACGAACCTGCCGCTTTTCGCTGGCCCGGTAAAACACTGCCACTGGACGCCCGCCAGGGCAAGGATTCCCATGCTCAGCATCACAATCTCTACGGCTTACACATGGCGCAGGCCACTTACGAAGGTTTAAAGCAGCTGGAGCCGCAAAAACGCCCTTTTGTGCTGACGCGTTCCGGCTTTCCGGGCATTCAAAAATACGCCTGGGTCTGGACGGGAGACAACGCTTCCCACTGGGAGCAGCTAGAGAGTTCAATCCCTATGTTACTCAATCTGGGCATGTCCGGCGTGCCTTTTATTGGGGCAGACGTGGGCGGATTTTCGGGCGATGTGACCGGAGAATTACTCACCGCCTGGAGCTGGCTGGGGGTGTTTTACCCATTTATGCGCAATCACTCCGCTAAAATCAACCGGGCGCAGGAGCCCTGGGTCTTCGGTGAACCCTGGCTCAGCGCCATTCGCGAAGCGCTCCAGTTTCGCTATGAACTCTTGCCCTATATTTATACCCTTTGCGAAGAAGCCCATCGTACGGGTTTGCCTCTGATGCGGCCTCTGTATTTACACTATGCTCAGGATCCTGAAACCCGCCACATTAGCGACAGCTTTTTAATGGGCCGCGATCTGCTGGTGGCACCGGCCCTGCGCCCCGGTCAAACTCGCCGCATGGTGTATCTGCCCAAAGGACAGTGGGAAGATTTCTGGACCGGTGAGGTACATGCAGGACAACAATGGTTAATTCACCCCGTGTCTTATCGTCGGGTGGCCCTGTTTCAGCGTTGCGGTTCAGCCATTCCTTTGCAGCCCACGCAAATGCACACCACGGACGCCTTCTGGCCGGAGCTGTACTGGCGGGTGTCTCCCCTGGGCAGTGTGGACAACTGGCAGGCCGCGGGTAAAGTCTACCGGGACGCCGGAGAAGGTTTTGAGGCAGGATCTCTGGAACAGCTGGATCTCACCGGGGAAGAAGAAACGGTGTCTCATGTAATACCTCAGCACGATGGAGCAAAAAAGAAGGAGACCCGCCTGCGTATTTTACAGAGCGGATTTCCCGATCGTATTACCTGTTAGGCGCTTCGTCAAAAAATTCCGTTAAAAACAGCAGAAATATGTGGCTTTATATCTGGTTTGTGTTTCATGCTTAAACTATGCCTAAATTACAGCCCTTTAACTACGACCGCGATTATAAAAATCTGAACCTCAGGAAGCACCCTGAACTCTACGCCATCGGGCGGGGAGAGCAGGGTGTTTTGCTGGTAGAACCCTATAAATCAGAGATTTTGCCCCACTGGCGCTTCAAAACTCCGGATATTGCCCGCGCATCTGCGAAGGCCATTTACAATATGTTTTTGGATTATTTAGCAGAAGAAGATTTTGTGGGGGCGGACATGGCCCGCAAATTCATTCAAATGGGCCACACCCGCGCCCGGCGTTACGCCAATTACAAAGGGGGCAAAAAGTACAAGAGCAATCCGCAAAAAGCCGCTTCTCCAGAAGAGGAAAAGCGGCTGCGAAAACAAATTAACGAGCGCGAGATAGATCCGGTCAAAGCCGAAAGTGCGCGCATTTTTAAAACCTACTGGGAGCGGGCAAAAAACCACCCCACCTATTTAGAGCTCAGGGATCAGCACCTGAAAAAGTACAATACTTAAACCCTTAATTCATATCCAGCTTGTAGGTATATTTAACTTTGGGTTCTGCGTTTAAGGACTCAATGGTGCCCATAATCATATCTCCCGTCCCCTGACCGGTCCACTTATATGCGGCGTCCGTGGGCACATTGATAGGGCTTTTGAAAATTTCTTTAACTTCCCCATTTTCCTTGTATTTTATTCTGAATCTTTCGATGCGCTTGATGTCAGCGGTATCAAAAGCCTGGCCTGCGGCCAAAACCTCGTCACCGTTAATGACGGCCATGAGTAAAGCTTCACCATCTTTGAGATTCGTGGAACTGGTGGCCATCAGGGTTTTGCCGTGATCTATTTCGATATTGCCACCGAGGTATCTAACGTTGGCCTCCTTGAGGGTATAAGCTGTCCCTCCAATGGTCAGACTGTTATCGGAAGCCACATCATCAGCCACGTCATTGGACGCATTTGCTGAGGCAGATGCTGAAGCAGCAGGGGTAGAAGTTTCATCTGTGGGGGCGTTGGGAGCAGGCGTGGAAGTGTCGCAAGCACTCAGCACCAGCAAAGAAGTGATTAATAAAGATACATATTTTTTCATCAACGGAATTTCCTTTCAAAATCGGGTACCGTCATTTTATCAGAACGCTGTTAAAACTTGAGACGCGTCTAAAATTTGAGACGCATTCCGATCAGACTGCCCCCGCCCAGGGTAATCTCAGAATTTTCGTCAGGCTGATAAGCCAGTTCAAAACTAGTGCCCGGGCCCACACCAAACTTTTGTAGGAAGGTAGCGTCTACCATCTGGGGTTCGGCAGGTTCTTCGCCCGGCGCGACGGGGGCAGGCATCCCGTAAGGCCCCCCGGCATAGCCTCTGAGGTTGTGATTATAGCCCACGGTGGTATTCAAACGAATTAAAAACGGAGAGTCCAGAATACGATAGGCAATGGAAAAACCCACCTCTGGCACAAAGGCCTGGTTATTGCCTCCGATATCGCCGGGATCATAATGGGCAGCCACAATAGCGGCTCCGATAATTTTTTCTGTTTCCATGACTTTCCAGAGGGCCCGACTGGAAAACTTCAGGTTATTGCCGCCAAAGCCTGAGCCCGTGTAAATACCGAGACTGGAAGTGTATTTTGAATTGGAATCAAATCCCACACTCACCGGCCCAATACCGTAATCGTAGGAGAGTCCAAAAAGGCCGATGCCCACAGTGTTTCCCTGACTGAAGTCAGCACTGCGCTGAGTGGCAGCCTGAGCCTGATTTCCCATGCCGAGCACGAAGAAAGCGGTGAGAGCAAGCGTGTATTGCTTCAGGTGTTTTTTGATGTGTTTTTTAATCTGTGTCATAACGATATACCTCAGTTGTTTTTATCTGACCTTATGTTAGAACACCGCCTTCGTTATACGTTGCGTGGTAAAAGGTTAGAATGCAACAGAGGAAAATCCCATGTCAAAACCTGAAAAGTCAAAATCGGAAAAACACATTGACCAGAGTTGGCATACCAACGCCGTGCCCTGGGTACAAGCGGTGAGAGATCAAACCATTCCCAATCGGGCTGAAGTGACAGATAGAGCTATTGTTCAGGCGGTGCAGGCCACGATGCCTGACCGTGTGCTTGATGTGGGTTGTGGAGAAGGCTGGCTGGTGCGACAGCTGGCTTCAAAAGGCATAGAATCAGTAGGTATTGATGGTGAACCCAGATTAATTGCAGCAGCGCGTGAGGCTTCAAGCCATCGGTTTCAGGTGCTGACGTATGCGGAACTCTCTGAGCTTGAAGGCTATTTTGACGCCTGCGTATGCAACTTTTCGCTGTTTGGCGAAACCTCTGTAGAACAGGCGCTGCAAAATATGCGCCGTCTCCTCATGGGCCATCCTGTCAGACCTGATGGACAGGTGGTGATTCAGACGCTGCATCCGGGCCTGACGCTCTCGCAAAGCGTTGCCTATCGCAAAGGCTGGCGAGAAGGCTCCTGGCAGGGTTTTTCTGAAGCCTTCAAAGACCCCGCACCGTGGTTTTTTCGCACCCTGTCAGACTGGTTCACACTTTTTAAGGATCAGGGCTTTGAGCTGATCGATCTCAAAGAGCCCCTCCATCCCGGGACCGGAAAGCCGGTCTCCATTATTTTTACGCTGTCCGTAAGCGCTATCAATAAAACATTAAAAAACGACTGAAAATATGTTCACACGTTGTTTCAAGGGTTATGCTCTTAGAAAAAGCCTGAGGATAAAATATGTCAAAATACACCGCAAAAACCGCCCTGAAAGCGTCTTTAATCGGAGGCGTTGCTCTGGGAGGTATTTACCTGGCCGCTAAAGCCGCAAAGGCGCGAAAAATGCCCGCCCAGAATATTGTTCAAAACGTAGACAAGGACAAGCTGATGGGCACCTGGTACGAAATCGCCCGCTTCCCCAATCCCTTTCAGGGCAAAGATCAGGTGGCTGGCACCGACAATTATTACCCCAAGGCCAACGGGGAAATTGAGGTGATTTACAAATACCGCGTCAAAAGTTTTGACGGTCCCGAAAAGCAAATCAAGGCCAAAATGTTCCGCGAAGAAAAAGACAAACCCACGGGAAAATTCAAGTTTCAGGCCTTCTGGCCCATCACCGCTGACTACTGGATCATTGATCTGGACAAGGACTATCAGTATATGGCCATTGGATACCCCAATCGCGACATGCTCTGGATCATGAGCCGCAAACCGGAAATAGACGATGCCACCTACGCAGCTCTGCTAAGCCGTCTGCAAACGGAACAGCTCTATGACGTATCACGCCTGATGAAAGTGCCTCAGCCAGACACTGCTGGCATTATGCCCGTTCCCACCGTGGACGTGCCCGCTATGGTGCCTGCCAGTAAGTAAAGGCGTGACCTGCGGCCATCTTTGCAAATAGCGCTGGCCGTTGAGGGGGTGGCGCTATTTGCAAAGTGGTGGACAAAATGTCCGCCTCTGTCACATGATCTGCCAACACATATAAACTTCCGCCCTGATAGGGAACGGGATAGCCCGTCACCGGATTAATGATATGGCTGTAGCGCTTGCCCTGATAAACAAACGCCTGCTGATCGTGGCCCGAAACGCTGAGCCCTTTGTTTTTAAGCCAGCGAAATTCCGGCGGGAGCGTGACGTTGCCCCGGGCAAGCACGGGCCAGCCCTGAGGGGTAGCTTCAGGGGCTCCCCAGAAGTAAGCACTGCTGCCCCCGCCGTTAATGGCCAGGCCCTTAATATGTGAATATTTGGGCAATAGTTCTTTTTTGAATACGCCAATGGCATCGTCAATGGCCATGCCTTTGCCCATGGCTCCAAAATCCAGCGGGTGTTCCACCGGGGGAAGCGATTGAATGTGGCACACCGCCGCGTCAAAGCGAACGCCCTTAAAACCCGTATAGCGTTTTGCAGCCGCTATTTCAGCGTCGCTGGGCACACGGAAATTCTGATCTTTAAATCCCCAGAGACGTACCAGCGGAGAAACGGTAATGTCAAAAACGCCGCCGGTCATGGCGTGGAAGAAAGAAGCCCTAATCAGAGCGGTGCACAAGATATCGGGCATTTTCAGAGTGTCTTCAGGCAGTTTGTTTTGCACGGCCCGCACCATTTTACGCAAATCACTTTGGGGGTCGTAATCGCTCAGGGCTTTATCGTAACGTCTTAGACGCGCAAACAAGGGCGAAAAAAGAGCTTCTTTCTGTGGCGCATCCAGCGTTTTGGGAGTGTCCACGGTGATTTCAAACACCGTCCCCATGATGTATTCCGCCTGCTTGTAGGTGGCCGCCTGAGCGGGCAGAACACAGATCATGGAGAACAAAAGACTCAACCCTATATTTAACCCCAAAGCATATCGTTTCAAGACAACCTCTTTTCCACCCGACGCTTTTTCTTTTGCCGCCGAAACAACACCAGTCCGGTGAGCGATAAAAAGATCGTGCTCAGCGCCACGCCGTCGTATAAATAAATGCCCCAGCTGCCAAAAAACTGTCCCGTGTGCAGTTTCCACACCAACGTCTGCCAGTCCAGTTTAGCAGCAGCGGCCTGCACCTTCTGAGATTGCCAATCCGGCTCCGGGCTTAAATGTCTGGCGCTGGAGGTATAAAGACCCAGGCCGGTTTTGACGTAAAGTTGGTTATTGGCTCCCACCCGTATTGCTTCCAGGGTTTCTCCCGCCACGGGGTCAGGGGGCAGGGTCGTCACTTCTTCCCAGATAATGCCGTTGTCTTCAGAGTAAAACACGCCAATATTTTTCAGGGCCACCCAGAGAGTTTCGGGGGTCACGGGGGAGTAGGCAATGCCTATGACATGTTCTGCGGGCACAAACAGTTTGACTTCCTGCCATTTCTTGCCGTTGTCAAAGCTTTCAAACAATTGTTTATCACTGCTGGCCACAATGTGCTGAGGGGTAAAGGGATCCACGGCCCAGGTCACGGCCTGGGTCAGAGAAAATGCGGTGTTAACATCGCCCTGTAAATCCCAGGCCAGCCAGAGATCACGATGGTTTAAAGCCAGCGCAGTCAGAGAAATAATCAGCAAAAAGGCACAGCAAATGAGCCCCACCCAGCGGTGACTGCGACGAGAAAAGCGCTTCAAGCCGCTCACGGTTTCTTTACACCACCAGGGTTTCTAAAAGAGCCACGGCTTTGCGAACGCCTGCAGCAATGGACCAGGAAGATATAGTAGAACCGGTAATATGCACAATATCACGGTTCACTTCAATGGCATCACTTTTGTCTTTACCTTTAAACTGGCGTAAAAATCGACGGCGTTTCACACCGTCCCCACGACGTTCGCGGTAGACCATCACCGCCACTTTATCAACGGCCGCTGTGGGCGTCAGGGACACAATAAAGGTAATGGGGTAATGCTTACCCTTTTCGTCCAGAATAAGGGCATAGCGTTCGGGTTTACCACCGGGAGTCTTTGCTCCCATATAGAGGGTGTAATAAGGTTCTGTGAGCTTTCTGCGCAGCTGCTTTTGTAGAGCTTTGCGCTGGGCTTTGTTGAGCGTGAGCTTACGGGTACTCACCTTTAAATTGCCAAATACTTTCTGCAAAGCTTCGCTTTCACTCAGATAGATTTTTTCAGAGTAGGGCGCTTCTTTGGCATAAGTCACAGGAGCAGGTACGGCAACGTACAAACAGCTAAAAGCCAGTAGCCACCGAGGCAACAATTTGGTTATTGGCCCGTTCAAGACTGGGATCATTTCGGATAAATGCTTCATTTTCGATATTCCATTGATACTCTAGTTTAAAGACTGTATTGGTAATAGGTCTATAGTTTAGGCCCAAAGTAAAGCGAGAGCGATCGTTTTGATTGAGTGTTGCCACGTCGGTATCCACCTGGGAAAATCTCGCAAAGGCGGTAAACACGGGCCGTTCAAAGTCATCTCCCAAAAAAGTGTCTCGCAAAAAGGGCGGAAAAAAGTGATAGTGCCCCTCAATATAATAGCCCCACATAGGACCCGTTAAGGGAATGCGCTCGGTGCCAATACTCTGGGCAGCGTCGGGCAACAGCGCGGTGGCGGTGTCTACCACATTCTGGGTGGTAGGATCAAAGAAGACGGCTCCGCCTTCTCCCAACAGTTCAAAAGCGCCCCAGGAGGTGGTGAAATCAGCCACCACCATGCCAAGGTTTTTTTCACCCGCAGCATCTATAGCGGCATAGTAGCCGCCCAGACCAAATTCTGTACCTATATTGGGACTCAGACCCACACGGGCCGTGACCCCTTTGTTGTTATTATTGTCCACGGACAGACTGTTGCGGGCCCGTCGCAGTCCCAGACCGTCACTCAGCTGGTCTCGCAGTCCCTGAATCACATAGGCTTCGTAATTCATTTCCCAGTCGTCATTGGGAAAAAACGTGCCATAAAACCCGGCTCCGGTTTCTGTCCAGGTGCTGGGAATAATAAAACGGTTGAACATGGGTCGCGCCACGGTGTCTCGGAAGTCAGAATCGTGCAGAATGTTCAGGCGCCCCATGGGAATCAATAGCCCCCCCGCTCTGAAAATCAGCCACTCTTCAATTTTATAATCCAGAAAAATTTGCTCCACCTTCAACTGACCATCGTCGGTGGTGCCGGTTCCCAGTACGCCACCGTACTCAAATTCCACTTCGGTGTTAAAAAAGAGGCGTTCGTGTAAATAAGAAGACACCTGTAAAATCAGACGGTGCTGATTGAAAAAGGAGTTGCCCGTGGCCGGAAACGTGAAGTCAGTATCAAAGTACCCCCCCACACTGGTTTTGCCCAACAATCCCCGCGTGAAAGCAGAAATATTTTGCGCACCCAGGGGCTGTTGCACAGAGAGTTGTTCAGGGGTTTTAGCGGAAGGTTCAGTATCTTCAATCTCAATCTCTTCCGTTTCAGGCTGCGAAGGTTCTGACTGAGCAAAAACCGGAAGGGTATGGGCATTGAAAAGGGCTAAAAAACAGGCGGTCGTGGAAAGACGGGCGAAAGTATTCATGTTTGGCATTGTAGACAGGCACACAGAAGAACGTCAATGAAACCCCACCTTATAAATCATTTCAAAAAGCCAAAAATACAACTATTCAACGGATTAAATAGCCAAAAATACAATTTAGCAAGGCAAAACAAAAACACAAAAAATCACATCTCAATCTAAAAGACACAATTTTTCAACGAGATGTGTTCATCCATCCTGTATTGATCAGGGGAAACTGCTAAACTGTAGACTATGCTTTTAAGACCCCTTTTGCAAATCCTGGTGGCGCTCTGGTGCCTGTCTTTGCTCATTCTTTCCACCTTTGTACAGGTGCGTCTGCCGTTCATTAGTTTTGTCCTGCCGCAACTGCCCGACACCTGGTTGGGTTACGAAAGTGCTTTCCTTTACCTGGGCACCTATGCAGGCAATTTACAGATTTTCGTGTACTTTCTCTGTCTTTTTTTCTTAGACGGTGCTCTGACCAATTTAACGCTGGGATTGTATTTATTACTGGGGCTCACGGGAGCACCTATTTTTTATCACGGCGGCGGTTCCGCCTATTTTCAACAGCCGACGCTGGGGTTTTTGCTGATTTTGCTGCCCGCAGCCTGGTTCTGGATGCAGCAGCTCAAACGCCATCCCCGCAATAAAATTTCCGCATCACGGTATATTTTTGTCAGTTTAATCACCCTGTGCTTAATTTACTTTGGAGGCGGGCTCTATGCTGCCCTGGCCTACGATCTGGTGCCCATGCAATTCTTAATGAGCTTTATTCTGCCCCATCTGGTGTGGAATATTCCTGCGGTAACTTTCGTGGCTCTGGTTTACAGTTATCTGGAGCCTTTCTGGGGCGTTCCCACCCGCCAGCTGCGCTCTCGCCGCCGCCAACGCGCCTGAATGCTACCCTTTTTTCTGCTGTTTCCACTGTTTTTTTTGCTCTGGGGCTGGTCTCAGGATGCTCCCCACTGGGGCACGCTCATTCAGTATTTTCAGGGTCTGCCCGTAGATGCCACGGACCATTTCATTTTATTCCAACTGCGCTTACCCCGCCTGCTACTGGGTTTGCTGGGAGGCATGGCTCTTTCTGTGTCCGGGCTGATGCTTCAGGGCCTTTTTCGCAATCCCTTAATGGATCCCTTTATTCTGGGGATTTCCGGAGGCGGTGCTCTGGGAGCCGGACTGGCTATTTTACTGGGCCTGCAGTGGGCGTTCTGGGGCTTAAGCAGCGTAACGGTGGCAGCCCTTATGGGATCCGGTGTTATGTTGTGGCTGGTGTATATGATCGGGCACCACAAGGGCGTGCTCATGATGGATCGGCTGCTTTTAGCGGGTGTTGCCCTGTCAGCCCTG
>CAYFGW010000118.1:0-14978 GCA_964342365.1 uncultured Candidatus Sericytochromatia bacterium | reverse complement strand
CGGCTTCTCTGGGGGTTAAAGCGCCGGTGTAGGGGTCGTAGCCACTGCCGTATTGATTGCGGCGAGCGGTCTGGGTGTCGATGATTTCGAGTTTTTCGGCGGCAGATATGGTGGGGTTGGTAATCAGGTTTTGAATAATGGTTTTAATATGCTTGTTGGCGTCACCGGGGGTGAATAAGCCCGTTTGATTGTCGTAGCCGCTGCCGTATTGATTGCGTTGCATGCGGATGTTGGCTATGGCGGTGACGGTGTTTAAAGCGTCTCCGTTTTGGAAAGGGTGGAAGCGGACGTTTGTGGCAACGGTGTTGGCCATAGTCTGGGCGGTGCGGGGTTCAAGGGCTCCGGTGGTGTTATCGTAGCCGCTGCCGTAACGGTTGCGTTTCATGACGTTGCTGCTGAGCAATTCCAGTTTGTCGGCGGTGGCAATATCTGCGGCGGTGAGCACGTGGGTTTGCAGGTATTGCTGAATGCGATGATTGGCTTCGTGGGGTTTGAAGATGCCGGTACTGCTGTCCCAGTCGCCGTAGGGGTTGCGCTTCATGGTGTTGTCTTTGATACTCTCGATATAGCTGCGGGCGCGGTCAATGGCTCCGTTTCCTCCCGCGTTGGCCACCAGGTAGTTGCCTTTGACGCTGACGGTGCCGCTGCTCAGGGCCTGACTCATTTCTCCGGCAGTAATGTAAGCGTCATTGTCGGTGTCTATAACGCGGCCTAATTCACCAAGTGCTGCTGCCTGAACAGGCCGGGGCAAGAAGGATACGGCAAAGTCCTGAGCGGCAAAAGTGTTTAGACGTTCAAAAGACAGCTTATTTTGCTGGAGAGCATTTAAAATCTCCTGATTTTGCACCCGACCGTCGCGGTTTTGATCAATACCGCGGGCCACCTGGGGAGACAGATTGAGTTCGTCCCGGGTGATAATACGATTATTGTTCTGATCTAGCGCTTTCACCAGGCTCTGTTGTGCCTGAGGGGGCAAATAATAACTGGCGGTGGAGCGAATGGCGTTGATCATGAGAAACCTCGGTTCTGGTGCTTTATTTAATTATAGTTAGGTAATAGTTAAAACTTGTTTAAGATATTAAAAGTATTCACAGAGGAAACGCCGCTGTCCTGGGTAAAAATAGAACGTCACGGTGAATTACTCTATATTGAACAAAGAGAGTTTGACCTTTTTTCTGGTGTGATGGGAATATTTTTTTCGGTTATTGTCTCTTCACATTTACTGAACCTTATATTGAGCACTTTATTGACCATACAATCAGCCGGAGATCTTTTGCCCCTGATTTTCTGGTTGCCCTTTCTCGTGGTGCCTTATATCACTGTGGCTTACTGGCGCAATCGAGACCATGTGGAAGTGGGTAAACATCATTGTCTGTCTTATCAGAAGCCCTTTCCCCTCGACAAAATGAAGCGCGTGAATTGGGAAACCGTAGACGCTGTCGATCTAAAAAAAACGGTTCTGGCGGGCA
Organism: uncultured Candidatus Sericytochromatia bacterium; assembly: GCA_964342365.1. Classification (GTDB taxonomy): domain Bacteria; phylum Cyanobacteriota; class Sericytochromatia; order UBA7694; family UBA7694; genus CAXRDE01. The sequence continues at coordinate 13,509 of CAYFGW010000118.1, read as the reverse complement.
GAGCTTTTCCGACTATTTACACGCCCCGTGTGTGTTCGGGCCATACGTCTCATAGCCTGGGGCTCTCCTTTTCCAGTGAAAAAAGAGCCCTTCAGGTCAAAAAAGAACTGGAAGACTTTTTCAACGTGAAGGTGTCTTGAACTCACGGCGAACCGCGTAAGCGGACTCAAAACCCATTCCCTTATTCATGTTTTGTATAAACACATTCAGTCGGTTAGCGGGTTGGGGTTGCAGCCAGCGGTGAAGCTCTTGCTTCACCAACACGTAACGATCTCTGGAAGGATTGGTCTCAAAGTCACGAAAGGATTTTTTCTCTGGCGGTGCACTCCTGAAATCTCTGGAGGTGTCCAGACGATTATCCACCTGCATGGCCACTCCCTCATCAAACCAGAGGGGCACCTGCGTCACACGGCGCCAATATCCGAGACGGTGGGTCAGTTCTGCGTGGGTGAGTTCATGGGCCAGTACATCCATGTTTAAACCGTTGGCCCCTACCACCACATAAGAACTGTGGGGAAAATAGTAAGTGCTGCCGTAGGTATTTTTAAGGTATGTGCGAATGTCCCGATCATAGGAAGCAATCACCACCGGCGTTGCGGTATAAGCACCAAAAAGGCCCGCAACACGCTGTTTGGCCTGGGAAATTGTGTAGAGTAACTTTTCCCGCTCGTAAGGTGTCATGGTGGGCGACACAAAAACGGGCTGATTTTCCACCCGTTCAAAATCTGAGAAGGCCACTGTACTCACCGCCCAATGGCGACAGGAAGAAAACAGCAAACAGCATATGATAAGAAGAATTTTTTGCATGGTTATTTCTCAAATATACCAATACATACTCTCACAAAAAAGAAGCTCCCGCAGGAGCTTCTTCTTTAAAAGTGGGGGTTAACGAATGAGACTAGAAACGAGAACCCGCGTACTCTTGGGTACGTTCTGTGCGCCGCGTGCGCCGACGGTGCGGCATAAAGCGGGATTTTTGGATATGCATACGCTGGTTTTTAAACCAAGAACGGTTTAATCCTTTCATGGCCTTCATGGCGTCCTTGAAGTCCATTTCTACAAATCCGTGTCCCCGGGAGCGATTGCTCTCTTCGTCAAGGACGATCCAGGATTTGATCACGTGACCGTATTTGTTAAAAACACGGCGTAGATCCTGTCCTGTCACCTCGGGATGTAAATTGGATATAAATAGTCTCATTCATTACTCACTTTCTGATGTTTAAAAAGGCGTTGGCTTTGATTAATAGCACTTAGCTATTGAAAAATCAAATTTAACGTCCGTTTACCTATCATAAGAGATATCACAGAGTAATTTAAAGGGGATAGGCCATATTTTATACTTTATTAACCCCGTCGCTTTTTGAGCATATAGAGATACAGAGCCAGAATCAGGGTAAAGCCAATACCTACCCACAGGCTTTGTTCCGGGGGTGTACCGTACATGAAATACTGGTAATAACCAGATACGGCAATAAAAACAAAAAGAATGGTATTCAGCGAGGTCATTTTCATCAGCGCATTAAAAAATCGCTGACTTTTTGCAGTTCCACCTGCGCTAACTTGAGGCCCGTTTGTCCGGAATAGGGGCAGCGGTTGCGGTGACTGGTGAGCAGGTTCACATAGCGATCGTGAGACAGCTCCTGCTGATTTTTGTGAATACTCAAATAAACGGTTTCTCCCTTTAAGCGGGCGCTGGGAATCACATTAAACACCATCGCCTGTCGGGTGGCCCGATTGGTAATCCAGACCCGGTCGTTTTCTTGCAGATTATAACGCTCTGCCAGCATGAGAGACACATACAGAGGATTGTCCTCAGGAATTTCATCCGGGTAACTGCGTTTGCCCGAATTGACCGTATGAAAGGCAAAGTTTTTTTGGCCCGGTTTTTCAGACAAGGACGCTCTGCCGGTATTGAGAATAATACCTCTGGGGAGCCTCAGATCTTCTTCGGTGGGCGTAAAAAAGCGATAGCGCACGGGCTGGCGGTAAATATTCACAAAGGGCAGGGGCCCCGCTCCGTAATTGAGAATTTGACGGGTTTCTCCCACGCCACCATGCATAATACTACCCTGATTCACCAGCTCTTCCCAGCTAATGGGCGTCCCCGTAGCGTGTTCCGGGCGACAGTACAGCGGCAGGCCGTTGCCGTGAGCCCCCGATAAATAAGTTTGAATGCGCTCCCAGAGCTTTTGTCGGTCCACTTCTCCCTGATAACGAGCCAGTCCCTTTCCAAAGCGTTGGGGCATGTAGCCAGACTGAATCAAAGAGGCAATATCCGGATGCTGCATTCTTAGACCGTCAGAAGAGCCGAGCATCCGGGCAATGGTATCCATCAGATCGTAAATCAGCGTCACGTCACTGCGGGTTTGACCGGGCGCCTTACGACGGGGCAGTGACAGGGTCAGGCGCCATTCTCCGTTTTGATACAGCTTGGTAGTGGACACATGGGGGGCCACAGGCATAATCAGTGCAGCGTATTTCAGAGAAAAAGCGTCCGGATAGGGATCAATCACCACAAACTGCGTTTGCTTGTCTTTTAGTTTACGCAACCAGCGGGGGCGATTCATCATGCTAGCGGCGTGTTGAGATCCAAAGAAAATGTAAAGCTCCCGACGGGAGTCGGGCTCTGAATAATCCACCGCCAGACGGGGAGACACCTCCAGCATTTTGCCATAGGCATCGTCGGGCAGCCCCATGCGTCGTGCAGCTTCCACAGCGCCGGCCTCATCAGTGGGAATACGCCCCGTAAAGTGCAGCGGAGAAAAGCCCTGCAAATGGGTTTCGTGATTCACCTGGCCGGGCAGTTGCAAAATTCCGCCCTGTAAAACACCGTTTTTATCTAATCCCAGTTTGCCCAGAGCAGCAAAAATATTGGCCCAGAGACAGTGAGGCACAATCCCGCGAGTTTGAGACAGGCCCATGGAAGGAATATGTACGGGGGTTTTGCGGGCCAGTTTTTTAGCAATGTCTCTGATGGCCTCATGAATACGCTGACGGTAAGCAAATTCGGGAGCCAGTTGCCGCGCCACCAACTTGGGTTCAAAGCGGGCTTCACTGGCCAGTGCCACAAAAGCCTCATAGGAAGCATGATCGGAAAAGTGCTCCACAAAACGTTTTTCAAAAGCCTCAGGGTATTTGTACAACAGCCGATTCATCACGCTCAGAATGAAGGTGCTATCACCTCCAGAACGTAAGATCACTACCCGTTCAGGGCCAAAGCGGCGGGCAATTTCTCGGGCACTTTCCGTCATCATGACGTCAAAATAATAGCCGTCAAAATCCTCCCGCTGCATCAAAGCTTCAAATACGGGGGGATGGGTCACACGCCCGTTCCAGCCTGATAATAAGTAAAAAGCATCGGGCGTGGAGGTGGCCTGAGCCAGGGTCATTGAGGGAGTGGGTGCCCCGGCCAAATGAGTCAAATAAGAACCTCCTGCCAGATAACCGTGTTCACAATTGCTGGTCATATTTCTCACGCCCAGCAGTCGGAACACCTCCTGAATGGCAAAAGTGGCAAAATAGTCCAGGCGACCGCTGCCATAAATCAGGGTTCTGGCCCTGGGTGGGCGGTGTTCAAGCACCAGAGAGGCAAAGCGTTCTAAAGCCTCCTTATAAAACAAAGGCACGCGGCGGTGTGTAATATCCAGCACACTGGGGCGCAAATGGAAGGGATACAGGCCCTTTTTTTCATCAAGGGCCCGGTAAAATTTGCGGCAGGGCTTGAGAGGGCGGGCAGAGTTTTCCGTCATACTGGCAGTAATGGGCGTTTTAGACAAACGCATAAAACGTTGGGCCAGAGTGCGTCCGTCCGCCTCAAGCACCAGATCGAGAGTGCGCAAAGTGACTTTTTGTACGGGACACTTTTTGAGCTTGAGGGTTCCTTTAACCACCTTGCCGGTTTTGGCCAGGGGGGTTTCAGTCAGAATTTGCACATGGTTGCCGTGCACAATCGCCGGATAAGTGTCAGAGGTGTTTTCAAAACGAAAGCTGGCCGCCAAAGACATATCTCCGGAAATTTCGGGGGCCTCGTGCAAAGGCAGCGTTGCACTGGTACCCACTCCACAGAGATCGCAGCTAAAAAATCCCGGGTGAGCTTTGGTCTGTTTCTTGTGGGGCCACACATGGCGAGGCAATTCCTGCAGAGGCTCCAGATAACGAGTGTGTTCTAAAGTGGGTAAAAGGGTGGGCATAGGTGATTAACTAACAAACTTGAGGCGACGATTGGCTCCCCGCAAACGGCGGCTCAAAATCTCGGCAATGCCAATCATAAATCGAGCGGCCACTTCAGGGGCCTGATTCAGAACATTTAAGTAATCGTACTGGGTAAAACGCAAAACCTCAGCGTCTTCAGTGGTTTTTAAAGTGGCGGAACGAGGCTGGGCGTCTAAAAAAGAAATTTCACCAAAGGTGAGTCCCTTGCCCGCACAGGAGAATGTTACAGGTTCACCTTCTTTTGAAGCAGCAATGACCTCAAACTCACCCCTGACCACAATATACAAACTATAGTCATCGGTGTCCCCTTCCTGAAACACCGTTTCCCCCGCCTGATACTGTTTGATATCACAACGCTTCATGATTTCAAAAATCATGCGTTCTTCCATTTTATTGAAGATCCGCAAATCCTTAAGCTCCTGAAGTTTGCTCAAAATCGCTTGCTTCTGTGTGTCATTCATAAGGTGCCTCTTGTATCAGTTTAGCAAAAGAAACGATCTGCGCTCATGACACAGATCGTTTCCCACTCAAAAAGTGAATTTATGCTTTTGCGTTTTCTTGCGCCAGCGCAATCTGCTGTTGAATACGCTCCATGTTTGTCACTACGTCTTCACGCTCTTTAAGCTGATTGTGCTTGCTCGCATGTAAAAACACCAGATAAAACACGGGCTCTTCCAAAAAGATCTTCTTCAGATTCAAGGGCGCGTTAAGTCCCTTGCTCTCGGTGAGGTCTTTCACTGCCCGATCCAACAAACGGGTCAGCTCCGTGAGGGTTTTTTCAATAGGAGCCAGATCTTTATCGCTAAACTTGGTAGTGTTTAATTGCGTCAGGCGAATATATTCAAAGGCCTTCACCAGCGCAAATTTTTGGGTCCAGCGGAAGTGAGTTTCTGCCACGGTGAGCTGTAAATACAGCAGATTAAGCACGTCTTCAGCCCAGGCAAAGTTCCCCAGACGCGCTAAGAGTTCGGGGTAGTTTAAAAAGGTGTTGACAATGGCACTTTGTACGGTATTTCCGTCCCAGTTTTGCACTTTTTGGTGATCTCTTAAAATCTGGCGAAAACGTTCAAATACCGGTTCCCAGCGGCGGTCGTCCACTTTGCCCGTTTTAAAAACACTCTCGTACATGCCTTTGAACACACCGCTGGGGCGTTTTGCCTTGACAGCATCCACCCAGTGTGCGGCGGTCAGAGGGCCTTCCACTTCAATGTCTAGATTTTTCAGATAATCTTTGAACACTCTTTCGCTACGGTGGCGCGACTGTAAATACAGCAGATGCAGGGCTTCGCGCTCAATAAAGAGATTCATCTGGCGAATATCTTCTAAGTTGTGGTCAGGACTGATGGATTCAATCACGTCCATCACCTGCTGAACACGGGGCAAATTGCGTTCGTCACGAGCTTCGGTAGACTTTTTATCAAAGAAGTCCGGCTCCAAATTGGGCTCAATTTGCAAGCGGCCAAAATAGGTGTTTTCTGCACAAAAGGCAATGTGCAAGCGCAGCAAATTCAGATAGAGCAGGCCTTCAGGCTTGAGTTTCTTTTTGTAGCGGTCCATGGTCATCACCAGGAGTTCGTTGGCCATTTCCGCCCGTTGGAGCGCCTCTTCAAGAGCCATGGCCTGGTGAGTCAGCATGCCCTGAGCCAGCATACGACGGCAGGAGAAGATTTCACGGATCACCATTTCCACTTCCCGCTTGCAGGTTTTAACGGCCTGAGGCATGTAGAATTTTTTCTGGTACAGTTCCTGTACAGTTTCTGTTACAGCGGTATAGTTTTGCTTATATACAAAAAGATAAAATAACGTGTGCAGTGCTGAGAGAATATCGCCTTTGTTGGCTTTTTCTTTTAAGCCCTTTACGAAATCTTCTTTTTCGGGCAGGTCATTTTCTTTATAACCGTAATAGTCCAAAATTTTGTGTTTTTGTTCGGGGGTGGGAGCTAAGAGAGTCAATAATTTTTGCAGTCTCAAAATATCGGGAATAAAGTCACGACTTTCTATTTTGGAAATCGCGCTGGTAGCCTGAAAACCCAGAATATTTTTGAGTTCTTCCTGGGTGTAGCCGCTTCCCTTGCGCAATTGTTTGATCAAGCGACCCGTGGAGTGCAAGGGCCTCTTCTTATTTTTGCGGGTTCTTTTTATTGTTTCTGCCATACCTGTTCAATGGTTCCTGTTCAATTAAAATCTGTCAAATTCAATACGCAATATGAGTACGCAATATGTGCACATATGCGTTTACTCATAAATTTTAACATTTTACAATTGAAAACGTAAACCGCAGAATCCATTAGATTCCGCGGTAAATCGGTTTTTTTTAGAATTATCCGTGAATTTTAAGACTATTTTTTCGAAATCAGCTCATCGTAGCCCAGTTGACGCAGGCGGTGACGCTCATTTCTCCATTTGGGAATGACCTTCACAAAAAGCTCCAGGAAGACTTTTTTATCCAAAAAACTTTCTAAACTTTTGCGGGCAGCAGAACCAATTTCTTTTAGTTTTTTGCCGCCTTTGCCAATCACAATACTTTTTTGTCCCGGGCGTTCCACCACCACCACGGCAGCAATATAGGTGAGCTTTTCACTGCGCTCTTTAAATTGCTCAATATACACCGAGGAGGCATGGGGAATTTCATCACCCGTCTGACGGAACACCTGTTCTCGGATTAGCTCTGCGGCAATGGCTGCAGTGGTTTGATCCGTATATTCGTCTTCGGGGTACATCATGGGACCGGGAGGCAGCACTGTGAGCATCTCTTCTGTGAGCCCCTCAAGGCCGGTGTTGTGCTTGGCAGAGATCATAAAACAGCGCGCAAAGTCCCCGAGAGCCTGATACGCCTCTAAATGACGGGTACGCTCAGCCTTGGGCAAACGGTCCATTTTATTTAACAACAAAAACGTACGTTTGGCCTGATCGCCCAGGGCCTTGGCTACAAACTCGTCGCCTTTACCCGGAGCCTGAGTACCGTCCACCAGAAACAAATGCCAGTCCACTTCATTGAGCGCATACATGGCCTGGGCCACAATTTGCTCACTCAGCAAATAACGGGGTTTATGAATACCGGGGGTATCAATAAACACCATCTGACCTTCTTCATGGGTCACCACACCCCGAATCAGGGTGCGAGTGGTCTGGGGTTTAGCAGAAACAATGGCCACTTTTTCTCCCACAAGATGGTTAATTAAAGTGGACTTACCCACATTGGGGCGACCCACCAGGGAAATAACGCCGCTTTTAAAAGACTCACTCATAGATGGTTCACTCATTTACTGGGCTCCAGACTAAAGTTGTGGGTCAGGGCCTCTATTTTATTGATGGTAATTTGAAAAGCGCGACTTTTGTACCCCTTGGAAGAAATTCCCAGACGATAAACCCCTTTGGGAATATCTCTGAAAGCGTAGCTACCGTCAGGCTTGGTCAGGGTGATGACCAGTAAGTCATCGCTTTTAAGTTCCAGACGTACTCCGGACAGAGGACGACCCTGCTTGTCTTTGATACTGCCGCGGATTTCGGTGTTTTCCAGGGCAGGCTGTGCCTCACCACTATTGGCGGTATTGTCCGTACCGGGAGTACTGGAAGGTGTGGTGGTTACCCCCACGGGATTGAGGTCATACTGGCTTCGGGTATCTCCCTTCACCTGAATGGGAACCCGGCTGCGCTCCTGTGTGCCCTGCTTCACCACCAGGGTGTACTGACCCGGCGGAATATTTTCAATGCCGTAGGTATTGCCTTCGAGAATCTGGCGCTTAATCACCTTACCGGCAGCGTCTAAAATCTCGATACGCACATCACTGGCATTGTTCAAGCCCGATACGGTGCCGTATACAGAACCAGCGATCCCGGAAATCGGGATTTCTAAAAAGGTGTTTAACTCAGGTTGAATAGACACCATGCGGGTCTCACTCTTCCAGCCGGTTTTATTTACCTTGACCTGATACTTGCCCACGGGAATGCCCGGCAAATTAATCGTGCCGTTCACGTCGGTGTTGGCCGCAAAACTCAGACCCGTACTGGGCTGCTTGAGCGTCACTTCAGCACCTTCAAGGGCAATAATGCGCTCTTTGTCTAAAATTCGCACCTTAATATTACCCCGTGCATCAGCGGGTGGTTGAGTTGCCTGAGAGGGCGCTTTGGAGGCAGTGGGTGTGGGTTGCGGACTGGCTGTGGCAGGTGATGAAGCAGGTGTAGCACCTAACCACTGCCCCCAGTCACCGTAATAGGTCACTCCCAGAGAAATATCGCGATCGGCAAAATTGGTGGTGGGCTGCTGATTCAGGCCCAACTCAATACTTACATCGGGATGGGGAGTGACCACAGCGCCAAAGTTAATGATCTGGCGATCAAAGCTGACATTACCCAGATACTCCGCTTCAATGCGCACAATATCTCCAATGGGTACATCCAGGCCAGCCACGAGGCGGGCACCGCTAAGGCCTCCCATAAAGCCCCCGTGAATATTGAGAAACCGCTGGTTGTCCCAGTCAAAGCCGCGGCTCATCACCAGATACAGCTGGTTCCCCGGCAGTTCGGCGGTATTATCAAGCCCTAACATAGTGGCACCAATGGCCAGCGAGAGGGGCTGATTTTTGTTCTGGTCCATAAAACGGTATTTCACACTGGCAGCCAGTGCTGAAAACCCGTTAGCGGGGGGAACGCCAAATACCAGCGCTGCTTCTAAATCATCAAAAATATTAAAAGAAGCCGTTCCGGAAAATCCGGTGTTTAAAGGAAAGTAACGCAGTCCTGTGGCAAAGCGACGGCCTCCCAGCGTATCCGCGGTGGGTACGTTCAGGAGGCCACTGTAGCCCCACAGCGACGGGTTAGCGGGTTCAGCAGAGGCTGTCCCCGTACCCATCAGCTGTGAGTACGCCATCACACAGGCTGCGGCCATTGCTAACCGCTGCCCGATGTTCATTATTCTGCACTTTCCTCAGAGAGCGCATCGTATTCGGCCGCGGCCAAATCACGAACGCTGCGCTGTTTACGGGCCAGTACGTCACGGCTCAGCTTGGAGCGCATGCCGGTACCGGCAGGAATCAAACGTCCAATAATAACGTTTTCTTTCAGGCCGCGTAACCAGTCCCGCTTACCCTGTACCGCAGCTTCGGTAAGTACCCGTGTGGTTTCCTGGAAGGAAGCCGCTGAGAAGAAGCTTTCGGTATTGAGTGAGGCTTTGGTAATCCCCAGCAGAATGGGAGTGTAATCCAGATCGCCGTCTTCAAGACCCAGTTCGCGAATGCGTCGACGTTCCAGCTCAATGCGGGTTTTCGACACTTTCTCGCCGGGCAAGAAGGTGGTTTCTCCAGGATTCTCAATCTGATTCTTCTGAGTCAGCTGACGTACAATCACTTCGATGTGCTTATCAGAAATTTTAACGCCCTGAGAGCGATACACCTGCTGGACGGAATCCACCAGATATTTCTGTGCAGCAGCCACGCCACTCAGTTTGAGCAGTTCGTGAGGGTTAATAGAGCCGGTGGTGATGCGTTCACCCACGGTCACCTTTTGACCCGCACTCACAATGGGAGATGCCGTATAAGGCAGAGACACATTGTGCTCTTTGGCAGGCTCGTCAGCTTTAGAGCCGTTGATCACCACGATGGTTTTTTCATCGCCACGGCTGACTTCTACCACTTCACCATTGTACTCACTGAGCACAGCGATATCCTTGGGTTTACGGGTTTCAAGGAGTTCTTCAACCCGCGGCAGACCCTGAATAATATCACCGGTTTTCATTTGTTCGTACATCAGGACGGCAATTTCTTCACCCTGGCGCACCATGCTGCGGTCTTCTACCACGAGCTGTGCTCCCATACTCACCAGATAAGGACGGGCTTTGCGCACAATAACTTTGCCTTTTTTGACTTCTTCTACTACACAGGTTTCCTTCGCAGGAACGCCTTCTGCAATCAAGTCGTCTTCAAAGATCTTGTCACCGGCACTTACCAAAGGCTTATCCACTTCGTAAACGCGCTCGTGCTCGCTGGTGAGCAGCATCATACGAATCAGACCGTTGTGCTCATCTTCACGGACGGTAATCACACCGTCAGACTTCACGCGGTATTCCGTAGAAGCCACCTGATGACGAGGAGGAACGGTTTCGCCGTCTTTCACCAGAGGATCGATGTAGATACCGATTTCCTGATAATCACCCATGAAGGTACCGCGCATGCTGCCTTTTTGACCGGTCAGGTTTTCGGTGCTGGAGAGGTTCAGCAGGAACTGGTTCTCTTTTTCACCGGGCAGTAAGTTGGTGCGGCCACCGAGAGTAACCATGGGACCTTGCAGCTTGAATTGGAGTTCCGCACGAGCCAGTGCAGCACCCGCTTTAACGCGGTCGCCCTGACGGTGCTGGAAGCGGGTTACCGCTTCTAAACCAATATTGTCGTTGCTGCTTTCGTACTTGAAGAAGTTATCGATGGGTTTCACTTTGTACTTCTTGAAGGGACGGACCACCACGAGGGTTTCCAGTTCTTCTAAAGGAATCATTTCCACAAAACCGTCAATTTCAGAAGTCACTTCTTCCGTTTCTTCGGTTTCAGGGTTCCAGCGGGTGCCAAGCACACGGCCTTTTTTGATGATTTCTTTTTCTTCTACCTTAAACTCAGTGCCATCGTCTTCCATCATGAAGAGATAAGCCGCTGCTCCGGGATAGAAGAGCACTTCTTGTGAAGTATCGATATTATCGGTGTTCACAAAACCAGCTTCTTCGGTTTTCTGACCTTCAAAAATCTCAGTACCGGCAGCCACGGTCATGGATTCTTCCATAAATACCGTTTTGCCTTTGATGTTATAAGATTCTTCAGCCAGTAAGAGCACGTCAATTTCTTTGGTGATCGGCTCTTTCTCATTGATGTCCTGAACATAATGCACCACACCGTTGCGCTCAATAATATGGCGGGTGTCGGGCGTTTTGGCCAGCAGCTGATTATTTTCTAAACGCTGCTTGTCATCCACGTTCATTTCAAAGTGAGTCATGGGCAGTCCTTCGTCTTCAAGCACCAGAACGGGCTCGGTAGGCTTGGACTTGTCCACATAAGCATCTTGAAGAGTGAGTTCAGCCGTCACAATAGACAGCACCTGAGCGCCCTCTTCATTTTCAGACAGACTCACGCGTCCGCCGTATTCGGTACTGGTACCGATACTTGCAATGGTGTCACCCACTTTGAGTTTTTGACCGTCTTCCACACGCACTTCCGATTTGGGTGGCATGGAGTACACGTCACCGTTGTAAATCCAGAGAATGCCGTCAGGACTCGTCACAATGGTTTCGTCCTGCTGCTTGGCACGGTTCTTACGGTTTTCAGTGGTAATTCTGTCGAGAACCACTTCACCGCTCACCCCGGCAATAACTTCTTTGTACTTACGTTCCATAGAGCCCCGGCCAAACTTGCCAGACTCACGGACCGCTACCGCCAGTGGGGTTTTGTCGGTGACGGTGTCACCGTCTTTAACCAGAATGGAGAAGCCAGGAATAATCTGGATTTTCTCTTTACCACGGCCCACCTGAACTTCGATGGTAAACTCTTCGTCCAGAACAGGCATATTGTCACCGGCCTGGGTTCTGATGGTCTGGGTTTTAGCTTCATCAATGTTGAAGCTGACTTTGCCTTCAAAGGTTTTCTTCTTTTTGTAGCGAGGATAAATTTTCTCCGCGGAAGACCCTTCAAATACACCACCGGTGTGGAAGGTACGCATGGTGAGCTGGGTACCGGGTTCACCGATGGACTGGGCAGAAATAATGCCCACGGGCTCGCCACGATCTACCAGCTGTTGACTGTTCAGAGACCAGCCGTAGCACATGCGGCAAACGCCAAAGGTGGATTCACAACCCATGGGAGAACGCACGTCCACATACTTGTCAGCATCACTGCGTTCAGCCAACCAGTCTTCTACAATGTGTCGGGTGAGAGGCGTGATAATCTCGTTGCGCTTCATCACCACGTCACCAGCTTTGTTTACCAGATCAGTAGCTAACGTACGGCCGGAGAGACGATCCAGCAGATCTAAAAGCTTGGAATCCCCTTCGCGAATATCGAAGAGACGGAAGTAGTTTTCGGTACCACAGTCCTCATCAATAATGATGACGTCCTGCGCCACGTCGGCCAGACGACGGGTCAGATAACCCGAGTCAGCGGTACGCAGGGCGGTATCTACAATCCCTTTCCGCGCGCCGTAAGAGGACAGCACGTACTCGGTGACGGTCAAACCTTCTTTAAAGTTGGATTTAATCGGTAAATCGATAATCCGTCCAGAAGGATCGGCCATCAGACCCCGCATGGCAATCAGCTGACGCACCTGAGAAATATTACCCCGGGCGCCGGAGAAGGCCATCATGTATACGGAGTTCAGTTTGTTCTCCAGGTCATCCTTGTCGATGAGCTTGGTGAGGGTTTCTGAAGCTTCGTGCCAGGTGTTGATAACGCGCGTATAACGCTCGGTTTCAGTAATTTTACCGCGCTGGAACAGATGCTCAGCGGTCAGAATTTTGTCCTCAGCGGCACCGAGGATGTCTTTTTTGTCGTCGGAAACCACCAGATCTGCAATGGCAATGGAAACCCCTGCGCGGGTGGCCATTTTAAAACCAAAGTCTTTCATATCGTTAGCCAGCTCAGAGGTGCGCTCGTTGCCGTAGATATTAAAGCTTTCTGCAATCAGACCGGACAGTTGGCCATTTCCGAAGGCATAGTTTTTGTACTTGATGGCTTCAGGGAAAGTCGCGTTCAGCAAAATACGACCGGGAGTGGTGCGCACGTAGACCTGTTGCGGGTATTCTTTACCTTCTTCAGCATAGGCGGCCTGAGATTCAGACAACGCCACACCGTCAAAGGCCACTTTCACACGACCCTGTTTGTCGCGAAGCGGCTGACCGTCTTTATCGGTTTTCACCTCTTGTTGCACCGTAGGCATCACCAGCTCGTGCTGCTCAAGGCGCTCTACGGGCATTCTGACAATGATTTTGGCCTGAATATCCACCTGACCCACCTGGTGAGCGGCTTCTACTTCGTCAATGGAACTGTATAGTTTACCGTTACCAATGAGTTCAGAGTTTTCTTTGTCCGCTTCAGGATTGTCCACGGTGCTGTAGTAGCAACCGATAACCATATCCTGAGAAGGCTTCACAATAGGCAGACCCGTGGCGGGTACCAGAATGTTGTTGGAAGACATCATGAGCAGACGGGCTTCGGTCTGGGCTTCAATGGACAGAGGAACGTGTACAGCCATCTGGTCACCGTCAAAGTCAGCGTTAAACGCGGTACACACCAGCGGATGCAGCTGAATCGCGCGACCTTCTACGAG
>CAYFGW010000117.1:0-15030 GCA_964342365.1 uncultured Candidatus Sericytochromatia bacterium | reverse complement strand
CTGACCGTAATTCAGGCGGGGCCTGTGCAGCATTTATACCGTCAGATCAAAGCAGAAATTCAGCCCCATATCACCGATGCACAGCTGGTGCGGACCCTGCACCCCACACCGGCGGTGAGCGGACATCCTTCCGCCGAAGCGAGACTGGCCTTGGAAGATATTGAACCCCACGAACGGGGCTGGTATACCGGTGCTCTCGGCTGGATTTCACAGGAAGCCGCCGAATGGACGGTGGTGCTGCGGGTGGCGCTGTGGGAAAAACAATGCATGCACTTTTACACCGGTGCGGGTATTATGCCCGATTCTGACCCGGAAGCAGAGTGGGACGAACTGGAAGCCAAACTTCTGAGCTTAAAAACCCTGTTTTACTAATGCTTTTTATTAGCCTATGAATTCCTTCTATTTTTCTGCACTTTTTCCCTTTGGTTTGTTTGTGTTGGTACTCGCCGGTTTAACGATCTATGCGCGTATTAACGGCTTGCCTATGTCTGAGGTTAATGCCAGAGGTCTTTCTTCAGCCCAGCAGAAATCGCTTTTGTACCCCCGCCTTTTTTTGCTGGGGACAGGTCTGGTTTACCTTGGTATCAGGTTTTCAGGCGTTGAGCAAAAGTTGATGTGGTATAGCGTTTTGACCGTGGGCTTTTCTGTGGGCATGATCGGGTACGTGGTGGGAATTATACGTCTCAAGCGTTCCTAATGAATTGATAACTCGTGTTTTCTGTGCTAATTTGAAGTATTCATTGCAAGAGGATACAAAATATGTCTTTATCTGTTCGTCACGGCGTTTTAGGCCTCGCTTTACTGGGGCTCTCCTGTCAGGCCACTTCACGGGTCGCTATCAATCCCAATACCCGCTTACAGCGTTTGAATATGCCTGCTCAGCGCATAGCGGAACCCTCCGTGATTGAAATGCCTTCCCCTAATTCCAGCCCTCGCCGTCCGGCCAATACCAAAGTGTCTGCTATTGTGCTGCATCACACCGCCATGAAGCAAACCGCCAGAGAAGTGGGCCGCTTTTTTCAGCGCAAAGATGCGCGGGTATCTGCCCATTACACCATTGATCGTACCGGTTATATTGTGCGCTCCGTGCCCGACAACATGAAATCCTGGCACGCCGGACATAGCACCTTTCAGGGGGTGGGCAACGTCAACAATTATTCTATTGGCATTGAAATTTGTAACCTCGGCGATAGCCAGGAGCCTTATCCCGACGCCCAGTATGACGGATTGATTAAACTGATGGCGTATCTGGTAGACCGCTACGATATCCCCATGAACCGCATTACCCGTCACCGGGATATTTCCATTCCACCGGGTCGCAAAATTGACACCTCCAATAACTTTTCAGTCAGACGCGTGATCGACGGCATTCAGGCCCTGCGTCAGGGCAACTACCGCTCGCCAGCCCAAAGTGCGCAACCGGACACATCGGCACTGCCCGACGTACGTAACGTGACTTTAAAAGAAAATCTCACCTTAGAAGACGTGGCGGACATTTATTTGGACAATCCTGCTCGCGTGGTGGAAGTTCAGGCCGTTAACCCACAGATTTCAGCCAGCGATATGCTCACCGCCGGAACACAGGTGGTTATTCCCAATAATCTGGACCTGTCAAAATACTAAACGCAACCCCAACCCCCTACGCAGACCTCAATGCCGTACTTGCTCAGTGGATAGAGCGTCTGCGTGAGGTGCTGTCCCAACAGCTCATGGGCGTGTATTTGCAGGGTTCCTTCGCCATTGGCGATTTTGACGAGAACAGTGACGCCGATTTTCTCGTGCTCTTGCACAGCCCCCTGAGTGCGGAGCAAGTGGAGCAGTTGAACGACATGCATCGGGCTATTTTTGCTCTGGGCGGTTGGGGAGAGCATTTAGAAGGCAGTTATTTTACCCGTGAGATTTTTGTGAAACCTCCGACGGGAGACAGGGTCTGGTATTTAGACCATGGTCATCAAACTCTGTGCTTATCTGACCATTGCAATACGCTGGTGGTGAGACATACGCTGCAAACGGCGGGAATCACCTTGTACGGGGAGCCCCCTCAGCAATGGATGGAGCCTGTGCCTTCCGAAGCCCTCAGGCAAGAAATTTACGGCGTGATTCAGGAATGGGGCGCCACCCTATTAGAGCAGCCCGACGCTTACGCCAATCGTTTTTATCAGGGCTTTATTTTAATTAACTACTGCCGCATGTTGCACGACTTTAAAAGGGCCACCGTTTCTTCGAAACGGCACGGTGCAGCCTGGGCCAAAGCCAATTTAGATCCAAAGTGGCGCCCCTGGATTGACCGCGCCTGGGGCACGCGCCCTGATCCGGCAAAGCAGGTGCGCACCCCTGCAGACCCTGAAGCCTACGCTATGACCCTGGAATTCGTGCGTGAAGTCATGGCCGTAACAAAACGCGAATTTAAGAGGAAAATGTGAGATGCAAGTTATTCAACGCACAGGCTTTGCTTTACTGATAACATCTGTGCTGTACGGGTGTCAATCCGGTCTTGGGATCAACCCCTGTCTGGAGCCTGCCTTTAAGAACGAAGTGGGTTGTCAGCATTTTCAGTCAGAGCCTGTATCTGCTCCAATGACTCCTTCTGAAAGAGCTTCACCTTCTTTAACGCCTTTTCCTACCCTGTCTCCATCACCGTCTCCTCTGCTCCCGACGTCTGCACCTGTTTCTGTAATTCCGACAATGGTTCCATCGCAAGTCTCTGATCAAACCGACACTCCTTCTCAAATCACCCGTCTATCTCTGGGACCTTCTAGATACACGTTTTCTCAAAAAGGAGAAACGTTCTCTTTGATCTGGTTTGCTGAGACTCCGGACAGAACATTCATTCAGGATCCCACTCGTTTTGAGTGGAGGAGCACGAATCCAGAAATCTTTGAGGTGGAGAATGGACGCATTACGGCTGTTGCTTCGGACGGTTTTGCCACCATCATATTGCGAGACCCTGTTAGTGGCCTTGAAGCACGTATGCAGGCTGTTTTTGGAAGAGGTGGAGGCAGTGTTGGTCGCTCCTCTGTACCTCAGTCTTCTCCCTCTATGCCACAGATTGATTGGCTGTCTCCCGCGAACAACACTCGGTTTTTACCCGGCCAGAATATTTCTCTGGTGACACAAATTTTGCAGAGTACAAGCGATCGTGTGCGATTTGTGGATCAAAACGGACGTGTAGTGTCCACAGGCAATGAAACTACAGTCTGGGAAAATGCCCTGCCTGCAGGCACTTTTGAGATTACTGCTGAACTATTGGATGATCAGAATAAGGTGTTGGCCAGGAGCGCTGCACGCACGTTGATTCTGGATAACACAGGTTTAACTGCTTATTATTCAAACACCTCTACAGACAAAATATACACCCTGAATTATCGGGTGGATTCACCTTCTTTTTCTGACGTTGGAGCCATTACGGATATTCCCGGAGCGCGTCCCGGATTTCCTTCTCCAGGCGGGAGTGTGGACGCTATTGCTAAACACCCCATTAACGGACGTGTGTACTATGATGGTGGTAGCGGAGGCAATAAACTCTATTACTGGGAGCCCCGGGAGGGAACGGGAGAAAATAGCCATCATTTTGTTAATCCAATCCTGTCGGGTGGTAGCTCACGGAACCTATCCATGATGACCTTTCAAAGTCAGTCGGCAGAATTATTCGGCTTTGGTAGCACTGGAGGTAATCGTGAACTGTTTCGCATTAATCTCGATACCGCAGAAGCTACAACAATTAATTTAACCCTACTTGGGGGTGCGAGCTTGCCGACCTCTGGAGATATGGCCTTCAATAAAGATGGTACTTTGTTCATGAGCTCTGGAAACCGTCTTTATCGCATTGTTTTTCAAAATGCAACAGAAGCCACTTTTGAACAATTGCCCAGCCTCCAGAGACAGGATGATGGCACCAGCGTGGGCTCTGTTTCCAGTCTTGGATTCGATGGTCTGAATCGAGGTTATTTGGTAGCCACCAAAAATGCTGCCGTTCGTTTGTATCAATTTGATTCCAATCAGCCAGCAAACGCTATAGAACTCAGAAACTTGAGTGCCGTGGGAGAAGCTCTTGCAGGCGAAACCTCTTCTGCCGGAGATATGACCTCAACTCACGGATTCTTGCAATAGCTTGCTACTGCTCAATCGGAACTGATACTTCTATAGACCTGGTCAATCGACCATCAAAAAGAGGGCGTCCGGTATAGAGACAAAGGACGAGGAAGCTATGACCACTAAAAGAAACGTTTCTAGTACCATCACTGTTTTTAAAAAAATATTCTTCACCATCTTATAAGCACTTCTTTTAGCCCTATGAGTAATACAATCATGATGCTTCCTGCCGCATACCCTCGAAATAGAAAATTTTCAACACCTGTGGCTTGCCCTCTATAGGCTAATTGCACTCTATCCCATAGCTGGGCCCAGTTTAATAACACACTACTCTTTATGACGAGTAAAAGGAGGTACAACATAGCGTAGGTGGGTAAGGCAAAAAATAGCATGTAAAAATACATAGCCCATCTATTTGCAAGTACAGTCCGGATGTATCCCATTGATGTTATTTGCGTCCTCCTTTTGTGCGTATATTCCATCGCAGAAATCATGAACCAGGCGCAGAGAACAAAAACGCAGTAAACAGGATTTGCCAACATCTCATAGAGATGCACGAGAAATGGCTTAGACCCCTCTGCGCAGCTGTAGGAATAGCTTCCATATTCCCAGGCGAGTATGCCAACATCCAAAACAATAATTAGCCCAAAAAAGGGGATGAGTAGCAGCGTCAATTTATTGAACCAGCCATCGATAGGTATAAAAGAAACTGCCTCGGCAAACCTTTTATTCATTAGCTGTTAGAAAGCACAAAAGGCTGTCCACGGTCAGTCATTAATTTACCGTCAGGGTTCATGCTGTAAATAAAGTAGGTGGTTCTATCTTCGTTGACATCATAAATAACGATCCCCGGAAGTAATTTATGACCTTGACTCCGCTCTTTCACGATTTGCACTCCCATAAAAACCTTTGGCCACTGAAATTTTGATGTCAGGATTCGCTTTCTTACTTTTTTTTTCTTGCTCCGTAACCTGACCAATAGCTCTTCACGATCAATGTAGGAATACCCATAACCTGATCGGGTATGTACGGGGTTTTTGAAATCTTTCCAATAGTTGCCTTCGGTAGATTCTTTGGCTAGCGCTTTGGCATTACGTGGATATACGCCTCCCCAGTCCACGGCGTATGTTTCAAGTGTGGTTTGAAACGTGTGCATATTTGCTCTTATAGAGCTGGTTTTGCTGCGATCCTGACACGCGCAAGACAGGTGTTGACTACTCCCCCACCAAAAACTGAACGCTATTGCACAGAGCAGAAAATATTTTTGCATCTTTTGATTCGATTCGCTTGTTTTGTTCATTTAACTTATTCCCACAAATTACCATTTATAAACCTGGCTTTTGTCCTGCATCCTGTTTAGCTGTTTCAGAATTTGGGAATAAATCAGTAGAGGAATACATGCTTTCGTTATTCAAGTTCCGGCGTGCGAATTTGTTCAGGCTTTACAGCCTTCTCTTTGCTTGTGTAGCATTTGTAGAGAGATATATTCTCTACGAAATCTCTCAAACGTGCAGACAGACCTTTTTTCCGTTCTTTTACGAAACAAACTTTATAAGACTATGCTTGCTGGTGTTTCCGTTTCTGATATTTTGTTTTATAAGAAGAACGGGCGTCATCGAAACCTTTATTTCAAACCTGCCTTTCTTATTTTTCTCTCTCGTTGTTCTGGCTATCCCAACGTTCCAACCCGTTTATTTTTTAACGGCTCTGTTTTTTTGCTTGTGGGTAGATAAACTCAGAAAATTTGCGTGTGTTACCGCTTTGGTTTTTATCGGTTTCCTGATAATTCCAAATTATATTTCAGGAACTTGCGAGAGCGCAGGTGCAGTGAAGGCCAATATGTATATGCTTCAAATGCTTGTGGAAACATACGCTATAGACAATGCCGGCATTTATCCTGAATCAGCGAGTCATTTGAAAAAAACGGCCATAGCTCAGGGCTACTGGAGAAAAGTCATTAACCCTTTTACAGGAGAGGAAGGAACTCACGGAGACGTATTTATAGATGTCTCCGATCAAGAATTTTTGCTAGCAATAGAGGGCAATAGAAAAACAACGATTCCAAAAATACGAGAGTTTTTCGGAATCAGACTTAACAACGGCTATAGTGAAAAATCCTGGAAGGGGAAAGTGATTTATCAAAAACTAGCAAGCAATCGTTACGCCATATACGGAGTGGGGCATAGAGAAAGTCAGCTTTTGCAAGACAGAGGTATTCCTTTCATCCTGACAAATGCTCAATAAAATCTTATTGAGCAAAAGGGGGAATCTAAAACGGGCGACGCGTCCCCCGTTGCTTGATCGGAACGGCCCCCCCTTTAGGGAACTAACAACACCACATACACCGCATCCGTACTCAACTGCCCTCGCAAATGCTGAAAGCGCGTTATTTCCAGATAATCCGCTGCATGGCTTTTATACAGCACCCTCACCTGATTAAAACCTTGAGTATAATTCACGTTAAAATCAATGGCCTTGGCCTTGCCTCTGTGAATCAGACCCAGAATCAGTCCTTCTTCATGCTGTCGCAAAATGGCTTCGGTATCCGGGATGGGGTCTACTAAGGGCCAGAGCCCCTGCTCGTTGAGTAACTGAGAGAGCCAGCGCACCACGGACGCTTTTTTTTCTGGCTCCAGAGCATAATAGGCCGGGGTTTCAAAAAAGAGCCCGGGGGAAGTTCCCAGAAAAATACTTTTGCCTCTGCCCACGCGGCGACTATACCCCACCATGCCCTGCTCATTTTTCAGCAGAGGTCGCACCCCGCCACCCTGCCAGTAGGTGACAAAACGACTGGTCCACAGGGGCTCATCTCTGTCTGTGGTGAGCCAGGTGCCCGTACGCCCGATATACTTGGTAAATTCCACAAAGGGTTGCATCATATCCAGCGTATGTAACGACAACCGGTGAGGGTGGTTTCGGCGCAGATTCTGATAATTCACCATATCCAGCGCAATTTGAGACAGGCTGCCGTTACCGTACTGGACGTGATGGGGTTTTCCCACAGGGTTGGCTGGAAACAGGGGGTTCTTGTCGTAGGGTTGACCATAGGTGTCCTGCACGGGAGGAAATCCAAAAGTAACCAGAGTGCCTCCATTTTCCACGTAGTACAGCAGTTTTTGGTACATCTCTCTATGCATCATTTGGGTGGAGGCAAAAAAGACGATTTTGAGCTGACTGAGTAACTCCAGCGAAATGGTTTCCAGGTCGTGCACGATGGGATTGTAACCGGACTCCAAAAGACTCCCGTACATGCCGGGTAAACCGCTGAAATGAACCAGTGCGGAGTCCATAATGTCCAGGGCCGTGAGCATCGTGTAATTGTGACGCAAAAACTCCCAGCCCTGAGGAATATATTTCAGCACGCCCACCGCATGATGTAAGGGTTCCGAAGTGGACAGCAGTTCACCGTGCTCCCGGGCAAATTTTCCCACCGCCTGCATGACCGGGTACCGATCGGTGGCCTGACCGTCTTTGTCCAGCGGCGATTGAAAAATCCAGGGCGTGCCGTCGGTTTCTACACAGTCGTGCAGCAAATAGTAATCCAACACCCGCATGCCTCTGAGTAGCCCCGCCATGCTCACCTGTCGGGTGGCTTCTTTGGTGACTATCACTCTCGGGTCAAACCAGCCCGCGCCCATTTCTACCCCCATAAGCAAGCGAGATGCTTCCCCCTTCGGGCCTGAGTTAATGGATCGGTAAAATTCCGGAGCAAAAGAAATGGAAAAGGGTACGTCGTGGGTGGCCACTCGGTCAATACTGAACTTGGTGTAATTGTCAAAGCCAATATTGGCCAGTTTGGATTTTTTAGGACTCTGATTGGGCCACTGGTTTAAATAGGGGTCGTTAAAGTAAAAGTAGAGATCCGGGTAATAGCCTTCAAAAATGTCCAGCAGCCAGCGCAAATGCTCTACCAGATAATCTTCAATAAACTCTGCCCAGATGCGGTAATGAATCGCACTACCGTGGGCTTTACTGGGGGGCGGAATTTGATCAAAGTCCTCATACTGGCTGTTCCAGATGTGGTTCAAGTGATCAATGCGCCCGAAGCGACGGGCAATGTGGGCCTGCCATTTTTCAACGGTGTCAGTATTAAAATCTCCAGCGGTGGCTACTCCTCCAAACTGCGGCAAGCCGGTTTCGTTATCTACCTGGCAACCCACAATCAGGCCCTTTTCAATCCAGGGGCACACAAATCCAAAAATGTGGGCCAGCCATTTTTCTACATAGTCTTTGTAAACGGGGTGGTTTAAGGCCATTTCCTTGCTATGCAG
Source organism: uncultured Candidatus Sericytochromatia bacterium (assembly GCA_964342365.1). GTDB lineage: Bacteria > Cyanobacteriota > Sericytochromatia > UBA7694 > UBA7694 > CAXRDE01. The sequence continues at coordinate 6,667 of CAYFGW010000117.1, read as the reverse complement.
CTGGTTTTCGTACACCATTAGCACTTCTGGATGCCGTTCTCTGAGCCAGTGAGGAATGCCAAAGCCTTCGTACTCACCGTATACGTAGGGACCCGGACGCATCAGTACCGACATGCCTTTGGCTTCAATGAGTCCCAGCAAGCGTTCTAAATCTCGTTCCGGTGCAGTTTTTCCCGTGAAGTCGACCATGCCGGGTTCGTACTCATGCCAGATCCAGGGCATATAACAAGAAATGAAGTTAATATTAGCATCCGCCAATTGTTGCAGCGAAGACTCCCAGAGGTGGGCCGGAATCCGGAAATACTGGAACTCACCGCCATAAAAGATAGCGGGTTTGCCGTCAATATTTAAGGTGGTGTTATTAAGAGCAATATTCACTATCGGGCCATAAGAATGTAAGTGTCAGCATAGGTGGGCAGTGCCGCCACGCCTTTTTTATACGCCTTGCGATTGGGAAACAGTCCCGCTAAAAAATCCAGCTGATAGAGATTGGGCAAAAAAGCACCGCCAGTATCCGCTAAAACACCCAGTTTGAGTACGGGCTTGCCTCCCTGCTGGTAACGAATGGCGACCACCTTTCCCAGCCCCAGATTATATACGTCTCCTGCAAAGGTGACCGTGGGCTCTACCAGCACTTTATCGTCGCTGCCGTAACCCAGAATGCCTTCTACTTCTTTAAAGTACCAGTAGCGATTTTGCTGCCAGGGATTTTTGAGCTTGCGATTGTAGGCAATGCCGTTGTTTCGGTGCACGTTAAACATACGCTGGCGACCGTCGGGCATGTTCACCATTAAACTGCCCTGCATGAGCGCGTCTTCTAAACCCTGGCGAGGCAACCACACCAGCGGTTGAACACCGAGGGCGTCCAATTTTCCTTTGACCACGTCCTGCTTGGTATAACGATAGCGAATCAGACTGTCCTTTTTGGCCTCAGCAGCTTCAGCGCTCAGATTTTCTTCATCCGGAGGCAGGGCATAAAGGGCCGTATTGAATTTGTGAGTTTTGACCGCACTGCCAGGAGAAGAAAATACCACATATTTGGTAATCCGCAAGCGTTTGTCTATCATTTTGACGTTGTGGGCCTGAGCTCCCCGGGTATCGGCCGACCAGCGCAAGAGCTCAAAATTTTCTTCCAGCCACTGGGGATCTAAAATACGTTGTCCCCGCTGTTGACGGGTGTCCGTATCAATGGTATGAATCACGGTTTTCAGGGTTTGTTTGGCCCGTTGCAGATCGTAGCCCTGTTCCAAAAACAGCCCGGCGGTTACCGCGGGATCGTTGGGGTGCTTTTCTAAATAGTCCAGGCTGTTTTGAGCTACTTTTCTCAGTAATTGGGGATCGGTGAGCACCCGTTGCGCCGGAAGTTGTGTGGTTTTTTTGAAATAACGGCTGGCCTTGATCTCGTCCACGGGCTTTCCCTTTTCGTTGACCAGGGTGTGGGCAGATGCAGGAAACGGTGTTTGTAGAGAGAGTCCCTGAGCTGAGCAGGTAAGCAAGGTGGCTAGCAGAGAAGCACGAAGTAAGTTCATTAAAATCACCCTTTTTTCTTCCATTATATCTTAAGGAAGGGCAGGAAAAGCGCGCGTGTTTCGGAGAAGGCGTCTGTGGGTATAATAGACACAGTTACTCAATGTGTTTGCTTTTAAGGAGCTGTTTGTGTCTAATTTACGCCTTGATTCCGCCTCTTCTCGCACTTCCATATCAGCCACTCCCGCTGAGACGACGGACGTGGCCTCGGTTTCTTTTCCCGAGCTTACCACTCCTACAGAGTCCCCAACAGATACTCTGCCGGGCCATCCCAGGGACGATGTAAATATTGTTCCAGTGAGTCGTTCTGAGCACGAAGTCAAACTCATTTCTATGAACACCCCCGAAGAAGACCTGTTGGAGCGGGTGCAGGAAATGGAACAGTCCATTTTTGAGAAAACCGGTGTTAAATTTGATCTTGCCAGCCTCATGGTGGGGGGTATTGGCGTCAATGACCCCGCTGCCTCTGCGGTGATTCGCTTACTGGACAAGGTCGCCAACCCGGAAGGCGATACGGAAGTAGCGCGTCAAATCAATCAGGGAAGAGATCTGGCTCTGGCCACGATGCAGCTCAGTCGTTTATTGGAGTCAGTGGAATTAAGACAGGCCAAAACCCCTGCCGAACGGCAGGCCATTGTGGATAAAGTACGCCATCAGTTTAAACATGCACTGGCGGACCAGAGGGTGAGCATTCCCGGTGGGCAATTACGTTTGGAGCCTTTTGGGCGCATTCTCGACAATTATATCAACGACAAGGCGGATTCCGATCAGCGCATTAACGACCTGGCCAATACCTTGCAAAATCTGGCTCAGGGCAAGTTTGACCTCAATAAAGACGGGCGTACTCTGTTTGAGTTTGGCCTGGACAATCGTGAGGCCATTGAAGATATTATTGAAGACGTAGCGCCGGGTCTTGAAAGTGATGCTCAGCGGGCGATTCGAAAACTGGGGCATGCGTCTCTAAAAAAGCTCACTTCTGTTTCTGATGAAGCCACTCGCTACGCCTGGCGACTCATCACAGATTCTGAAGCCTTGCTCCAGCTGGCTGAATCGGGCACGGCTTCTGCGCCCGAATTGCTGGAGGCCGCGGTCTCTCCCACCGCTCACGTGGTGGATTTTATGAAAACGGTGATGCCCGGACTGATAGAGCGGGTGGGGGGCGAAGAAGCGGGCAAAATGGCCGAAAGCATGCTGTCGCTGGCGGGACTGGATAATTTTAACCAGAACCAGCTGAAAAACTTCGTGAATATGTTTCATCCTGATGCTGCACGACGCACGGATGTGGGGCTGGCCACTGAGGGCCTGATGCAGTTTATCCAATCTCGTCATGCATTGCTCAAAACGCAAATGGCCGACAACCCTCAGTTTGCAGCACTGGTCCAAAAGCATTTTCCCGATCCAGAAGCCTTTTTAACAAAGGTAGCGGAAGACGGTCTCAACCTTACCGCGAAGGTGCTTGAGCAGGTGAATCAGGGCGCCACTTTTGTGACGGACGTGGTGCAAAGCGCCCACCGTCAGCTGAAAGCCACCCGCTTTCCGCGTCTTACTCCTCCTGCTGAAATGCCTTTCCCGGAAAGCGCCAAACGGATCATTGACGTCCCTCCGGCACCTGAACCCCCACGGGTTACCCCCGAGCCTCCGCGGGCGACGCCTGAGCCTCCTCGCACAGCACCTGAACCTCCTCGCACAGCACCTGAACCTCCTCGCACCACGCCCGATCCTTCTGTCGTGACGCCTAAGCCTGTATCCAGTCCTGTGACAGAAGCCCCCAACGTGATCGATGATGCTTTGAAGCGTCTGGGCCTCGATGATGAAAGCGCAGATCAGGCTCGCCACATGCTGAAATCCCTGGGGCCTGAATCTCAGCAGCGGATGGTAAAAATGCTAGAGAATGCGCCTCACGGTGCCATGCGCCGCGGCATGGTAAAGGTGTTTGGCAGCATGGATGAAACGATTCTGTCTCGTCTGGCCGCCAATGATACCCTGCTCACCAATGCCAGCAAGGTGCTGGGAGAGATGTCTGGCCTATTGCAGAAGTTTGGTGTCAACGGTCTTGAAGCCATGGCCAAAACGCCCCGGTTATTTGGTCAGGCTATTTTTAAAGCGATTCCCGCCATTGGCGGTGTGGCTTCTGCGATTGATACGGCGCGCATGGCAAGTATTGCCAGTGACAACAGTGTGAATCCGGATATCCGTGCGATGGCTCTGCTGGGCACGTATATTAACGGTGCGGATACGGCCCTGGCGGTCACTGAGGTGCTGGGTGTTGGTAATGTGGCCATGCCGGCACAGCTGGGTCTGGCGGGCATGGGATTGGCCGTGTCTATTATGGTGGAACTCAACAAAGAGCAGGGTCTGCCTCCGGCCATGAGCAAAGCCGTACGTCGGGCTTCTGCAGTGATGGCGGCCACGGGCATGGCTTCCCCGGGAACGGCACTGGGTATTTCAGCGCCGCTGGCCAACATTTACGGCACGGACGTGCTCAAAGAAGAATTGTTAGACATGGGCCGCGAAAGTTATGACCACATCTCGCGGGCGGTGAGTCAGACCGGTGAAAAGGTCAAGGGCAGTTTGATCAACTGGTACAAAACCCAGGCGCAACCGGGCGCTGAAATGCTGGGGCGTCTGATTCGCAACAACCCGGGGCATGAATTGGCAAGTCGGGCTCTTGGAGCACTGCGTCAAATGGACCCCAATATTGCCATGAATCAGTTTAAGACCTTGTTGAACACGCCCAATTTGCATCAAAAAGCCGCAGAAAGCGTGCTTTATACGGTCAGCGAAATGTACAAGCAAACCGCCATGCCTGAAGCGATGGCGCTTTTAGAAGAACAGTGGAACCAGGGGCAAACCTACGTGTTTGGTCGCATGCAGGATCTGGCTAAAAATGCCGATAGCATTGCCCAACAAACGGGCATTAAAGCCGGGGAACTCAAAAGCTATATCGCCCAGCAGACCCTGGATGTGGTGGCTAAAATGCAGCGTGTTCCCGCCCATGCGGCCGCTTACCGACAGCATGCACACCAGGCTCTGCAAAACATGGGGCAGGACGCCTTAAACGCCATGAATAACCATTTTGCGCAGGGCAAAGAACTGAGTGATGAACTGGCTGCCACCCTGGCTATCACCACCCGCAAAATCTGGGCCAAAGGCAATCAGGTGTCACAGCAGCTACAGCAGGAAGCTGCCAATACCCTGTATTACATGATGGATACCTATCAGCACGCGGCAGACCAGGCGCTGTATTCCTTTAACAAAATGGGAGAAGACGGCTACCGGATGTTGCAGGGCGTTATTAATAGCGGTTCCACCCATGCTCGCACGGCCCTCAGTGCGTTAAGAGGCCATTATAAAGAGCTGGAAGCGCTCGGTAACGCCATTTACCATGCGCCCGTTCAGGATATGGTCATGAACCGCCTCAACGAAATGGGCAAAGCTGCAGATGCCAAAGCCCGTGAGGCGCGCCTGCTGGTGGGGCAGATTATTGCTCGCGGGGGCAATGAGGCGGTGGCTTTACTGAGTAAAGTACGAAGCAGTGCAGGCTGGGGCGTGGAAAAAACCACCGAACTGCTCAATCAGGTGGTGCACGAGGCGCAAAAGCTGGGCAATCAGGCCTCTGGGACCGCCAGCTGGGCCATGAGTCAACTCAGTGAAATGGCTCAGCAGGGGCACGCCGTGGCCACGCGGAAACTGGGTGAACTAACCTCATGGGCCGTGGAAAACGGTCATGCCTGGAGTCAAAATGCGGTACAGTATCTTGAACAGGTGGCTGCTTATGCACCGCATCCTCAGGAGGCCATTCAGGCGCTGGGGAACGTGTATCAGCGGGCATCAAACACGGTATCTAATGTGGCCAACGACACCCAGAGGCGTATCCAAAATACGATCCAATCCTTTTCGCAGGGGCGTATACCGGGATCTTCCGCGGTGCAACGGGTGAATCGTGAACTTCAAAACGTCGCGCAACAGGCGCTGGGCTGGCTTGGTTTCTAGGAGAGGACCCTTATGTTTTTGCAATTACAGATCACATTGCCTGAGGGCATGACGGGAAAAGATGCGGGGTTCTTGTTACACAAGCATCCTGATAAAATTTATACGCGTTCAGCATCCTTTGGTAAAGTACACGGTTTTTATCCGGTAATAAACCCTCAGCAAGCGACGTTTATGCTGCTTTTAGAAGTAGACCCGGTGGAACTGGTGCGCGGCCAGCACGGTATTCACGGTCTGGATACCTATGTGAACGACCGGCCCTATGTGGCGGGCTCCTTTATGTCTGTCTCCCTGGCCAAACACTTACGCAGTGCCATGAACGGAATTTGCGAAAACTTACCGCAGGGTCTTGAACCCCTTGCTTTAGAAATGACCTTCGGCGCCGTGCGGTGCAGAGGCGGTGAAAGCTTACTCAGAGAATTTTTTGAGCCTCTGGGTTATCGTCTGGAAATTGTGCGAAGTCAGAGGCACTATTTTACCCTGCGCCTGTCTCATTCAGCGGTAACGCTCTCTCGTGCTCTGAGACATTTGTACGTGCTTTTGCCCGTTTTAGATCAGCACAAGCACTATTACCTGGATCGCGCTGAAGTGGACAAACTCATCGAAAAAGGCGCAGGTTGGCTCGCGGAGCATCCCGCTTATGCGCAAATTACCCGACGCTATCTGGGGCACCGTAAGGGACTGACTCGTATGGCCCTTGAACAGTTGGTGCCCGAGTTGGAGCAAGAAGAACGGGTTGAGAAAAAGCCTCTTGAACAGGAATTAGAAAAACCGCTCAATTTGAATCAGCGGCGTATTCAACGGGTCACAGAAACGGTGGTACAGCTGGCTTCTCGCAAGTCCGTAGAGCGGGTGGTGGATATGGGCTGTGGTGAAGGTAAAGTGCTGCGGGCCTTATTAAAAGAAACCCGTGTCCCTCAAGTAACGGGGGTAGATATTTCCACGCGAGAACTGGAGCGCGCTGAAAAACGTTTTCAGCGCTTTCCCGAGCACCAGCGAGAGCGGGCCAAACTGGTGCAGGGCTCTGCCCTTTACCGCGATGCTCGTTTTAAAGATGTAGATGTGATGCTACTCATTGAGGTGATTGAACATCTGGAATTGTTTCAGCTGCCCCGTATGGCACGGGTGGGGTTTGGAGAATTGACCCCTT
>CAYFGW010000116.1:0-15042 GCA_964342365.1 uncultured Candidatus Sericytochromatia bacterium | reverse complement strand
GCCTCTCGGCTTTTGTCCGAGTTAGAAGACATGGCCCGCCATCAGAAAAGCTATGCTCCCCGCCGCTAAATTCACGGCAAAGCTTTAAGTACTAACGCCCCGAATTTCAGATGTGCTAACATAAGCAGCACATCCGTATTCGGGGAGTTGTTATGTTTACATTAGATGTGGAGGCCCTGCTGGTGGCCGGGGGAATCGCTTTTCTCTTTGACTTTTACGTCACCTGGCTTTTGCACCTGCGCTACAGTCGGCAGTTTGGCGTCAGTTTTGTGCTTTCGGGACTGGTGGCTTTTTCTTTGCCCTGTTTCATCGGAGTGGGCTTTCCCGTGTACTGTGTGCTGGCGGCTCCTGTAGCTCCCATGCTTCGTCTGGGGCTACTCACGCTACTCTTTGTACTTTTGTTGCTGGCAGGGTTGCGTCTGAAGCGCAAAATTCTCAGCAAAATCTTTCCTAAAAATTCACCTTCACATAATTCGCTGGCGTGATGTCGCGGGTGATCAGATAATTCGCCACGGTACCATCGGGTTGCAAAAGAATAAATTCTCCACTCTCTTCATCCCATTTGATCAACACAATACGGCGTTGGTTCACAAAGAAATTGATGTCCAGGTAAAAGGGGACCCGTGAGTTTTCCGCAAAGGTCACTGCCCGGCGTTTGTACTCATCGGCGGTGTCAATGGACGGAGTAAACAATGAAGAAAAGCGTTCAAAATTAATCTCCAGGTTGTCTTCTGCGGAACGGTTGGAACTGGCGGACCAGTTGCCGTTGGGGGTCACCTGTGTGAGCAGGCGCAGCTGATTCCACTGTTGGTTGTCAAGCTGGATACCATACCGGGTACGCAGGGTTTCTCTGAGTTCTCCCGTGTCCAGATTTGGGGACTGAATGCCGCCTCTGGGTAAATTGGGGTCTAAAATGTCGTTTCCGCCACCCGAAATGAGATCTTCGTAGTCCGGCAGGCGCAGATCGTTTAACTCCGGGCGTTCAGCCTGGGGGTTAATGACACAAGCGCTGAGACTGAGACTCACTAAACTGCTTAAAATCAGGTGAAAGAAAGAATAACGCATGGTTTTCATTATAGCCTGAAAGGTGTCAAAAAAGCGACCTCAAAGCCCCTACATCCCGTGCTACAATTGGGCCAATTCTCATGCCAAAGGAAGATACCATGAAAGCTTCTGTTTCTGAACAATCATTTTTTAAGTTAGTGGCCCCCGATCTGGCCCAATTACAGGAAGTGGTGTTCAAAGAACTCGAAAATTATGACCAGGAACTGGTGGCTTCTGCCACCCATTTAATGAAGGCCGGCGGTAAACGCTTGCGGCCCCTGATGGTACTTCTTGCGGCCCGGGCAAGTCAGCGTCCTGCCACTGAAGAACTCTCAAAAAAACATCATCTGCTGGCCATGGCCGTGGAAATTCTACATACGGCGACCCTGATTCACGATGACATTATTGACGGTTCCGAAACACGCAGGGGTCTGCCCACCGTGAATAATAAATGGGGCCTAAGAACCTCTGTGCTCACCGGTGACTTTTTGCTGGCCCGCTCCTGCTTTTATATCTCGATGATTGAAAAGGTGCGCTTAAACACCATTTTTTCTCAAATGGTCATGGATATGTGTAACGGAGAAATGACCCAGTTGAGCCGTCGCTATTCTACAGATTTTAGTCTGGCAGACTATGTGGACCAAATTCGTCGTAAAACAGCGCTACTCATGGCCGTAGGGTGTCAGGGATCAGCTATTATTAATGACCAAACGCTCGAAGTGGAAAAAGCGTTATATACCTATGGTCATGATGTGGGTATCGCTTTTCAGATTATGGATGATATGCTGGATTTTACGGTGAGTAGTGATCAGCTGGGCAAATCCGCCTATAACGATCTGGTGCAGGGGCAGGTGACGCTGCCCACGTTTTATGCTCTACATAGTTCTCCTCATGCGGATGAACTCAAGGCCATTATTGATAGCAAAACCACCGATAACTCCCGTTTGCAGCGTGCCTTTGATATCGTTACGGATAGCACCGCTCTCCAACAATGCGAAAAAGAGGCGGAACGCTACTTGAATCAGGCTCTTGCTGCGCTGAGTCACCTTCCCGAAAGTGAAGAAAGAACGGCCCTGAAAGAACTTGCTCACTTTTGCATCCACCGATCACAGTAACTTCATAGCAAGTATGTTATCTTTAAGATGTATGAAAGGATCGCCCGCCCTATGATGACCACCGCTTTAGATAGTTCACGCAAAACCCTTGCTGCCTGGGTCTGGGAAGAGCTAACCGGTATTGAGTTTAGCTCTGTATATGTACCCTTTGGTGCCAACGCGCGTGTGGCGCAGTTTTTTAAGCGCAAAGGCTACCAGACCTTTATCACTGATATGCTTCAAAGCAACTACTGGAAAGCCGTGGCCCTGGTACAAAATAACGATTCGATTTTAACCCCCAATCACTTCGGTATGATTACCGAAGGCAGTGGTCTGGCGCAAAGCAACGACTTTGAACTCTGGCAGGACCATTACTTCACCAAAGAAGAAACTCAGCTATTATCTAGCTGGTGGCATAATATTGAAAACGAAGCCACCTTTGAGTCCCCTGAACTTAAGGCCATGGCTTACACCGCCATTTATATGACCATGTCCTACTGGCTCGGCTTCAATCAGAGAGCCCTTCAGCCCAAGCCCATGACCAGTCTGGACGCTCTTCGCCACTATGTACAACAACTCAACAACTGGGTGGTAGACAACAGCAGTCCGAATATGGCGTATTTTAGCGACGCGTATCAAATGGCCGATCAGCTGCCTGCCCACGTGGCTTTTATTGACCCTCCTGCTATCAACGGCTATCGAGATACCCATTTAAAAACTGAACTGGCAGAATGCTGGACACGCCGTGTAACTCAGATTAACCTTGCAGGCCTGATTTCTAATGAGAACGGTCCTCGCCTCGGGCAAAGCTTTGAAGATCCACAGACTTATTTGCAGGCTTTTGGGGCTTTTCTGGATGCCTGTGAAGGCTCTCGGGTGTGGGTGATTCATCATGGCGCCCACCTGGGTGTTGAGCTGAGTGACATGGAAGCGACTATAGAGCAGCGTCGACAGGTATGGAAACGCAGCACCATGACCATTCCTTACCCTTATGCTGACGAAACCCTCAATGATAAAGAAACTCTGATTATTGCGGTGGCTGAATGAAGTTCAGCGGACGTTTTGCCGATTTTAGCTTGCCCGATATTCTTCGGATCTTAATTGATAGCCAGAAAACGGGCGCATTAATTATCGAATACGAAGGCCTCACCAGCGAGATTTTTGTGAACGCTGGCAAGGTGTCTCATGCCACAACGCCTAATTTGTCAGGGCAGCCTGCGGTTTATGAAATGCTTAATTACGGTAGCAGTGCTACTTTTGACTTTTCAGCGCAAGATAAAGAACAGCCCGTTCCCGATCCCACCATTCAGAGCGACCTGGATACCCTGATTCAACAGGGTATTATCTACATAGAAACCTGGAAAAAAATACAGCGCAAACATCCGACCCTCCACCCTAATACCCATGTGGAAGTGAAACAAACCACGGATGGCGATACCCCTTTACACAATATTCTTAATACCCTGATGGTTCCAATTTCTCTACACGAGTTAATGGATAAAGTAGATCAGGAACCTCTTGCGCTGACCGAAACCCTCCTGGAACTTGAAAAGTCGGGTGTGATTCAGTTTAAAGAAGAAACGGGAACCGCTCTGCGCCGTTTCTTCTTGACTCTGGCTAACACACTGCTTTCTGAGTTTAATTCCATTAGTGGGTTGAAGTTAAAACAGGAGATGAATGAGCGGCTTAAAAAGCTAATTGAAGAAAAAAACTGGATGATCGAGATTCAAAATGGTATCATTGTGGATGATAAATTACAAAGTCTGGGTTTTGAAGAACAAACTCGACTTTATAGCATCTGCCTGAATCATTTGTTACAACTGATCTCACCGATCTATGGCGAAGCTTTTCTTCAGCAGGTTATCAAAAAAGTTGAGCGTTTCTTTCCAGATACGACTCAGCATTGGGTAAAAGAATTAAAACTAGAACTATGACAGGTTGCAAGCTATGTTAAATCCTCAACTTAGCAGTCTCGTTATTACTCCCGAAGGCATTCAAAGCATCACGGAGTTACTTACCGAACTGCAATCCGAAACCAATGCAAAATCCATTCTGCTTGTTGAAAAAAGCGGACAGCATCTTGCTCTCGTAGGAGAAGAATCTCCTCACGTTATGGCACTTTCTGCCCTGGTGGTCGGCGCTTTTTCATCCACGCGTGAAATTGCTCGTCTGCTTGGTGAAGCGGAGTTTAAAACCATGTTTCAACAAGGCGATAAGCTCAATATTTTTATCTCTCTACTGGATTCACAGGATTTAATTACTGTAATCTTCGATGAACGCACCACGCTGGGCATGATCAAGTTAAAGACACAAAAGATGGCCCAACGCATCAGTGACGAAGTCGCCGGTATGAGCGGCGGAAACCAGAGATAAGGATAAGACCATGGCGCTAATAAACTACGCAAGTCGTGAAATTCACTGTAAGCTGGTTTTCTACGGAACCGGTATGGGTGGAAAAACGACCAATTTAGAATACTTACACAAACAGCTTAGCCCCACCATTCGTGGTGAAATGGTATCTCTGAATACCGCCAATGAGCGGACGCTGTTCTTTGACTTTCTGCCGCTGGATCTTGGATCTGTGCAGGGGTTTAAAACCAAGTTTTCGCTGTACACCGTTCCCGGTCAGGTGGAGTACAACGCAAGTCGTCGTCTGGTGCTTAACGGTGCTGACGGTCTGGTATTTGTGGCTGACTCTTCCCGTAAGAAAAAGCAGGAAAATATTGACAGCAAAGCCAACATGATTGAGAACCTGGGTTCTTATGGCATGGTGCTGGGTAAAATTCCCTGGGTAGTACAGTACAACAAGCGGGACATTCCCGATGCAATGCCCGTGGATGAGCTGGAAGCAGATATCAATCCTGAGCGTGTGCCCTACTTTGAAGCTGTAGCCGTGAACGGCCAGGGCGTCTTTGCAACCCTGAAAGCTATTTCCAAGGCCGTACTGAACGGCTTAAGTTAAGTCATTTACAGCTGAGCAATGATCGCTAAGCAATACAAAAGCCCCCATTCGGGGGCTTTTGCTATGGAATCGTTTATCAGGGTTTTTCGTAGGCGACTACCAGAGATCCCCCACCTCTACGTATCGACAGGAGCACCACTTCTCCAGACTTAATTTGATCATAAGCCTGATTAAAGTCTCGCTCTGAGTTCACGCTCTGACGGTTGATTTCAACAATCAAATCTCCACGACGGATGCCTTTTTCGGAAGCGATTCCGTTGATATTAACCTGATTCACCACCACACCTTTGGCTTCGGCGGGAATTTGATACGCCTGTCGTAAAGCGGGCGTTAAAGACTCCACGGTCAGTTCCTTTTCCTGAAGCTGAGGAACACTGGGTTTGTCTCGGCCCGGAGTTGTGCTTTCTGCTTCTGTGAGCGTGGGTTTCAGCGTTATCTTTTTACCCTTGCGGATAATGTCAAGAGTGACCTGCGAATTGGGCGGAATCAGCGCCACGCGGTTACGGAACGGGCTCGTACTTGTCACTGCTCGACCGTTGAGGTGGGTAATGACATCGTACTTCTGGACACCCGCTTTTTCTGCAGGTGAGCCTTTGACAATTCCGGACACCAGAATCCCCTGATTAGGTCCTTCTATGTTTAGTCCCTGAGCCATAGAAGCGTCGAGTTCCTGAATAAATACGCCCAGCTGTGAACGGCTCACCCGACCTTTGGCAATCAGAGAGTCCATCACCTGCTTGGCCATATTGCTGGGAATGGCAAAACCAATGCCCATATATCCCCGAGAGCGGGTGGCTATGGCGGTATTGATGCCCACCAATTCCCCTTTGATATTCACCAGAGCGCCACCGCTGTTGCCAGGGTTAATGGCTGCATCGGTTTGAATAAAGTCTTCAAAGTCGGCTACGCCGACGTTATCGCGGCCTTTTGCGGATATAATGCCCGCGGTGACCGTGGAATCCAGTCCGAAAGGGTTTCCAATTGCCAATACCCACTCGCCCACGTCCAGGCCCGTGGAGTCTCCAATAATAGCCTGTTTGAGGTTGGTGGCGTTGATCAACTGAATGACTGCCAGATCGGAACGGGGGTCAGTGCCAATGACGCGGGCTTTGAAGGTGCGACGATCTGTTAAAGATACCTTGATTTCGTCGGCGTCTTCCACCACATGATTATTGGTGAGCACGTAACCTTTTTCAGCATCTACAATCACCCCGGAACCCATGCCTTCCTGACGACGTTCCTGCTGGGGTTGTTGTCCCTGTGGAAAGGGCATGCCAAAAAAGTCGAAAAACTCATCGGGCGTGCTGCGGGGGTCCATACGTCTGGGGTTGGAACGGGCTTTGGCCCGTTTGGTCATGGAAATACTCACCACCGCAGGGGTTACTTTTTCAGAAATGTCAATAAAATCTTCATTCAGCTGGCGCAGCGTTTTGACAGAGCTGCTCTGGGCTGAGACCGCCTGCGGACGCATCCATTCTGAAATTCCGGCTCCTCCGGCCACACTGAAAGCCACGGTGAGCGACATGATCAACGAACGTTTAAGATGGTTTTTCATCATTTACCTTCTTATGTTTTTTCATTATCTTAGCATGAGGTAAACGGGGCAAAGCGACGTCTGCCGGGGATTCTTACAAAAGCTTTACAGACGTTGTGTGGCCTTTACAATTTGCTGACAATTTGAGTAAAAACGGAAATCAGGATGCCACTTCTTCCACTTCCAGGGCCTCAATCTCTTCGGGGGTGAGTTTATGTACCAGAACGCGCAGAATCCGAATGCCGTCCACGGCTTCCACTTCAAAACGTACGTTTTCCAGCAGCAGGGTTTCTCCCGGTTCGGGAACCTCCCCCAGTGTGCTGAAAACGAGCCCTCCCACAGATTGACTGTTGGGTAAATCCAGGTCCATTAAATTATTGATTTCGGTGACGCTCACCTTGGCATCTACACGAAGGGTGTAAATATCAATTTCTTCAATAGGAGCTTCTTCATCATGGTCAAATTCATCGTGCAGTTCACCCACAATTTCTTCCAAAAGGTCTTCCATGGTGATTAAACCCACCGTGCCGCCGTATTCGTCCGTGACAATAAACATGGGGCTGCGGCGCGCCTGCATTTCTTTGAGCACTTCGTTAATGGTCTGATACTCGTGAATGTGATGGGCCTTGCGCACGTAGGGCACCACGCTATTCTGACGAATATCCGGTTGCTTTTGATACAGCGACAGCAAATCTTTGATATAGACAATGCCCAGAATATTGTCGTGATTATCCCGGTATACGGGAAGTCGCGAGTACCCTTCAGGATCAGCCATGATGGTCAGAGCCTCTTCCAGGGTGGTGGTGTCTTCAATACACATCATGTCTACGCGGGGGGTGAGAACGGCGCTGGCGGGTGTATCGTCAAAATTGAGCGCATGCTGTACGAGTTCAGTTTCATCTTTTTCTAAAAGCCCCGTATTGCCGCCCATGTTTACCATTTGCAAAATTTCGTCTTCGGTAAACTCCGGCAGTAACTGGCCCAATTGAGCGCCCACACTTTGTAACAAAGGGCGTGTCACCACGCTGAGGATTTTGACGGGCAGACTGAAGACCAGAAGAAGCAGTTTGAGCAGAGGAAGCCAGCTATAAGCAAAGCGTTCACCGTAGCGACTGGCAATGTTTTTAGGAATAATCTCGCCCATGATGAGCAGACCGGGGGTCAGAATGCCAATGCCCAGCAGCACGTTCCACCAGCTAAAGGGAGTAATGACTTCAAAAATGAGGTAAGCACTCAATACCAGAAAGGTCACATCTGCCAGCCAGTCAGACACCATCAGGGTCAGAAGCGTGTGATGAGGATTCTGAATAAGTTTTAAAAGATAGGCGGATTTTTGATCGCCTTCTTCAGCCCGTTTTTCCAGTCGCATGCTCGAAAGATCGGTTAAAGAAGCTTCATAGGCCGAAATCAGGCCCGAGAATGCCAGAGAAGTGATTAAGACGGTAATTACAGAGCCTATTTGGCTACTACTGTCAGGGTCCAAGTGTAGACGCGTTCTCCTGAATATACAAAATAGATGCAATGACTATAGCATATTTTTGAAATAAGACTCAAGATGCCGATCACATAACAACGTGAAATCGGTTTTTTTGCAAATTTTTAACGACTTTTTAATGGCCAGACCTTGCATCTGAGGTTGAAAAACTTTACTCTGGATAAGTATGTTTGATAAAACAGGGCCATTTTAATATCCAATTTTTAAAGTTTTAAGACATTAGGAGTCTATATTTATGAAAAAAATGCTAGCAAGCGTTGCGCTGGGCGCAGCCGTTCTCGGCTCTGTGCTGGGCAGTGGATTAGCCACCGCCTCTGACCACGATGATATATCCCCTCCCCCGGAGCTGGGCGGTCCCGCCACCTCTGGCGCCAATAACCTCACCGATCTCTACGTTTTTCGCAAAGGTGAAGAAGCTACGGGTGAAACCGCAGACGATGCCGGTGAAACCTTAGTGTTTATTATGAACAGTTATGGTCGTATTCCCGCCGGTCAGGAAGCAGCCTTTAATACCAATGCCCGTTATACCTTCCACGCCAGCCGCTTTATGGGCGATCCCTACACACAATCTCCATCAGCAACTCCCTCAGACGATGTGCAACTGCGCTTTGAATTTGGAGCCCCCGACGCCAATAATCAGCAGAAGATGACCGTTTACCTGACCGCTGATGGCAATACCAGTGTGGCTACCAATACCGTGGCACCTACACTGGGCGGCGATATCCTGACCACTTCTAACGCCGGTCGGGCCAATCCTGTTGCCAATGATGTCATTATCAACGGTCAAACCATTAAGGTCTTTGCCGGTGTGCGTCAGGATCCCTTTTTCTTTGACGTACTGAAGTTTCTAAGTTTGCGCCTGGACGTGGCCAATGGAGACAATAACATCACCAATTTCTTTGGTGCTGATAATGATGCCACCACCGCTAATGCGGGAGATGCTACAACGCCCATCGATTTCACGCGTAACTTCAACGTGCTGTCAATTGTCGTGGAAGTCCCTCGTTCACTTTTACAAGGCGGTACCACAGCCACCACCTTCGACATCTGGGAAACCATGTCCATCCCTCAGTAAGCACCGCTATATTTTAAAGGAATTTTTTTTAATGAAAAAACGTATTTCAATAATGTCCACGCTGCTGGCGGTGAGCCTGACAGCCTGTGGGCCGGCTCCCACCGAGCCCACTCCGAGTCCTTCTGCCACCGTTGCGCCTACCGCAGCCCCCACGGCGGCTCCTCCCACCAGTCAACCTACTACCGCACCCACTAATGCACCGGTGGTAACTCCCACGCTAGCACCGACTTCTGCTCCTACTACAGTGCCCACGTCTACACCCACCACGGCACCCACGGCAACGGCTACTCCGGCCACCACGCCAACACCTGCAACGAGCCCCACAGCCAATGGCAGCGTTCCTGCACCCTTAAATTTGCGCACCACAGCCCGGACCGGCACCAACCTTTCTGTGAGTTGGACCTTTCCCAGCCTGGACGTTCCCAGCACCTACAATGTGTATCTGGACGGTCAGCAAGTGGCCAGTGGTTTGACCCGTAATTTTTACACCTACTCTGGCCTGGCCTCTAGCACGAGTTTTGATCTGGCTGTAGAAACAGTTACCGCTAATGGAATCAGTAACCGTACCACGCTAAGAGCCAGCACCGCAGCTTCCACCTTCAGTGGGGGCAGTGGCGGCAGCGGCGGTGGCGGAGGAGGAGGTGGTAACGGTGGCGCCAATCCAAGTCCTACTCCCACGCCCGTGCCCTTCCAGCAAGTGGAGCGTTTAGCTCGCCCTGCCATTAACGAAGGTTTGATCCGTCAGGACACGCCGACCCGTGCTCAATTGCTCAAAACCTGGAACAGTGTACCGCCTTCTGTGGACTTGGCGGATATCCCCGCTGCTGCTGAGATTCGTACCGAAGCTGTAACCGTTCTTGATGCCATTCAGGGACAGGTGCAGGCCGTATTGAACCCCAATGACGACCCGGCTACCGCAAACCCCGTGCCTCCGCGTACCATGCAAGAGCGTATAGATCGCCGTAACGAAATCGTGGCGGCATTCTTGCCGGATATGCTCCGTATTGATACCACAGGGCCTAGCGGCTACGCTGCAGGTATTACGGATCTGACCAATCCCAGACCTTTCCGCGGACGCCGTATTGATGAGGATGTCATTGATATTACCTTACAAGTACTGGTGCCTGGTGGAGCTTTGGATCCGCTTCAGCCCAATGGTGCTCAGAATGCACCTATCGCACGGGTGGAAACTGATAATGTAGAATATAACGACACCTTTGACGGTGCGCGTATTCACGATGCCATTCCCGGTACCTTCCCCTATTTGCCGGAACCCCACCAATAAGTTTCGTCAAACCCTGAGTTTGATAAACTTATCATAAACCCCACAGGCCGCTCTATAAGCGGCCTGTTTTTACAAGTAGGATACAATGCAATCAAAAAAAATCTGGACCGGTCTGGCGGTGACCCTTACTGCTGCACTGGCTTTTGGTGGGGCCTGGCTCATGTCTCCCAGCTCTCCCTTATCCCGTTCTTCGGAAAGCCCCGTTCCTTCTGCGTCTGTTGACCAGCAGGCAACGGTACTAACCCCGGAAGCCGTGCTGGAATATAAACTGCCTCTTAAAACGCCAGAGGAGTTAAAGACAGAGCGTGACCGTAATCTGGCTTTTTACAAAAAGCGGGTGAAAGAAACCCCCAACAGCTTTTTGGATCTGAATATGCTGGGTGGGGCTTATCTGGATCAGGCTCGCGCCACGGGCGAAAACGGCTGGTACCTGCTTGCTGAGCAAACCGCCAATAAATCCCTGGATTTACAACCGCTGAATACGGGAGCCTGGCAGGTGCTGTTTAACGTGGCCCAGGCCAAACACGATTTTGCGGCCGCTGAAAAACTACACGTCAAAATTACCTCCATGGGCAAAAAAGACAGTCCCACGGTGTTGAGTAATCACATTACCCAGCGCATGTCGCAAAACGAACTGCTTCAGTCTCGTAATGCAGCGGAAACCTGGGTGCAGATTGATCCCCAGCTTATCGCGCTGATGCCCCTGGCCGTGGTGAAAGAAGCCCAGGGACTCCTCGAGGATGCTGAGGCGACCCTGGTGAAAGGCATTTCACGAGAACAAGCTTATAACTACACCCGTTCCGCCAAAGCCAGAGGTTTCCTGGGGCGAATGATGCTCAAACAGGGACAGCCTGAATTGGCAGAACGTTTTTACAAAGAAGCGCTGCGCATTGAGCCTCACAACGAAATGGTGTTGGGTTTACTGGGAAATTTGTATTTGCGTCAGGGGAATTATGCTGAGGCACTGGCCAGTTACAAAGCCGCTTACAATTATAATCAGTCCACCATTTTTTTGATCAAGCAGGCCCGGACTCATCAGTTGCAGGGGCAACCGGAGCAGGCTGAGCCTTTGTACAACAGCGCAGAGACCACCCTTCGCCGTGAGCTGGAGTCCAACGCCTTTGGCCATCGCCGGGATCTGGTGTTTTTACTGACCCACCAAAAAGCGCAAAATCCGGCGGAAGCGGCGGCCCACTGGCAGGAGGCGCTGGATTTAATGGAGCAAGAGTATGCGGTGCGTCAGGACGCGCAGACGGTGATGCTCTACGGAGAAACCCTTGTGCATCACGACCAGTGGGATAAAGCCCGCACATTGGTGCAAAAAGCTCTCAATCAGGGTGCTGTGGACGCCGAATTAATGAGGCTGGCTGCCCGCATCGAGTCTCACTTTGGTGAGGCGGCCAAAGCTGACGCTTACGCACAAGCAGCCCGCGCTGCGGATCAGAGTGCCTTAAAGCATGAAGCCGTCTTTTTTACGGCTTCTGTCTAAATTGAGGCTTCAATCATGGTAAGATGAGCGCAAAAATGCGGGAAGAAAAAGCACCATGACCAGTCGTAAAACCATTCTCACCGGAGACCGTCCCACGGGTCCCTTGCATCTGGGGCACTATGTGGGCTCTTTACAAAATCGCGTGAAGCTACAGCGGGATTATGATACCTTTATTTTGATTGCGGATGTGCAGGCGCTGACCGATAACTTTGAGCATCCGGAGATTTTGAGAGCCAATATTAAAGAGGTGGTGCTGGATTATCTGGCGGTGGGGTTAGATCCAAAAGTCTGCTCCTTTGTGGTGCAGTCCATGATTCCCGAAATTGCGGAACTTACCGTTTATTATATGAATTTGGTAACGCTGGCCCGGGTGGAGCGAAATCCCACGGTGAAAACTGAAATCAAGCAAAAGTTTGGTCACGATGTACCTATGGGCTTTGTGGCTTATCCCGTGTCTCAATGCGCAGATATTACCGCCTTTGGGGCTAACCTGGTGCCTGTGGGAGACGATCAGAAACCCATGATTGAGCTCACCCGTGAAATTGCCCAGCGCTTTAACCACTATTACGGTGATACGCTGACCTTGCCTGAAGGCATGTATACCGAGGTGTCTCGTTTGCCCGGTACAGATGGCAAGGCCAAAATGAGTAAATCTCTGAACAACGGGGTGTATCTTTCCGATTCTGCCAAAACCGTCAAAAAGAAAATTATGTCCATGTATACCGATCCCAATCGGGTGCGAGGCACTGAGCCCGGTAACGTGGAGGGAAATCCTGTGTTTACCTACCTGGACGCCTTTCACACTGACAAGGCCCTGGTGGAGGATTTGAAAGTCCGGTACCGTAAGGGAGGAGCTAACGAAAAAGGTAAACCTTTACTGGGCGATGTCGTGGTGAAGCGAGAGCTGATTTCTTGCCTGGAAGATTTTCTAACCCCTATTCGTGAGCGCCGGGCGGAACTGGCAGAGCAAGAAGACTACGTGTGGGATGTGGTGGCAGAAGGCACCCGTCGAGGAAAGGCCCGGGCCGAAGAGGTGATGCTGCGCGTGCGAGAAGCCATGAAGCTGGACTATCCTCTCCACTTGCGCAAGGGGGCTTTATGAAGGATTTTATTGCCACTTATAACGGAGCCATGTCGCCCGAGCATTGCAAGCGCCTCATCAAAAAGTTTGAGCGCAGTCGTCAAAAGGGGCCCGGCATGACGGGGCACGGTCTCAATCCTGTGGCCAAAAACAGTTTAGATATTACGCTTTCCCAGTATGAAGACTGGCAGGAAGAAAACGCAGAAATTGAGGCACTGACCTATAAGCATCTGGTGAAATATATGCGGACTTACCCCCACTTGCTCAGCGGAGCGGTGAGTATGTCTGTGCCCAATCCCCAGACGGGAGAAATGATTGCTATTACCCCCGAAGTGTTAGACATTTTGGACGATAAAACCCTGATGCAGCTGATTCAACAGGTGTACTATCTGGGCAGTATTAATTTGCAAAAATATCAGCGTAAGGTAGGGGGGTATCATCACTTTCATTCTGAAAATTACCCCACTCCCAACGACCCCGAGCAAACCAGCTTGCACCGGGTCATGCTGTTTATGTATTACCTCAATGACGTGAAAGAAGGGGGAGAAACCGAGTTTTATTATCAGGAACGCAAGCTGACGCCGCGAAAAGGACAGCTGGTGTTTGCGCCCAGCGGATTTACCCATACCCACAAAGGGCATGTGCCTCTCTCTAACGACAAATATATTCTCACGTCCTGGGTGCTTTTCAAGCCCGCTAGCGAAATTTACCGCCAGTGAAACTGGCCCGGCTGTGGATTTATCCCCTCAAATCCGCCCGGGGAATAGCGCTCCCTGAGGCCGAGTTAACACCGTTGGGTTTAAAGCACGATCGCCGTTGGATGCTGGTGAATCCTCAGGGGCACTTTTTAACCCAGCGGGAGCTGCCGCGTATGGCAAAAATGGTACCCGAAATGACTTCTGAGGGGCTTAAAATCACCTTCGAAAACACGGTCTGTGAAGTCCCCTTCTTAAAAAGTGAGACGATCCCTGACAACGCCACAGAAATGACGGTGCGGGTATGGCGTTCTACGGTGACTGCCTGGCAGTATAGTCCTGCCATTAATCAATGGTTCTCTCAACAGCTAGAGACGCCCTGTGCCCTGGTATATATGCCAGATAGCACGTTTAGAGCCACTAACCCTGCTTATGCTCCCGATGCGCGAGTCAGTTTTGCCGATGGTTACCCCTATTTGGTGACCACCACCGCTTCACTGGACCTGCTTAATCAGCATCTGGAGGCAGCGGAGCGGCCGGCAGTGTCCATGGCGCGTTTTCGACCCAATCTGGTGATTGAAAACCAGCGGCCCTTCGAAGAGGACCACTGGCAGAACATACAGATAGGACAGGCCCGCTTTGAGGGGGTTAAGCCCTGTGAACGCTGTGTTATCATTGATACACACCCCCAAACGGGAGAGCGTCAGGCGGGCCCTTTAGAAACCCTGGTAAGTTATCGCAAAGGGCAAAGCGGCCTTCAAAAAGCCGTGTTTGGCCGTAACCTGATTGCTCACAGCGGTGGCCTGCTGCGGGTGGGAGATAAGGTGCGTGTGCTGGCAGGGAATGACCAGACGGAATAACCAGACCAGGAATGGGGAAAGCATGAACAATTTAAATAAAGATAAGCTCAAAAAATGCAGCGTATTCAACCTTAGCCTGATGACGCTGGGATTGCTCGTGAGCTGTTCTCCTACCCATGCTCCCGCAAATACTGCAATACCTCCGTTGCGAGGGCCTCAGCCAGCTCTTTCTGCTCAGTCTATTCAGTCAAACCGCGCGCTCAGTGATTACTACCCCATGAAGCCGGGCTTAACATGGACCTACGCCCTGTCTCAGTCTCAGGATGGTCAGGACAATACCCGTTATAAAACCATGAAAATTCGTACCGAATCGCTACGACCTTTGCCCCCGGATGTTTTAGAGCAGGCCATTTTGCGACGCCATTACCCGGATGCCACCGTGCAGCCCCGGCCGGGACTGGCTCGTCGGCTCAGGGATCGCATTCTCT
>CAYFGW010000115.1:0-15068 GCA_964342365.1 uncultured Candidatus Sericytochromatia bacterium | reverse complement strand
CAAATAGGTGTCGGTAATGTCTGGTACCTGAGGTCCACCAAAGACCGTGATCACTTCCGGGTGAAGGGATTTGAGGGCCCGGGCCAGCATCAGCGTATACTGTTCGTTCCAGGTATAAACGCTAAAACCCACCACCTGTGCTCGTGCCAGATTGTCCAGATCCGACTGGCGCTGGTTCTCCGGCAGCCGTTCAAACACATAGGGCAAAAAAAGATAATCTGCTCCGTGGTTTTCCGCGTTCTGGTTTTTTGCCTCCTGGCGGGCCGTCGCTTCCAAAAGCCCCAGCGCATAAGGAAAGCACAAATGATCCAGCATGGGCTCTACAATTTGTACCAGACCAATGGAGAGAGGTTCGTTCACGGTTGCTTGAGCGGGCTTTGCAAATAGGCGCAAATCAGCTCACTGGTGGCCAGGAGCGACTCCATATGGGTGCGTTCATAGCCGTGAGAGGCGTCGGTACCAAAACCAATCAGCGCGTGACGCACGTCGTTACCGGCCTGTAGCGCAGCGGCACAGTCGCTAAAATAAAAGCGAAACACGTCTCTCACGTGGGGCAGGCCCTGTGCTTTGGCTAATTGTTCCAGATGGCGCGTGAGGGTGGGGTCAAAGGGGCCACTATTGTCCAGAAACACCACGGACAATTTATCTTCTGCGGAATTCTGGCCCGGTGCCACAATTGCAATATCCACACCCACCAGTTCCTCCACGGTGTTCGGCAAGACCACTGACGCTCCGTGGCCCTGTTCTTCATAATTGGAGAAGTGAAACATGGCGGGCACCGGGCAGCTCAGCGCGTTTTCTTTCATGGCCTTTAGAGCAGTCAATAAACAGGCCACTCCCCCCAGATCGTCCAGAAACCGCGATACCACAAAACCCGTGTCCATGATCTCCGGCTGGGCGTCCACGGAGACAATATCTCCCACCTGAATACCGAGCGCTTCCAGAGCGGCTTTGTCGCTGCTTTTGTGATCCACGCGAATTTCTACCTGATCCCAGTTCACGGGCTGGTTGTCTACTTCCTTACTGCTGGCGTGAACGGAGGATTTCAGCGGCATGACGCTGCCCCTGTAGGTGTGATCTTCGCTGTGAATATTGACCCGGGCGCCTTCTGCCATCCGACTGGACCAGCTGCCAATGGGTAAAACGCCCACCCGCCCGTTGGCTTTGAGTTCCCGCACCACCAGTCCCAGGGTGTCCACGTGAGCGGCCAGGGCCCGGCGGGAGTCTTTTTTTTCCTGACTAAAAGCCTGTAGTGCGCCGCGGCGGGTCCAGGCGGTGGTGTAGCCCATACTCTCAAGCTCTTTGGCCACAAACTCCAGCGAAGGGCGAGTTAACCCCGCCGGGCTGGGGGTTTTGAGCAGGTGTAATAAGGTGTTTTGAAGATAGTTCGCGTCCAAATGTGAGTCTGACATAAAAATTCTCTTTTTAGCCAGTTTACCAAGTTTTGGGTCTTCGATCAGAAAGTAAAGAACTTGCGTGGTTTAACACATATTTGCAAAAAAACCCGTTTATGTTGTGTCAGGCAATGCTTAATCCAAACTTGGGTTAAGTATAGTTTAATGTAGTGGAGTTTTGCCCTCCCATAAGCGATAGATAGAGTATGACTTAAGTGACTCAAGTGTTAACCGAAAAAAATATTTCTACTCTACGTTCTTCCTTCTTTTGGGCTCTCCCAAAAGAAGGTTTTTTTTGGGTATAAAAGTTCTCAAACCCTCTGCATGAGAAACCCTGTACCTGAGATAGAATAAGCACAGTTAAGCTAAAGGAGTGTGAAAACAATGTCTGTAATTCGTAATGTGCTGGGGGAAAATCTGGCTCCCTGTAGTCTGGATCCCTTAACGGGGTATCATCGGGACGGGTATTGCCAGTGTGGCCCGGAAGATCGGGGCAAGCACATTATTTGTGTTCAGGTGAACGACGCTTTTTTACAGTTTTCCAAAAGCCGGGGCAACGATCTGACCACGCCCTTTCCGCACTATGGTTTTCCCGGTTTAAAAGATGGCGACCGCTGGTGTCTGTGCTTATCCCGCTGGGTAGAAGCACTCGAAGCAGGGGTAGCACCGCCGGTTTTTCTGGCCTCTACCCATGAAGACGTTCTACAAGAAGTGTCTTTAGAGACGCTCAAGACTTACGCCCTGGACGCCTCTAAACCCATTCGTTCCGTTTAGCTGAGACTGTTTAGCGTCCCACGTCCGGCAAAAGCTGCTCTAAACTCTCTCTGACTTCTGTGGCACTGACTTCCTTGCGCACCAGTGAGGTGGTCAGATTCACCAGATGCGCCGCCTTGATATTTTGTAAATCCTTGTCCAGAATTTCTGCCAGGGTTTTTTGCAGCTTTTCTTCCCGGGGTTGTCCTGTGATGGGGTCATCATAAGAAATGGTGAGTACCACCGTTTGGTCGCCTTTAAATTCTCCTTTATTGCTCAAAAACTCTTCCCAGAAATACTGAGAGGTATTGGCAGAAAAATTGGTGGTCTGTACCTCAGCGGCGTTACGCGACAGTTCTTCTGAAGCACTGCGATTGTGGCGCATAAAGCCGGGAAATTCCAGATTAAAACGCACGTTGCGGGCAATCACATTCATTAAGGGAATAAAGCGGTCCCCCATGGCTTCTTTCATGTCGGTGCGGGTGTTAATGCTGTAATAAGAACCCTTGCCTTCGTCCGTGATGCGATCCATGCGGCTGGTGTCGTGGTCAATGCCCATGCCCAGTCCCGATAAATAAATGGGGCGACCGTTATCCGTACCCGAAGCGGCTCGCACAAGGCCCATATCCACGTTGCCTTCGGTGGCTTTGGCATCGGTAATAAACAGAATGCGGTTGGTTTTTTCGGTATCAAACTGTTCCTGAGCCACAGCATAGGCTTTTTGGAGGGCTTTTTGCAGATTGGTGCCTCCGGCGGGCTGAATCTCTTCAATGGCTTTTAAATAAGTCTCTTCGTCATTAACACCCACCCGGAAGCGATTGAGGACGGAGGTGGTGTCATTGCTAAACAACAGCAGATTGACCACGTCTCCCGGCTTGAGCTGGGCCGCCATGTTTTTAAGGCCCTGTTTGGCCAGCTCAATTTTGGTGGGCAGCGGGCCGCCCTCGCGGGTCACCAGAGAAGCGTCTTCCAGCATGGAACTGGAAATGTCCAGTAACACCGTGAGCTGAAGGTTACTGCGGTCAGCTTTACACTGAAAGGGAGCCGTCAAGTGAATGCCCACCTCGTATTTTTCTAAGTGGGGGTTCTGGAGGTGGTTGTACTTCCAGAGACCCATAGAAGCCTGAAACTGGCCGATACTTTCCTGGCCCACGTGATCAAATTTTTCGTAGTTTAAAAACTCCCAGGTTTTACTCCATTCGGCCCGAGGCAGACGATTGTTGTCCATGGCGTGTTTAAACAATTCTACGCTGGCGGTAGAAGCCGAGTCGTCATAGGAAAAGTAAAAATCGTCCCGGACACGTGTGGGTGGGGGCAAAGGCTGAAAATTGGCTTGCTGAACCCTGAAATTCTGGGTTTGGAATTGATTCACGGTACTGAATCTAACATTGTCTTCGTGGTTGCCGTCGGTGAGCTTAAAGTGGCCTTCGCCACGGGCCACGCCCGACTTGTCTTTGATTTGACGGTCACCGGCTTTAAAACCCACGTGGTAGTCCTCGTCAGGATTCAGCGTTTTACCGGGTTTCAGTATCAGGGTGACTTCGCTTTCGTCACTGTTCCAGGAAATATTAAAATCGTCGGCGGTATACACAATTTCTGCGTTGCTGGAGTCCTGAATTGATGTGTTAATGCAGAGGGCTATATTACTTTCCACACTGGCTTTGTCCATGGGTTCAGAAAAAGTAATGACAATGGGTGGGTTGTTGGTGTCCACCACCGTATTTCTGCCGGGGCTTAGACGAATGACTTCAGGTTTGTCGGAAGCAGCATTAAAGCCCACACCAAAGTTGCCGCCCGTGCTGCCGTCGTTGCCGAAATCGTAGCGGTTGGCGTTGGGGTCGCCCTGCTTGTTGCTTTTGAGCACCTCTACCCGACGGCGGGGCGCAAAGCCCGGCTGAGACAACACAATTTCAATTTGTACGCCTGCCGGTGCGTTATTAAAGGCAAAGGTGCCGCCTGCGGTGGTGGTTTCTGCTTCAAAAGGTACAGAATCATTGAGGGAGCGGGCGGTGATAGTCGCTCCGTCCACGGGCATATTGGCATTATTAAAAACCTTGCCGTTGAAGGAAGTTCTTTCCACAATGGAAATGTCGTCCTGGGCTGATGGCAGAGCAGTAGGGAAGGGCATTCCGCCACCGCCACCTCCTCCGCCATCAGGTTGAGGAATAATAGGTAAGCCGGTAATCGGATCCACGTTATAAACGCTGCCACTGGGGCCCGCGCTGCCGCCGGAAGTCTGGCTCAGCAGCTTGTTTAAATACCCCCGATAGGTACGGGCCACGGCCCGGGCGTAGCCCTGATCGCCCGTAAAGCTCTCGTTGCTGCAGAATTTAGCCACCGCAGGATCCAGACCCACACCCCCGAGGGCTCTGAAAATAGAGGAACGCAGATCGGGGTTGGTGGCGTCAAAGCCTTTGGAGCCCGGACTGAACGTATTGTCGAGGGTGGTTCCACTATTTTGCACCAGCTGGTTACTGTTCTGGGTGCCGGTGGGAGTGGGGGACGGGGTGCAGGCCAGATAGAGGCTGCTGGCCATTAAACCGGCGAAAATACGTTGGGCGGGGCTTTTAAACATAAAGAAATCCTTGCTCATGATGTGTTGCGTTTATAAACGTTTACATACACAGACGTAGCAATTTCTTTTTTGTTCCTTTAATATTAACTTTTTTGTTATTTTTATTTTCCAATATCGGGCAAGACTGTGGTAAGTTCAAAGCTTGCTTCATCGGCACTGATTTCACCGTTGGCCCGTCGGGTCACGGCATGAATCAGGTGAGCGGTTTTAATATTTTGCAAGTCCTGATCGAGAATATCGCTTAAGGATTTTTCCAGGGTTTCTTGTCTACGCTCTCCGCTGAGGGGATCTTCGTATTGCAGCGTCAGTTTGAGGGTTTGACGGCCGTCAAATTCTCCCCGGTTGCCCTGAAACTGCTCCCAGAAATACTGAGAACTATTGCTGGAAAAGTTGGTGGGCAAGACTTCCGAAGCGTCTCGTGACACCTCTTCCGCTGCGGTTTCACCGTGACGCATAAAGCCGGGAAACTCCAGCTTGAAGCGCATATTGCGGGCTGCCACCTGCATCAGTGGAATAAAGCGATCCCCCATGGCTTCTTTCATGTCGGTGCGGGTATTGATGCTGTAGTAGGCGCCCTTACCCGCTTCGCTCATGGCGTTGAGCAAACGCTGGTTATGGGTTTCTCCCAACCCCAGAGCGGACAGATAAATCTGACGGTCGTTGGCCTGACGGGCCTGGTTCTCAATGCGGGTGAGGCTCAGATTTCCTTCTGTGGGTTGGGCATCGGTCATAAACAGCAGGCGGTTAATGCGCTCGCTGTCAAAATAACGCTCTGCCTGACGGTAGCCTTCGTCAATGGCGGCCTGTAAATTGGTGCCGCCTAAGGGCTCGATTTTGGCGATCTGATCCAGGAATTCTGCTTCATCGTCTACGCCCACTTCAAAGGCCTGAGCTTCGGGGAAGGGACGGTTCGAAAATTGAATGATGTGAATCAAATCTCCCGGTTTGAGCTGGGAAGCCATTTGCCGCAGGCCGAATTTTACCAGCTCCAGTTTGGTGGGAGCTTCTGTATCGGTTTCCTGAATCGCCCGATTGGCGGCTTCGGTCATGGAGGTGGACACATCAATCAAGACGGTCAAATTCAGGGGCTGACGACTTTCTTTGCACACATAAGGTGCCGTGACGTGTGCCCCCACTTCATAAGTTTCCCGCAGGGGGTTGCGAGGATCGGGATATTTCCAGAGGCCCAGAGAAATATTAAACTGTCCCGTAGACTGCTGCCCGATGCGATCAAAGGTCTCATAATTTAAAAATTCCCAGGCTCTGGCCTGGCCTGTAAAGGGCTGATTTTGACGCATTTTGTTTTTAAACAATTCCACGCTGGCCACAGACGCCGAGTCGTCATAAGAAAAGAAGAAAGAGTCCCGGGCTTTGACCGGCGGTGGCAAGGGTTCATTAGTAGGAATCGCCGTGGGTAAGGGTGTCGGAGCCGGTGTAGGGATCGCTGTCGGAACGGGGGTTGGAGGATTGGAACCAGTGCCCGGGCTCACAATGGGTGTGGTGCTTTCTCCGACGCCAAAATCGTACCGGTTGGCGTCGGGGTCTCCCTGCTTATTGCTTTTAAGCACTTCCACACGGCGCCGGGTGGTGTAGCCCGGACGGCTGGCGATAATCTCAATTTGCACCCCGGAAGGCGCATTGTTGAAAGCATAGGTGCCGTTCACGGTGATGGTTTCGGCTTCATAGGGCACCGATGAATTCAGCGAGCGGGCTACTATCCGAACGCCGTCAAGTTCTGCGCGCGTGTCGTCGAAAACTTTGCCGTTAAAAATAGTTCTTTCCACAATGGAAATGTCGTCCTGGGCGCTTGGTAAAGCGGTGGGTACGGGCTGATTTGGAGGGGGAGTGGGAAGGCCCAGTGGAAAATTATCAATGCCGTAAAGACCGCCATAAGCGGGCACGGGGGTGACCCTTTGATTACTGAGTTGTTCCAAATAGCCGCGGTATTCGCGGGCTACCTGGAGCGTGTATCCCTGATTGCCTTCAACGCTTTCTCCCCGACAGGTTCTTGCCACGGTGGGGTCCAGCCCCACGCCACCAAGGGCACGAAAAATAGAGTCTGGATCCGCCGGGGGAGTGGGCGCAGTGCTTCCGGGGATTTTTGGGGCATCTGGTTCCGAGGGGGTATTCACGGTCACCGTCTGATTGATGCGGGTTTCTGGCGCACAGCCTGCAAGGGCAACGAGGGTTAATGTGCTTCCCAGAAGGGTGTGACTTAAAAAACGCAGGCGGAATGACATAAAAAATCCTTTACATTTTGTGCTGATGATTTTTGGTGGTTTGTGTTAAGGGTGCGCCACGATAGATTAGACGCATCATGTATACAAAAGTTCCTTTTAAAAAGAATTTTGTGCATTTTAAAAAACGGGTAAAATGACCGGTTTACCGGTGACCGCGTGGCGCGTAATATCCCAGCGCTGACCGTAGATGTTTTTCAGCTGCTCTGCAGTGAGCACCTGCTCAGGAGGCCCGTTCGTGATCTGTTTCCCCCGATGCAGCAAGAGCAGGGAATCCATATACTGGGCTGCCAGATTCAAATCGTGTAACACGGCCAGGGTTAACCCCTTCTGACGATACTGACGCAGGGCCCTGAGCAGCTCAATTTGCGCTCCAATGTCCAGATGAGAGGTGGGTTCATCCAGCAGCAAAAGGTCGGGTTCCTGAATCAGGGCCCGGCTCATTTGCACCCGTTGCCATTCGCCGCTGCTCAGTTGTTGCAGAGGTTGAGAGAGGAGCGGGCCCACGTCGGTGACTGCTAGCACCGCTTGTAAAACCTTCTCGTCCTGTTCTCGCCAGACGCCTCGCCAATCCTGATAGGGAGCACGACCCAGTTTGAGGTAGGCTTTTACATCCATGATAAAGGTGGGCTGGGTTTCTCGCGGACTTACCAGGGCCAGGGTCCTTGCCCGAACATGAGCCGGTAGCGCTCCCAACTCTTTTTCTTGCCATTGCACACTGCCGCTGGAAGGCGTACAAAAACCGGAGATGATTTTTAGCAGGGTGGACTTACCTGCTCCATTGGGGCCAATAATGCCCAGAAATCCCTGATGATGCTCAAAAGAAATGTGGTTGAGCAAGGTTTTGTTCTGTATCACCAGCCCCACATTTTCAAGGCGCAGGGTCATCGCGTGGCTTTGACGCCTTTTAACTCCTGAATCAGTTTGCTGATCTGTGCTTTATCGGAAGCATTGGGATCTGCGATCAGGTAGTTTTCAAAGGCTTTTAGCGCCTTTCCTCCCTGTCCCGACTTCACATAAGACACCCCCAGATTGCGATACAGATCCGCACGATTGGGTTCTATTTTGAGTGCGGCTTCAAAGTCTTTGATGGCGGTGGCATAATTTTTTTGTCCGTAGTACACGATGCCGCGCATGGACAGAGCGTCAGTGTGTACGGCATTCAGCCGAATGGCCTGATTCAGTTCGTTAAGGGTGAGCTTAATAGGCTTTTTGCGGTGATAATACACCGTGGCCAGCAGATAGTGAATTTCGGGATTGTTCGCCGATAACTTCAGGGCTTTTTTTAGCAGGGTTTCAGCGGAATCCAGATGTTGATTGTCAATGGCAATTTTGGCCAGTTGGTAATAAGCGGGCGCAAAGGCCGGTTTTTGCTTCACGCTCTGCTGGTAATACTTCATGGCTTCGGTATGCTTGTTTTGACCGTGAAGTAAGCGGCCCATGCGATAGGCCACGTCTGCGTAATTGGGTTCAATCGCGTACAGACGTTTGAACTGCTCTAAGGCCCTTTCAGGCACTTTCATTTCGTCGTAAATGCGACCGAGATCGTAATGGGCGGGCAAATAGTCGGGCTTGATTTGCAAGAGATTAATCAAAATCTCGGTGCTTTTCAAGGGGAGTCCCTGCCGCTCGTAGGTGAGAGCCATCTGGTGGTGTGCCGCCACATGGGTGGGTTGGGCTGCTACCACTTTGACAAATTCCTGTAAAGCTTGCGTATCGCGGCCGGTCTGTTGGTAAGCCCTGCCCAGCAAAAAGTGCGCGTCTAAAAAGTCGGGATACTGCCGGGTCAGAGATTCTAACTTGCTGGCTGCTGCTCGCCACTGACGTCTTTCTGCGAGTTCTCTGGCTTCCTGATAGGTCTTTTGCAGTCCCGGTTGCTTGCTCACATACTGAGGGGTTACGTCTTCCACGTTGATCTGGGTTTGCAGGCGCTGGAGGCGCTGGCTGGCCTGGGTCAAATTGGGGTTGAGCATCATGGCCTGTTTATAGGCGCTGGCGGCGTCATTTTTGTGACCGGCCTGTTCGTGGCTGAGGCCCAGATTGAACCAGGTATTGGCGTCCTGATTGCGGTATTTAAGAATGTGTTTATAGGTGGAAACGGCGTCTGACCACCGTTTTTTTTGCAAATAAATAGCGCCCATATTGTTATAGGCCTCGTAATGCTCGGGGTCCAGATCCAGCGTGCGTTGATAACTGGTGAGAGCCTTGTCCAGATCGCCCATTTGCTGATACACCACCCCCAGATTATAGGGGTAAGATACGTTAATACGATCCTGCGCCATAAGACTCTGATAGAGTTCAATGGCCTTGCCGTAGTTTTTGTCCACGTAGGCCTGATAGGCCCGCTGTTCTAACTCCTGCTGAGTGGCCGCCGTGGCGGGCAAATGCAGGGTCGCCAGACCCAGCACGACCGCCAGGAGTGTTTTTGAGAGTGTTTTAGAAATTACTTTTCGGGTGCACCTTTGTGTGCCCATGTGGCGAAAGCCTCCGATAATTTAAGTGCTTTTTGTTGAAAGGGTTGAGGGCGATGATGTACAAATCCCAGAAAGCGCTCCACATCGCGGGTGGTGGCCTGTCTCAGGATGTCATACATGGGAATGCCCTCGTAGAGCCCCTTGTTGGGGGTGGGTAGTTTTTGTCCATAGGGCGCGCAGTTTTTAATTTCTTTGACCGCGCGCTCCATCCAATCGTGCATTTTGTGGGCGTCTTCGGGGTCGTACTCTTTGACGTCTCGTTCGCTTAAAAAAGAGCGGTTGTGGATGGTGGCAAAAAAGATTTTTTGTTCCAATACCTTACCAAAATGCCAGGTATAGGCCGGAGCCGGGGGACGCTCCACCTTCGGTGTCGCCGCTTCGGGTAACGGCGCTGTGGGCAGCGGAGCCGTGGCGGGTGAGGCGGTAGAGTCCGATGGCGCGGAAGGTGTCTCTGAAGAGGGAGTGGGCGGATTGTTGCGGGCCACTTTGGTGCTGATGTTTTTGACCACGGAGGTAAATTCCTGTAGCACCGCTTTACCAATGTGGTTGCGCATATTGCGCAGGCTTTCCCCCGCGTTATCGGTCACATGACCCACGCTGGATTTGAGGGGTTTTACCACTTTGTCCAGGGAGTTAGACATTTTATTGCCCAGATTGTCCAGCCGATCGCCCACCGCGTCAGACATGCGGTTGATTTCGCTGTTCATTTCGTGCACGTAATGCTCTAAACTGCTGTCTTTATCGGGTTTTTTGGGGGCCACCGGAGCGACGGTTTCTGCCACGGCTTCCGGGTCTAATTGTGACGTTTTTTTCTTGCTTTCGTCCATGGCTTTACGACTGAAGGACATGTTGTCACTCCACTGTCGGCGGGCGTAAAGTTCACCCGTGCTCGGTTTTTTATCTTGGCTCACAATAATATCTCCCCTTTTGCCATTATAGCGTAAAGGGCGGGTGGGTAAGCATGCTTTAGCCAGATTGCTCCTGCGCAAAGCGGGGGTGGCCATCGGTGATTTCAAACCAGGGAATCTGGCTATCGGTGTAGATATGATAGGTGGGCGCTACGCGCTCGGGCTCATCTAAAGAGGCGATGGCCAGCGTCAAATAATCGGGGTGACCCTCATGGCGAAAGGTTAGCGTGGAACCACATTCGCTACAAAATCCTCGCCTTACGTATTTAGAAGAGGCGTATTCTTTGGGCTGTTTTTTATGCCACTGAATGTGATGGCTGTGAATATCCATCCAGGCCATCACGGGAGCTCCGGCGGTTTTCTGGCAGTGAGGACAGTGACAATAATCTGCGGCGAAGGGTTCAGCGGTGATGGTATAGGTGATGGCCTTGCAAAGACAGCCGCCGGTGAGTAAATAAGTCATTGTTGCGCGGCGCGTTCCATGATTTCATACAGAGCCATGACCGATTCCACCCGTCCCACGTGAGGAACCCGGAGAAAGCCCACTGCGCCTTTCTGTGTATAAACCGCTGCCCGATGATCTTGTAAAAAGGCAAGTAAATCCTGCCAGTGAGGGTGTTGAACCTGCTCGTAAGCCGCCGGGCTATCCAGCTTTAGCTGTAGTTGATCGAAGTTGGCAAGAGTATAGTCTTTGGTGGATTCCTGTGCGAGAAATCCGTCAAACACCAGCGGAGCTTGCCCGATACAGCCCTTAAAACCTGTGGCGTGAGTAGCGTGGATTTCCAGCACCACTTCACTGCGACCCTTGCGCAGCTTGATTTTAGTGACCCCCTGCTCCGTTCGACGCCGATAGGTGGTCCACAGGACATTGTTCTGTTCACGAAATCCTGCTGCTTTGAAATACTGGGTAAGGTTTGCGTTGGTCTCTGTGACAGAACGGTACATGCCCATCATCATCCAGGTGCCCCCGCCAAAAATCCAGATACCTCCAAACACATGCACCGGCCACGTGGGGGCATCGGGCACAAAGTAGGCGATCAGGCCCAGTAAGCTCAGCCCCATGGAAAAGCTCACCGCAAAAACGAGCATATAGTAGGCGGCACCAAGGAATGATTTTAGGCGGGCATGCATAATCTTCAGCTTAGCGGAAAAAAGCAATCCTGTGTAAACTGAAGCCCGTGGGGATGGTCAACGTCAGAAAAGTAACGAGGCAGCAACAATGACACAAAAGACAAATAATATGGCGGCGTATATCTGGTCGCTGGCGGATTTGCTCCGGGGAGACTTCAAGCAAAGTCAGTACGGACGCATTATTCTGCCCTTTACCCTGCTGCGGCGCTTAGAAGCGGTGCTGGCCCCCACCAAAGAAACGGTGCTAAAAGAGTGGGAGAAGGTGAGCGCCATGGGCCTGCCGGAAGCCGCTCAGGAAAAAATGCTCCTGCGGGTTACCGGGGGACAGTCCTTTTTTAATACCTCGCCCATGGATCTGAGCAAGCTGGGAGAGTCGGGCATCAGGGACAATCTGGAAGCGTACATCCAGGCTTTTTCTGCCGATGCGCGAGAGATCTTTGAACAGTTCAAGTTTCTGGACTTTGTGGGACGCCTGAATGACGCCAATCTGCTGTATAAAATTGTGCAGCAGGTGAAAAACACCGATCTGAGCCCTGAGTTGGTGTCCAATTACGAAATGGGCCTGATTTTTGAAGAGCTGATCCGCAAATTTGCCGAGTCCAGTAACGAAACCGCCGGGGAACACTTCACCCCCCGGGACATCGTGCGATTGACTACCTCGCTGGTGTTTATGGAAGACGATGAAGCGCTAACCCGGGCGGGCATTATTCGCACCATCTACGACCCCACTGCTGGGACCGGGGGCTTTTTGTCTTCGGGCATGGAGTATGTGCATGAGCTGAACTCCGAGGCCGTCATGCGCGCCTTTGGTCAGGAGCTGAACCCCGAAAGCTACGCCATTTGTAAAGCAGACATGCTGATTAAGGGGCAGGACGTGAGCCAGATCAAGTGCGGCAACACCCTTTCCGATGACCAGCTCGCCGGGCAGCGCTTTGACTATATGCTCTCCAACCCGCCCTTTGGCGTGGACTGGAAAAAGATTGAAAAAGACGTCAAAGACGAGCACACCCTGAAAGGCTTTGAGGGCCGTTTCGGACCGGGCTTGCCCAGAGTTTCCGACGGTTCGCTGCTGTTTTTGCTCCACTTGCTCTCCAAAATGCGCGACGCATCCGAAGGCGGGGGCCGCATCGGGATTATTCTCAACGGTTCACCGCTGTTTACCGGCGGAGCCGGTTCCGGGGAATCAGAAATCCGCCGCTATATCCTTGAAGCAGATCTGCTAGAAGCCATTGTGGCGCTGCCCACGGACATGTTTTACAACACGGGCATTGCCACCTATGTATGGGTGCTGAGCAATAAAAAGCCCGCCGAACGCAAGGGCAAAGTGCAGCTGATTAACGGTGTGAATCTCTACAGCAAAATGCGCAAGTCGCTCGGATCTAAACGGCAGTTTATGAACGAGGACCACATCGCCACCCTGACCCGCTGTTTTGGAGCCTTTGAAGAAGTACCCGCCACGGCAGACGATAAGAGCTTTGCGGCCAAAATCTTTCCCACCCACGCCTTTGGCTTCCGGCGCGTGACCATCGAGCGGCCCCTGAGACAGTCGTACCAGTTTAGTGACGAACGCATTGCCACCCTGCGCTTTGACCCCAGAACTCTGAATAGTGTCATGGCGTGGTGTTATGAAAACTTTGGCGAGCACTGGTCTGACACGCCCGATTGCCCACGGTATGGCGATCTGAGTGCTCATGAAGCGGAGATCCGCGCCAAAATCAAGGCGGACTTTAGCTCCCTGAAGCCGAAACACATCAAGACACTCTTAGAGCGCCAGACCTGGCTGGATTATAAGACGCTGATGCTGACGGCTAAGACGCTGCAAGACCATATTGGCAGCGCGCAGCACGACGATATGAACAGCTATGATGCCGCCCTCAAAGCCGCAGAAAAAGCGGCGGGCCTCAAGCTGGATAGCAAAACCAAAAAAGCCATTAGCGCAGCGGTGAGCTGGAAGAACCCCGAAGCAGCCAAGGTGATCAAAAAGAAGCACAAGGGTGAACCCGCTCCGCTGTACGGCAAGTTTGCGGTGAACGGTCAGGTGATTGAATACGCCACGGACACGGACCTGCGGGATTACGAAAATGTGGCCTTAGACCCTCGTGTGACGGTGAGTGAACTGGTGGAGCGCTATTTTCAAGCGGAGGTGCAGCCCCACGTGCCCGAAGCGTGGATCGATGCGGGCAAAACCGATGCCCAGGACGGCGAAGTGGGTATTGTGGGGTATGAGATTCCCTTTAACCGCCACTTTTATGTGTACACTTCGCCGCGTCCTTTGGAAGCCATTGATGCGGATCTCGACCGGGTATCCGGTGAGATTATGGAACTGTTGCAGGCGGTGCATTCGTGAATGATGCTGACCTGTTTCCTTATCAATATCAGCTGATCTACTACATACCCGACTTACTCCATGGAGAGTTTGTGGTGATGGGTTTTTTGTTATGGAGCAATCAGGAAAGAGACTTTCGTTATTACGTCACGCCTGATTTGAGCCGTGCTATCAACTTTTTTGCGGGTGCCCCGGACTATTTTGGTCGGACACTGTCTGCGGGCCTCAAAACCTTTCAGGAAGCCTGTGCTGAGGTGGAGCTTTCAGCGTTTAAAGATCTGTCTGCTATTGGTTTTGAAATACTGCCACCTAACAGCAATGCACTCCAACTCTCTGAAATCAAAAGCGCCATAACGGATGATTTAGAAAAAGCTTATCGACAGTTTGTAGGCAGAGTGGAACGGTACAGTAAAAAGTCATCCAACCTGAGTGAGAGTAACTAAAAAATGTCTATGTTATTATGCTTTACAACAACACCCGCCAAGGCTATGCGTCAGCACCTCAAACCGGCGGGTTACTCTTTTATGACCTGCGCACAGGGGCAACAAAGAACAGCAGACAGGCTTACCGCTATTTCGAAAGGGTTATTGAGTCATGGGGAAGTATAAAGCGTATCCGGCGTATAAGGATTCCGGGGTTGAGTGGTTGGGGGAGATTCCTGAGGGTTGGGAACGAAGCAAGTTACGGTACGTGTTTTCTTTTAGAAAAGGCCTAACAATTACTAAATCAAACTTACAAGATAAAGGTATTCCTTGTATCAATTATGGCGAGGTCCATTCAAAGTTCGGGTTTGAAGTAGACCCCCAAGTACATCCTCTTAAGTGTGTAAGTGAAGACTTTCTGATTACAGATGCAAACGCTCTTTTAGTCAAAGGAGATATAGTTTTTGCTGATACTTCAGAAGATATTGAGGGTTCGGGAAACTTCACACAGTTAGTAAGTGATGAAGTTGCATTTGCTGGTTATCATACTATTATCGCTAGACCAGATGTACAAGAGTGCAGTCGCTTTTACGCATACTTGTTAGATTCTCTAGAGTTGAGAACACAAGTTCGACATGCGGTAAAGGGCGTCAAAGTTTTTAGTATTACCCAATCAATCCTTCGTGGAGTAGATATCTGGCTCCCTTCAATGACTGAAAGAAAAGATATAGTAAATTTCCTCGACCACGAAACCGCCCGCATCGACACCCTCATCGCCAAACAGGAGTCCCTGATCGCCCTGCTCAAAGAAAAACGGCAGGCGGTGATCAGTCATGCGGTGACAAAGG
>CAYFGW010000114.1:0-15125 GCA_964342365.1 uncultured Candidatus Sericytochromatia bacterium | reverse complement strand
AATAGGCATCGTGAATCAGAGTGAGCTGTGCATTCCGCTCTGCCACCACCAGCGAGCGCTGGAAGTTTACCTGATCGTTACCCGCCATAGACTGTAGTGCATACACAGGCAGTTCCACCTGAACGTTAGCGGGCACATAGAGAAAATATCCGCCGTTCCAGTAGGACATGTTCAGCGCCAGTTCTTTACTGGCAATGGCAGGATACACCTTACCCAGGTATTTTTTCACCAGTTCTTCATGCTGCTGCACAGCATCAGCCAGCGCCATGAAAATCACGCCTTTTTCACTGAGTGATTCGTGTAATTCCACGCTGAGGCTGGAACCGTTTTGAGATAAATACAGTCCGTGACTGTCGCCCCAGCTGGCAACGCGTTCCTGAAGATCAGAGCTCACATCACTGACTGCGGCAGCGGCCTGCAGATGCTCCCGTTTGAGAGAGGGTTTGCGCCGCAGGCTGCGCTGCAAAGGCTTGGGACTGGGCATATCCACATAAATTTCCCAGGCCTGTTTCCGCTGTTCACTCAGCCATTGCGGCTCATCCCGCTGGGGGATTAGACTGGCATCATAGTGCTCAGTCCAGGTTTTGTTTTGAGATTCCACTAACATCTTAACCAATAGAACCTTCCATTTCTAATTGGATTAATTTGTTCAGCTCCACAGAGTATTCCATGGGCAGTTCCTTGGTAAATTCCTCAATAAAGCCGTTCACAATCATCAGACGCGCTTCTTCTTCAGTGAGACCCCGACTCATCAGGTAAAAGAGCTGATCGTCAGAGATTTTACTCACGGTAGCTTCGTGCTCAATGTTGAGGTTGTTCTCGTCCACCTGCATGGTGGGATAGGTATCAGAACGAGAGGCTTCATCCATGAGCAACGCATCACAGCGCACGTTAGATTTTACGCCTTCACACCCGGGCTGTACCTTGATCAATCCACGATACGTACTGCGCCCACCGTCTTTGGAAATCGACTTGGAAGTAATCACCGAGGTGGTATTGGGTGCCAGGTGCAGAATTTTTGCGCCCGCGTCCTGATGCTGACCTTTACCCGCCCAGGCAATAGACAAAATTTCGCCCCGTGCGCCTTCACCTTTAAGATAGACCGCAGGATACTTCATGGTGAGTTTAGAACCGAGATTACCGTCTACCCATTCCACGTTGGCATTTTTATAAGCAAAGGCCCGCTTGGTCACCAGATTGAACACGTTATTAGACCAGTTCTGAATGGTGGTATAGCGAATTTTTGCACCTTCCAGGGCCACCAGCTCTACTACCGCAGAGTGCAGAGAGTCAGTGCTATAGGTGGGTGCAGTACAACCTTCGATATAGTGAACAGAACTGTTTTCGTCCACAATAATCAGGGTACGCTCAAATTGGCCCATATTTTCGGTATTGATACGGAAATAAGCCTGCAAAGGAATTTCCACTTTGGTATTGGGCGGCACGTAGATAAAGCTACCCCCGCTCCACACGGCAGAATTGAGGGAAGAAAACTTATTGTCGTTGGAGGGAATCACCGTTCCAAAGTACTTCTTCACAATCTCAGGATACTCTTTAAGCGCTGTATCCATGTCGGTGAAGATAACTCCCTGCTTAACGAGGTCTTCCCGCACCGAGTGGTAAACGGTTTCTGATTCATACTGGGCGGTCACACCCGCCAAGAACTTTTGCTCTGCTTCGGGAATCCCCAGTTTTTCAAAGGTGTCACGAATGTACTCAGGCACATCGTCCCAGTCATTTTGCTGCTTCTCAGAGGACTTCACAAAATAATGAATATTGGAAAAGTCAATTTCGTTAAGCAATTCACTGTTGCCCCAGGTGGGCATGGGACGATCGTTAAACATTTGCAGCGCTTCCAGACGGAAGTCCAGCATCCACTGGGGCTCTTCCTTCATCTCAGAAATTTTGCGCACAATGTCTTCGGTTAAACCGCGCTCGGACTTAAACACATACTCGTCTTCTGAATCGTGAAAACCGTATTTGTAATCTTCTTTGAGGGCGTTTAATTCACCACGGGTTTTGTCTCTTTTTTCGCGTTGTTCACGCTGTTCACGTTCTTCTAAAGATTCATTAAGGGTTGCCATAGTTAAACTCCTTATACGCCGACGGCGGTTTTTTGTTGGCCGAATTCACGCTCAATGGCGTCATAGCCTTTTTCTTCTAACTCAAGAGCCAGATTCTTGTCACCGGATTTGACAATGCGACCTTCAAACATCACGTGCACGTGATCCGGTTGAATGTAGTTGAGCATGCGCTGATAGTGGGTAATAATCAATAACCCCATATCCGTCTGCTCTTCGGCCACTTTATTAATGCCTTCACAAACGATGCGGAGAGCATCAATATCAAGACCGGAATCCGTCTCATCCAGAATGGCCAGCGTGGGCTCCAGCAGAGCCATTTGCAGCACCTCGTGACGTTTTTTCTCACCCCCGGAAAATCCTTCGTTGAGATAGCGCTTGACGAATTCTTCACGCATGTCTAACAGGCTCATTTTTTCCTTAAGCACCTTGCGGAATTCCCGCACAGAGATTTTTTCACCGCGTCGGGCCTGCATCATGTTGCGCAGGAATTGAAATACTTTCACGCCGGGAATCACCATGGGGTATTGAAAGGCCAGAAACAAACCTTCTCTGGAACGTTCGTCAGGACTCATATCCAACAGGTTTTTGCCCTGAAAAATCACTTCACCCTGGGTAATGGTGTAATTGGGGCTGCCCATCAGCGCATTGCTCAGGGTGCTTTTACCTGAACCGTTGGGCCCCATGATGGCGTGTTTTTCACCAGGATTAATGGTGAGGTTCACTCCTTTGAGGATGGGTTTATCTGCCACGGACACGTGGAGATCGCGAATAATAATTGAGGACATAGGTATTACCTTTCTTCAAACCTGCAATGGGAGTGGAAACTCACCAAACAGGTCCTTTTCTATTCCAGATTCTTCTTTTAATAGGTCAGCGAGACTCAAATGGTCGAGAATACGATACACGTGACGGGCTACCATCATCCAGACGGGACGTACAGAGCAACCGTTCATGTGCACACAGGACTCTTCTTTGCCCGAAAAATGTTTGCAAATGTCGGTAAAAAAGTCACCGTCTACCGCTCGCATGAAATCACCCACGCGAATGGATTCCGGAGCACGGGCCAGACGATAACCGCCGTACATGCCGCGCACGCTTTTTACCAATCCCGCCTTACGTAACTGGGAAAGAATTTTTTCCACGTACGCCAGAGACAGACCTTCGTGCTTTGAAATGTCTTCAGCAGATACAAGTTGCTCACCGGCATAATTTTTGGCCAGTTGGATCAGGCAACGCAACCCGTATTCTTCAATTGCTGAGATTTTCATAAAACCACCATTTAAGTTGTTTACTCTTTTCATTTTAACAGCTGACCATAATCCCGACAAGTTTTTCTGGTTTTATTTCCGATATTTTTATCGGGTTTATGCAACCTCCAAAAAAACAGCGCCACAACTTACTTTACGCAAAAGAGACGTTTTCGTTTTGGTTTAAAATAGGCCATGATATATTTACATATTAAAAGCATGACTTTACCTTTTCTTAATGGAGATAACCGTGTCCACTTTTACACTACGCCGCGCAAAAATTGAAGATGCCGGAGCCATAGGTGCTGTGCACGTGGCCAGTTGGGCAACAGCCTACGCTGACCTGATGCCCGCCCATGTCATCGCCAGCAAACCGCTGGCACTCCGAATCCGACAATGGGGTGAGTGGCTTGAAAACAACGCCGCTAACGCCGCACGGGAAATCTGGGTCGCTGAAACGGTCACCCCCACACCCGAGGTCATGGGATTTGTGTGTGGGGGATCCACGCGCGATGCTTGTAGAACCCACTACTCCGGAGAAATTTATGCGTTGTATCTTCGGCCGGAAGCCTTTGGCAAGGGAATGGGAAAAGCCTTATTTCAACAAATGCGCCAACGGCTGATGGCTCAGGGACATCAGGATCATATGGTGTGGGTCATGGAGAAAAATCAGCGGGCCAGAAGGTTTTACGAAAAGCAGGGAGGCTTATTGTTTGCCAGCAAAACAATCCCCATGGGAAACCCACCCACGGAAATTGCAGAAGTGGCCTACGGTTATAAACAGTGACGGATGAACTAAGAATCAGGAGTTAACAACTCAAGGATTCCCGCAAGATGCCATTGAAAAATCTCTATTTTGCTTTCCGTTAAACAGGGTACGAGTAGCACGTCTTTTTCTATCCAACCACTGCCACAAAAAGAGCCTCCCCCCAGCAATTGCCGGGTCTGATGCAGAGGTTTTTCCAGTTTTCCAATCACCTTTGTGGGATCGTCATTATCCAGCAAAAAAGCGCCCAGACTGCGAGTTCCCATGGGGCCGTGACCTTCGGTAAGCACCAACCATCCCGCTTCTGTTTTTAAGGGCGCACCACACAGACTATAACCGTTGATTTCCCATACCTCTGGCGACAGATTTAGAGCTTTAACATTCTCCGGATGCGTCTGCACAAAATAGGGGGAGCAGGAAGGAAAGACCAGGAGCCCCTTTTCCACATGAACCCCCATAAACCAGTATTGACCATACACTTCCGCAGGAAAAAGGCAAAAAGACTCCACTTCCGCCAACATCTCTCCATAATACTCAAAAGAAGCGTTTTCAAAGGACAGAAAGTCGGAGGTGGTTAACATTTGCTGCCCCCCGTGCTGAGAGTCTTCTGTTTTTGAATACATTAAAACGTGATAGGTAGCATCAAAAGAACTCCACGCCATCGCACTCAGTGCTCTCAAAGGCAAAAGACGATCCTGTAAACGATGCTCTCGTTTGAACACCAGAGAAAAACTGTCTTTCAAAGTTGTTTTCAGCGTTTTTAGTACCGTCCGGGAGGGTTCAGAAAGAGCGTCGTGCTCCAGCAGAGCGTCGAGCTCTTCCATTTCAAAATCTTCAGAGAGCCGCTCTTTGATCCAGTGTTGTTCCTCAACGGAAACGCCACAGCGCACAACACTTTCTAAAAAATCTGTCCGCGCATGACATTTGATTTGATGACGTCGGGGATAAGCCAGCGTATCCGCCTGTTCCATGTCAACCTGAAAGCCTTCCGTGTCCTGCCCGGTGAGCGTGACTTCTGCAAAAGCCAGAAAGCGACGGGCTTCGCTTTTAACTCCATAACTGAGTAAAAAGCGACGGGCTCCGTTTTCTAAACCATACTGATAGGGTGCCGGAATCAACGCGGGCGAAAAATAGCTGGCATCGTTTAAATAATCCACGCGAGTAAAACAAGCTCCCACCAGCAATTTTTGCGTCAAAGATAGTCCTGAGGTATTTACATGCGCGGGCAGATTTGCAGATACCTTTTCAAAATAAGAGAGCAGGGTTTCCGGTAGATGTTTGTGCCATTGTTGAAAATGTGCAAGAATATAATCGCAAGCCGCTTCTACACGTTCATGAGAAATCGCCAGCAGCGCCGTCACACGTTGTTCTACAACGGCAGCATCGGGAATTTCGCACACCAGTGTAGAACGCACTGTTCCATTTTTTAATGGGTGAGACGTTTTTGTAATGAGCAGAGACATAAATCCAATACCTAAAAATGATTTTACGGGTAGGCTCATTGTATATGAGACATATGTAAAAAACAAGGGAAATCGTATTCATGATTAAAGGATCTTTAACACTTTTATTACTGGCAGCCTGGGGAGCAGGGGCCAGTAATATTAGCAGCACCCGTGAACTGCTGAAACATTATGATTCCGCCACAAAAAAAACCTACCAGCGCTATATAAGAGCCTATAACAACGTCCGAACCCTACAAGATTTTCGCACCGTTTACGCCCAAATGACGCGAGCCACAGAAGCTTTTGCCAAACCCCTTCAAAAAGAGCTAGATCAGTGGCAGACCCTGGCAGATCGGTTACAGCCGGGTCAAAAGCTGCCCCCTCAACCTGCTTATCAATGGGCAGAAAAAACCTTTCCCGGTCTGGATATTGGTCTGGAAGCGGAGGGAACAGCGGTGGTCATGCGTCCTTCATGGCTAAAGCTCTCAACCCTGGCCCGCAAGACGGCCTCAAAGCAGGACGACCAATTTGTGAGCCTCATGCGACAATTACACGGAGATGTAGAAACTTCCTACCCCGTCTGGATGACTCAGACCTGGGATTACGGGGGATGTTCTCATCTGGGAAGCGGCAAACACAGCCAGTTTTTAAAGGCCCTGCGTGCCCAGATGAATGCTCAATCCCCTTTTAAAAAAACCCTGCAACAGCAAGAAACCTATCTGATCGGCGATTTACTCACCAACAAAGATTTTTGCCAATCTCAGGCCAGTGCCCTGAA
Organism: uncultured Candidatus Sericytochromatia bacterium; assembly: GCA_964342365.1. Lineage (GTDB taxonomy): Bacteria > Cyanobacteriota > Sericytochromatia > UBA7694 > UBA7694 > CAXRDE01. Next base: position 8,805 of record CAYFGW010000114.1, on the reverse strand, counting down.
AGAAATGCGAGGGTTGATAGCAAACTATACCTGGTCAGGTGCGCAAAAACAAAAGCTTCAGGCCCGTTACCGCGCTCTACAGGGCAAAACCTTTTCCTTTAACACCATGAATCCCTGACAAAACCAATCATGTTCTTGTCCAGAGGATTCGGCGTATTGTCCAGAGGATTCGGCGTAGCTCTACTCTTTACAGCCTGTGCTCTGCCGGTTCATCAGAGCCCATCATCTTCGCCCATGCCCGCACTCCTCATGTTCGAGCGCCGTTTTACATATCCCCGCGCAGACGGAAATCGCTGGCTCAGCGGAAAAACCATTCTGTCACCTCAGCCACAGGTTTATACTTTACCCACCCAAAACCGTTCCCCCCGCTGGTTACTGACCCACTTAGACAGTGATTTAGACAGTGATTTTGTGTACTGGGTGGTGGTCTACGAAAATGGAGATACGCAGGCCTTACGGCAAAAAAGAGACCTGTTATCCGCCCCGGAAACAGTGAGCCTGACCCCGAACAAATGGACGCATAACACGCCACCGGAGCTTGTTCTATCACAGGGACAGCTACAACTGGAATTGCCCCCGCCCCCGCCAGAAACGGCGCTGTTCCCCCCTTTGCCCGACGCTCCTTTGCTCATCACCACGGGAAATATTCCCGATTTATGGCTGACTCAACCCACATCACGCTACGCCCACAACGTACTGGGTGACGGGATTGAAGCCGAAGCTGTTTTTGTGAGAGGGACCTCGCTGGAAATTGCGCCACCAGACGTCATTGAAGCCACTGTACCCCTCTGGGGAGATCTGGACGGTGACGGCACGGCTGAACTCTTACTGACCCTGAGCAACTCCCGTTCCGGTGCACGCTTTGTCTCTTATAGCACCCGCACCCCCCCTGAAATCCTCGCCGAATCTGAGCCCATTGGTCGTGGGTTTCGCTGGCGACACGGCATTGCGATTGCCCCCCTTGGCCTCGGAGGTGAGCCCGAACTGGTGAGTGTAAGAACCCCCCATCTCGGGGGCGTGGTCACTTACTTTCGTCAGGTGGACAGGGCATTGATCAAAGTGGCGGAACTGCCCGGTTATAGCAGTCACGTGCTCGGCTCAAACAATCTGGATATGGCAATGACCCTGGACGTTGACGGCGACGAACGGCCCGAGTTGCTGGTGCCCACGCAAAACCGACGGGCACTGGCCGCCCTGTCTCGTACATCCACAAACGAAGCGGGAGTGGAACTGCTCTGGCAAGTGGAGTTGGACAGTCCTTTACGTACAAATCTGGCCGCTGTTAAACACGAGGAGCATGGGTTCGTCGGCTTCGTCAGCGACAAAAAGCTGTACGTGCTCACCGCTCACACAAATTCGTGAGGGCCCGTATTAAAGAGCATTTGCCCGTTTTCATCGAAAGACAAATAAAAGCCGCAGTACTGAAAACCTCGATTTAAAATCTCACCCAGCCCGTCCAGCTGATGCGCCTGCCAGTCCTGAGGTTTGAGAGCCAGAAGTTCTTGCAAAACCTCTGACAGATCGGTAATCAATGTGGCAAAAGCCGGGTTGATTTCTTTGACAGGTGCAATAATCTCTTTGAGCTGTGGCAAGCGCTGAAAGGCACACAGCCGACCGATTTCATAGGCTACTGCCTTTAAAGCATTCTGCGAACAGGGCACGTATCGCTCCGCTTGTTTAAGGGGCATATTCAGCGCCTGCTGATTCTTTTCAAGATAGTCCAGCACCTGCTTGCGGGTGTTTTTAAACATCACCTCTTCGTTAACGGTGTCCTGAGGCAGCGATAAATAGGCGTAATACTCTCCGTAAAAGCCACCCCAGAGTGCGCGGGCATTGTGTAAAGCATGGGGGTTAATGTCTTCCGGGCGACCTTCGTTCAAATAGTCCCGGCCATAGGGAATCAGGCGATAAGCGTTATCCCGACAGCGACCCAATTCGTGAGCCACCGCCCGCAGTGACAGTAAATACTCATCAAAAATATCCTGAGAAGAAATATCGGCGGGCAAGCGGGTATTGAGATCTGACCACTGCTCCCGGGGTGGCAAATAAGAGCCGTTCACAATGCCGGTGCCCACCCGTTGATGGTCAATGAGTACGGCAAAGTACATTTTGTCCTCACTGAACCAGGAAAAGGTACGACTCAGGGCTTTTTCGCGGGTGCTATTGCCTCTGGCCAGAGGCATTCCCAATCCCTTCAAAATGCGTTGACTGTCTGCGCGAAAATCTCGGGTAATCACAAACACCAGCCCCTCGGGAATCACATCGGGAATTCCCAGACGAAGCACCAGATCTTTGAGAGCAGCATGATAAATATCCCCATACTCGTGCTCCAGATAGTCCCCCATCATAAAGGAGGGTTCCGCGGTGGCGTCCGCAAGGCGCTGTAAGCGCTCAATGATTGATGACATGATACACCTCCGCATCAGCATAACAGCTAATCCCTACGTTTTATAACTCTTTGATCTTGAATTAACACGTTCTTTGAACCCGCTCTGAAAAAATAGCACTATCGGAGGTATAATCTCATGAATTTCACACGTAAAATCCCTGTTATAAGTCTGGCTCTGGCTCTGAGTATTCAGTTTTCTTTCTCAGCAATGGCAGCCACATCTCTTGAAATCAAAACCAATTTTGACCAGCACGTGCAGTCTATCGTCATGGGCAAAAACTTAGCGGCACTCACCGAGGAACTGGCAAAGGCAAAAGCAAATTTGCAAGCTTTTAAAGCCAGTAAGGACGTCAAAAGTGTTAACGAAAACAAGTGGAAACTCACTCGCGAAATGGAACAGCAGCTGTTGTCTCTCCACCTACAGGCCGCAGAAAAAGCCATGTCCATGAAGCAACATCAGCAGTCGCAGGCTTTTCTCAAAGACGCCTCTGAATTACAGCCGGGGCTCCCCATTACCGCCTACTATCAGGGACTCAATTACCTGAACATGGGCAAAACCTGGGACGCAACCCGCGCGTTCTATACCGCCAAACGCCTGAACGCTTACCCGGCTCAGCGCAAAATGGTGAATCCGGTGAAGCCCTGGGAAGTACTCAGTGCTCAACCCGAACGCCTCGAAGCAGCTGTGGATACAGAATTAAAAAAACTGGGCAAGGACACAGACTACCCGATCACTCTGAATTTTGCCACGGGTAAAAATACGCCCCTCAAACTGGTACCCGGTGTGGGAGCTCATATTCAGGGATCCGACGGTGACTTCAATCTGTATTTAGAAAAAGACATGCTCAAAAAAGTCCTGGACAACATCGGCAAAGCTGAAAATATTCAGGAACAAAACATGCGTGGACAGGTGCTCCGGTTTCACACCTTTGGCAATCTGGTAGTAGGGGTAAACCCGGAAAATAAAATTGAGCGCATTCAGATTTCAAACCCCGGTTATCAGGCCGAAGTTAACGGTAAGTTATTGGGCATTGGCGACACAGAAAGCACTATTTTTAACATGCTGGGCAAAGAACACGGTTTTGAAAAAATGGCGTCCGCCGACCCGCGCTTCAAACACGTGATTGCTTACAACGATTACGGCGTCAGCTTTGGGATTACTCCCCAGAATACGGTAGGCGTCCTCAGCATCTGGACGCTCGAATAAGAGTAGAGTAAGACTGAAGTAGAGTAAGACTGAAATAAAAACTTCTCTGACACTGCTAAAATAAGGGAATGACCTTTCCTTATTTTGGCAGCAATTATGATGTTGAACAGCACCTTGTGGACCACGGTGCTGTTCAAATTTATACGGGCGTTTATCACGTTTCTGATACGGAAACACGCTCTGTTTTATTTAAATGCTTAAACCTGAGTGAAGGGTCTGACTGGAACGCCATTCAGGCTTTCGAGCAAGAAGCCGCCATTTTGTCGGCGCTAGATCACCCTCGCTTTCCCACCTTTATAGCCCAGAAAGAAATCGTTTATCAAAACCAGCGTTGGCTATGTCTGATTCAGGCCTATCTGGCAGGAGAAAGCCTGCAAGAACGGCTCGAACAGGGCCCGCTTCCCGTGGAAGAAGTGATCGACATTGCTGCTCAGGTGCTTTACATGCTGCAGGCGCTTCACAAGGCACCCCCCGCCATTCTGCACCTGGATCTTAAGCCCTCTAATTTGCTCCGCCATAAACAAAAAATTTTCCTGATCGATTTTGGAGCAGCGCAATTACAAGGGCAACCGCAGTCTACCGTGGGAGGCACTCCCGGATACAGCCCACCAGAACAATTATCGGGACAGCCTACCGTTCGCAGCGATCTGTATGCGCTGGGAGCCACCTGTGCCGTACTCTTAAGCGGAATGCGCATTGAAAGCCTGATCGTAGAGCAGCGCATCGATTTTTGGGAACACATAGACTGTGACGCTCCCCTTAAAAACTGGTTAGAAATCATGGTGCACCCCGATGCAGCACTGCGTTTTGACGATACTGCACAGGCGGTGAAGTACCTCCCCGGGGCCGCTCCCCACAACGATATTCCTACAACCCTTGTTTCGCGCTCCGTGGAAGTTATTAACACAGCAGTCACACCCGTTGCCCTCCCTGAACTGGAAGGCTACAGCTTTATAGAACAAAAGAGCGTTCAGGGAGGCATTTCCACCTGGATAGCCCACAAAAGCCAGTCTCCCGATGAAAAAGTGGTGATTAAACAGCTCAATATCCCCGCCATTGAAGACATCAAGGCCTTTTCTCAATTTGAACGGGAAATCAAGAACCTCGAACAACTTCAAGATCCTCATATTCCCCGACTGCTGGATTTTATCAAAACAGAAAGCCGCTGGTTTATGGTGCAACAACACCTGCCCGGCGTTTCCCTGGCGCAAAAAGTCAGCGAAAACTGGCGCCCCACCACCCCGGAATGGTACGCGCTGGCAAAGGCCTTGCTGGAGACCCTTGAGCGCCTACACGGGCAGACAGAGCCGCTGATGCATCGCGATGTGCAGCCCGAACATATCTTGATCGACGACAATCGGGTCTATCTCCTGGGGTTTGGCGGTGCCCAACAGCGCTTTGCTCATCAGGGAAGCGGCGGTTCTACCCGCACGGGAAGTTTTGGTTACACGGCCCCGGAGCAGTATATGGGCGTTCACAGCCCCGCTAGCGATTTATTCAGTGCGGGCATGTGCCTGATTTACGCGCTGCGGGGACGCTCCCCGGCCACTTACACCTGGGAAAATCAGGCGCTTAAACTGGAAGATTTAAACCTTGAAGCAGGCTTTGTAAAATGGCTGCAGCGCCTGACGCACTTGCGGGTGGAAGAACGCCCAGTGTCTGCCACAGAAGCGTTAAAAGGCCTGGGACACCTTTATGAACTCCACGTGTACACAGAACAAAAAGCCCGGGGTCCCAGCAAGCAAGAGCGAGTGGCGCGTTTGAGAGAGGCTGAAGAAAACTATCTTCAACAAGAGTATGAACATAGCACCGGAAGAGTAACCGAACACTGGCAGGACAATCCCTGGATTCAAAAACTCAGTGAACAGGGAATCTCACACCCTCCCACCCTGCGCCTGCAAATAAGTTCTCAACAGGATCGCTTTGAACTGCTCATTCCCGGACCTTCAAGAGTACGAGAAAGTCGACTGTTTTGGATAAGGTTATTGCTCAACGGGTTCACTTATTTCTCTCTGTTCCTTATTCTGGGAGGCATATTTTTCCCACCCCTCCTTGTACCCATCGCCATAAGTCTTGCGCTACAGTTTGCCTTCCACACCCGAATTAAGCCCCTTGCTCAGGATATGCAGTGGGTCATTAAGAACAAGCAACTGCACATCAGACAGGACTGGAAACGAAAAACGCTAGATTTATCTACCGCTGAACACCTGCATCTGGTGCCGCAGAAGTCTTCCTTTTTTTTAAAGGCGAATTATCACGTGCTGCAATACTTTGACGCCCCCAATCAGGTGTTAGAAATTCCAGGTGTTTTCTTACTCCCTGGAGAAGTAGATTGGATCGAAAAGCTGTTGTCCCATTTTATGGAGCCCAACGGAGTTAAACCTTAGGGTCCAACCTTCTCAACCTTAAAAAAGCTTAAGGTAGGCTTCAGCTTGACCTCAGTCACGCCCTTTATAATGAAAATAATAACGATAAGCGCGCCCACAGCGCAAAGGGGCTTTCAACATGAAAAACACAAAAGCAAACACCAACAGATTTCTGAGTTCTGCACTGGTTTGCCTCGCCCTGGTGGGTTGTACCACAGCCACTCCTATTCCCGTGGCCAACAACAACACGGGCGTTGCCCCCGCCAGCGTGACAGCACCTGCAGCCAGTCTTCCGCAAATTACTCCCGGCACCATGCCCGAAGGATCTCAAAATCTGAATCAGGGTACAAAAATTCAGGTACGCAGCGGGATTCAGGGACTTTCTCCTCGACTCCAGAAAATGATCCAGCACGCCCGCCAGCAAATGGAGACGCCCGGTTTTCAAACCCGCATGCGTCAGGGGGATCATGTGATTCAACGCAGCGGCGACTTTGGTATTCAGGCCACTCGCGAGGGCACCCCAAAAATGTTTGCCACCGGTACCAATACCAGTGGGGCCACCAATATCATTTATGAGATCAACACCTCTGATTATTCCGCCACCGAAATCAGCACCCTGCCCAACTGGTTTGGGAGCGCTTTCGGACTGGCCAAGCACCCCGTGGACGGAAAAATTTACGCCCTCACTTCAGGCACCGACGGTGATGGCAACGTGTACATGACCCGTTACGAAGAAGGCGCGGGCGGCCACGAATTTGCCGGTCGTTTTAATGCCGGAGCCGTTCCTCCTAAAATGGGATTTTCACGAGACGGTGAGCTTTATGTGTCTACACCACAAGCCCTCTTTAAGGTGGACCATACCCAGACTCCCGATATTAATGACCAGTCCACGTATGGGATTTCCGCAGTGAACCAGAACATTGCCAACTGGAGCGCAGTGACCGGCGACGCCACCGGTGGCGATCTGGCCTTTTCCTACGACGGTCGTTTGATTATGGGGGCAGGCCAGAGCCTGTATGAAGTAGATCTCACCAATCAAACGGTAGTTAAACTGGCGGATCTCACCCTGGACGCCAATATTGCGGCTGTGGGATTCTCTCCCGATGATAAGCTGTGGGTGAGCGATTACAACGGCAACGGCGGTAATCCCATCACCAGTCTCTATGAAGTGAATCTGGATGATTACTCTACTCAAAAGTTGAACACCTATACTACCGGCCAGAGCATTTACGATATGAGTTCTTCTCAATGGCACAACTGCCCGGACACCAGTGCCGCACGTCCCGGTGCTCCCACCTTCTTGTTCAACAATGATTTTGCCAGCTACAGTGGCTTGCCTAACTTTGGTAACCTGCCCGGCGAAACCAATCCCGACACCACCTCCGGTTGGAAACAGTGGAACGGTGACTACTTTCCTGCTGGCAGCGGCGTGGTTCTTCACAACCCCGGCCACTACGACCCCAGCCCCGGCGGCATTGATGATCCCAACAACGATATTCTCGGGATTCGTAATTTCCCCGGCGAATACAGCGCCGACCGTCAAAATCTGCTAGAAACCTCTATTGCTAAATCTGCACAGCTGAACTATACCCAGGGTGACCGGGTGAAAGCCAAGTTAAAAGCGGCTCCCACCTTTACTCACGGAGATAGTGATGTAACGCTGATGATTTGTTTTGATGACCCCGCTGAAACGGTGGCCGTATCCAGCACCCTGCGCGGCAATCAAGTCAAAGGCAGTGAGCTGGTGGTAGACGTAGAAATTCCTGAGTGCGCCACCACAGCCACCGTCGTCGCCATGGGCTATCTGGGCGAAACCGAAGATTCTTCCCTGACCTTCGAGGAAGCTTCTCTGGAGTTTATTCCTCAAAATCACTACACCACCACAAACCTGCTGAACGCCACTTTTGACGCTTCAGGCACCCATGAAACCTATGGTGACAATTTCCCCACCGAAATGGATGAACAGTTTGGCACCTACGATTTCTATACGGTGGATAACTGGCCTGTGGTAGCAGGTGACCTGGCTCTGACCGCGGGCAACCCCGATGCCAGCACCGAATACGGCGGTGTGGTGAAACAGGTGACGCTGCCAGAATATGACGGCAACGACGGTCTGAGCGCAGAACTTTATCTGGCCAGCACCTTTACCAATGCAGACTCTGAAGCCTCACTGCTGGTAGATTTCTTTGATGCCAACGATAATAAGCTGGGCACAGTAACCTCTCAAAAGGTGAACGCCACCCAGTTTCGTCATGTCACCATTGACCGCGCCAGTATTCCTGCGGGCGCTACCTATGTCAAAGTGGTTCCCATCATTAAGCTGGGAGCGGGTGAAACCGGTGGCTTCTTAATGGACAATCTGAAAGTGGATTTACACCGCGCCCCTTAAGCACTCCGCCAGGTAACGATTTTACCTGACCCTCCGGTATAATGTCCCATGACCTTTTTATGGATTTTTCTGGGACTGGCCGGAGGGTTTGCGCTACAGGGATTGCCACTGGGCAAAAACGAAGGTTCCCTCTCTCATGCGGCACTGGCGAAAGCTCTGAACCACTATGTGCTCTGGATCGCCCTGCCTGCCCTGACGCTGGTGATGGTGAGTCAAATTCCCATTCAACCGAATATTTTACTGCCCGCGGGCGTGGCCTGGCTGGGTTTTTTATGTTGCTGGGGACTCCTGCTTCCTCTCAGCAAGGCTTTAAAATGGGACCGGGCCACCACCGGTTGTTTGCTATTAACCGCCGGTCTGGGAAATACGTCCTTTGTGGGATTTCCCATGATTCGCACCCTCTATGGCGAGGAAGCCCTCTGGATTGCTTTACTGGTGGACCAGCCCGGTTCTT